>CP128433.1:3952500-4252500 GCA_032615215.1 Microbulbifer sp. MKSA007 | reverse complement strand
AAATACCCGTTTGATGTAGCGGAAGGGGTGCTCGACCTTCGCTCTTATCTGCGCCTTGATCTTTTCCGCTTTACGGAGTGCATCACGCCCTGGAAGAGTTTTTAGCTTGCTCGGCTTCATTGCTATATACCAATCCGCCTCCCGCTCTTTCAACTCTTCACGTTTCTCCGCACCAATGTACCCAGAGTCTCCCCAGATTCTTTTCTCCTCCCCGTGGAGAACTCGCTCTGTGGTTGTGACATCATGCGAATTCGCTGCTGTTGTATCTATGCTATGTATTACTCCGAGCACATCATCAACCCCGATATGCATTTTCATCCCAAAATGCCACTGATTGCCTTTCTTTGTTTGATGCATTTCCGGGTCACGTTCTTTCTTTTCATTCTTAGTTGAAGTTGGCGCAGAGATAATAGTGGCATCTACAATCGTGCCTTCACGCAGTACCATCCCATTCTCAGCAAGGTGTTTGTTGATTTCATCAAAAAGAGCTGCACCTAGCTGATTGAGCTCCAGTAAGTGGCGAAAGTTAAGAATCGTTGTTTCATCGGGAATTGGGCTACTCAAAGTCAATCCAGCAAAACTACGCATGGATTCAATTTCATACAGTGCATCTTCCATAGCGGGATCACTGAGATTGTAAAATAGCTGCATGCAATGAATACGAAGCATGACACTCAATGGATATGGCTGTCGGCCACGTTTACCTTGTGGGTAACAAGGAGTGATCTGAGCTTCTAGTCGCTGCCATGGGACGAGGGTTTCCATTTGAGAAAGAAACTTCTCTCGGCGAGTTATACGACGCTTTAGCTTATATTCTGCTTCGGCAAAGGTGACTTGGTGCATGATTCATCGTAGTCTTGATGGGTAGGTGAATATTACCAAATTGACTCAGAATTATTCAGAGGTTCCTTAAGAGTCCTAAATACCAATATCATATTTCTTGACTTCGGTGACGCTAGTACGTGAAAGCTGGTAGGAGAAAGCGATATTTATAGGGATCTAATGGTTGTATTCCAGCAACATCATGGATACCTAAAGATATTGTCTCCGTAGCTCTTCTAAGAGAATTAGTAGTTGAATTAGCGATCCTCTATTCAAACAAATTTCTGACATGCTGTTGCGTCTAATTTTACTCGCCATGAAAGCCATTCACTTTGCTGTACCAGCAAGTTACTGGTTTCGATGAGTGATATGGATAATGATAAAATTCGAGAGTTTTCTCTTTGGTCATGCTCAAGAATTAAAGGCTACCAAATATATTTGGATCATTCCCCCGGAAATCCTGTGCTGCTAGCTGGAATTTTGTGCTTATGTGATGTGGGAAAAGTTATTTGATGTTTATTGCGCCAGCTTGACGTTATTCCGCTTAAATAGCTTAAGTTTCTTTTGGGTGAATGAGAATAAAAGAAGAGGCTGTAAGTACTTTTGTAGATATAGGTTTTCCAATGATTGCTAGTTGGTTCTAGGTCAGGAGTTACCTGGAATTTTGGCGAGCCTAATTTCTGGATACCTTAAATGAACCTCAGTAGTGCTTTATATAAAACGTTCACTCTATTGGTGCATCCGGCT
Organism: Microbulbifer sp. MKSA007; assembly: GCA_032615215.1. Classification (NCBI taxonomy): domain Bacteria; kingdom Pseudomonadati; phylum Pseudomonadota; class Gammaproteobacteria; order Cellvibrionales; family Microbulbiferaceae; genus Microbulbifer; species Microbulbifer sp. MKSA007. The sequence goes on along the minus strand of CP128433.1, from coordinate 4,250,931 downwards.
GGAAAATTCTTCAACTACTTCAGGTTAAGTCATTCACTTTGGAGGTATTTCAGCTGTTTCATAGTTTTCCCCTATTTTTAAATCCTTGTGTTGGTCACTGTCTCCATAGTGTTTGGCTAAAGGAGGCGTAAAAAACGAGGTTAGCCTCCCTCCATGTGCAATACTTTTTGGGTACTGGACCGCCGGTCTGATGTACAGCGAGCAAGGAGGGAACCTGCGATGCGTTTAAATTCAACTTTGGCTCAGGGTCGCTATCACTATAGTTGTGATGGCAGGGAAATGCCTGTGCAAGATAGTTGGCAGTTAGGGAATGATGAGCAGGGGCGACGCTCGCTTGTCAGTCGGCGCTTAGTCGGGGACCAGGGGTTTGGTATCGAAGTATTTGCTCTTTTGGAAGGGGGCTAGTGAGTGAGTGTGTTGTGCATTGGCGAGATGAAGTTGATGAGGTGAGCGCCCACTACAAGTTAATTCCAGAAGAGGGAAAGAGTCCTGCGATAGGTGATGATATTCAAGCCAGCTGGACAGGCCCCAATGGCCCTCAGCAACTCAACATCGAAGGGGAAGAGCGGCTATTGTTTCCACTGATGCGGGTTTTTATGGGGCCTGTCTTGTCGAGGTTGGTACAACATGAAAATGGCCTGGAAGTTGTATCCCCTGATATCGTCGATCCATCTCAGCGGGGTAAGTTGCTCTCTCCTAGGGTGAGCCATCGCACGGCAAGATCAATGGCGGGGGATGTTTCGAGCCAGAAGGCTCAGGAACTGGGTTCCGATATTATTGCTTACATTTACCAGGGTGATGAAGCTGAAAGAGATGCCCATTGCTATGTTGATAGTCGGAGCCTGTTAGTAGGGTACGATTGGCCATCTAGTACTGGTCGCCTGTGGCAGGTTCGGCTGAGGGACTTGGAGTGGTCGTCGAGCTTAAAAGGACTACTTTAGCCCAGCTTGAGGAAACTTTATAACCACTATTGGTCACACAAATAGGCTCAAATGGAGATTCCTGTTTCTATACCTGTCACTATTTAGTTTTCTGTTCTATCTAAGCTGAAATTAGAGCTTATCTAGCCTGATTGGCTGTCTTGTCACGATAATCGCAAAATTATGTAGTGGGACTTGTAATCCTCTCCAGTGTAAGCTTGCATCACGATTGCAATAAATGACTGGGGGAAAGCGTTTTGTCCTACTATCGAAGAAGGGTTTTTGCCGGGCTCACATTACTTTCTTCTGTTGGGTTAGTTGCACAGTTGCCAACAGCTTTAGCTGAAGAGGCGCCAGAATCAACTTTTTCTATGGATGCGGGAGAAAACCTGCAGACCCACCATAAGCGCTGCTTGAACGAGCAAATTCTTGTTTCGGATGCCGATGTCACGATAAGGGAAATTCGACGTATCTGCGCTGAAAGAGTCAGAGCTGAACTGACTCTTGAAGAGGATCCGGTGATAGCGGACTTTATTGTCGACGAGTATGAGGAAGACCTTCCGACAGATGAAGTATTGTTAGGGGGAGGGCTCAGGCTATCAGGGATGCTGCCAATAACCCTTTTACTTTAGCTTCCCATAAAACTAACTACGTGCTGCCAATGGTCTACAATCCAGCCCCGGAAGAGGGAGGGCTGGCAGACATTGAAGGCCTTGCTGAGGCAGAAGAGTTGGATAACGTCGAAGTTCAATTCCAGCTTTCTGTGCAGGTGCCTATTTGGCGGGGTTTTTTGGGGCAGGCTTCTGTACTGAGTGTCGCCTATACAAATCGCAGCTTTTGGCAGGCGTACAACTCCGATGACTCCGCTCCCTTCCGTGAAACAAACCACGAGCCGGAATTGATTCTGAGTTGGCTCAATGACTGGAGTCTATTTGGTTGGAATAATGTAGCTAACCAGGTAGCGATTAACCACCAGTCAAATGGGCGTAGTGAACCCTATTCCCGTAGCTGGAATAGAATATATGCGAATTTCATTTTTGAGCGGGATAATTATTCAATCAGCCTAAAGCCCTGGTACAGGGTTCCTGAAGATAAGGATGATGATGATAATCCGGATATTGAGCACTACCTGGGGCATTTTGAACTAGGTGGGCGATACCGCGATGGAGATCACACGGTTTCACTGATGTTACGTAACAATTTGCGCTCAGATAATCGTGGTGCAGTGGAGCTGACCTGGGGCTTCCCTCTCGGGAAACGCGTTGATGGATATATCCGCTATTTCAATGGTTACGGAGAGAGCCTCCTTGATTATGATGAATCAGTGCAAACTTTAGGATTTGGATTTGTATTAGCCCAGGGGTTTTAACCTTAACGACGAGGGCGTACTCGCAATGAATAGGCTCTCGTTTTTCCCTTCTTAACCTGACTTGTTATCAGGGTTTGTTCATGGCCTTTGATGATAGTTACCGCTTGAGTGCCCATGCGGTAATCACGAATACTGGTGGAGAAGTACTGCAGCTGAAAGCGACTTATGCTGAGCGTAGCTGGGGCTTGCCTGGCGGAGCATTAGACCCGGGTGAAACTGCCCATGAGGCATTGGTGCGGGAGTGCCATGAGGAACTTGGACGAGAAGTTCGAATAGAGTATCTCAGTGGCATCTACTACCACAACGCATTCAATTCACATGTTTTTATTTTTCGAGCCCATTTCATTAAAGAGGGTGACTATATTCTCTCTGATGAACATTCCCAATGGGCTTACTTTCCGCTTCACCAATTATCCCAGGTACAGCGTCACAGGGTCGAGGATTGCCTCACGTTTAATGGTATTGTGCGTAGCGCAAAGTTCTAACTTTATTATCTTCCTTGGCAATAGATCTGGTATGCCTGGGTACATTTGGCGAAAATCGCCAAATGCAATGTAGTCGCAGAATTCCCCTCCCTCCTACATTAGTATTTGCCCCCTGGTGTTTATTGCCCTGGAATTCCAGAGCCACCGCAACTCGCGGGGGCCTTATAAAAGTTAATAAAATCAAATAGTTGAATAATTGATACAGCAAGTTGTACTCACCTACAAGCTATGCTGATGGATAAGAATTATGGGTTTGGAATTGAAGATGCCTGAGTTGGGCAACCTAAACGAAAATAGCCTTGAATTAGAGTGTCGGGTCGCTCTGGTCAGTTCTGATAGCAAATTGGCCAATGAGTGGATTACCGCTCTCAATAATACGGCAGCAGTACACGACAATCCTTTTGGTCTTCATTTTGAAGCCGTAATGCCCGCAGATGCTGAGAGGTTGGCAAAAGAAGAGGATTCCCTGCAAGCGGTCATTGTCGATGGTGGCAGTGATGGGCAGAGGCTGGATGCTGCAGATGAACTCGCTGACCGAGTTCACGCTTTGCGTTCCCAGCTTAACATCTTCCTCGTAGCCCACAGTGGTTTTGCTGGAACAACTTCCAAGCCGGGCAAATCCGGTTCAAAATCCCTGTCAAATTTGCGTCGCCGCTTCGATGAGTTGTTCGACCGCCGTGAGGGCAATTTCAACCATATGTTCCGCTTGGTGCAGGCGTTTATTGCTCGAAGAGCTTCGACTCCTTTTGCCGACACTCTGAAAGAATACGTATTCTCAGCTCGGGATGCGTGGCATACACCCGGCCATTCTGGTGGTGACAGTCTGCGCAATAGTCCCTGGGTGGGGGATTTTTATCGCTTTATGGGTGAACATATCTTCAATACAGACTTGTCTGTATCTGTTCAAGTTTTAGATAGTTTACTCGAGCCCCACTCGGTTATTCAGGAGGCGCAGGATCTAGCGGCTCAGGCTTTTGGAGCTCGCCATACCTTTTTCCTGACCAACGGCACCTCTACCGCGAATAAAGTGGTTATTCAGCAAATTCTTGGTGGTGGCGGAAAAATTATCGTTGACCAAGCGTGTCACAAATCAGTTCACCATGCGATTGTGATGAATCGCTGTGAGCCGGTTTACCTGAAGTCTGTACTGCATCCAGAATTTGGAATTTACGGGCCGGTAAAGCGTTCGGATATTGAAGCTGCCCTGGATGAGCACAGTGATGCGCGCCTATTGGTAATTACCTCCTGCACCTATGATGGATTACGTTACGACCTTAAGCCAATTATCGACTACGCCCATGAGCGTGGAGTGAAAGTGCTGGTGGATGAAGCCTGGTTTGCCCATGGTTTCTTCCATCCCGAGTTGCGGCCTACAGCACTGGAGTGTGGGGCAGATTATGTGACCCAAAGCACCCACAAAATGCTGTCGGCCTTTTCCCAGGCCAGTATGATCCACGTGCAAGACCCGGACTTTGATGAATTCCGTTTTCGCGAAAACCTGAATATGCACGCCTCTACCAGTCCTCAGTACGCAATGATTGCGAGCCTAGATGTGGCGCGGAAACAAATGGCGATGGAGGGGTATGGTCGTTTGAAGCAATGTCTAAAGATGGTGGAAATTTTACGTAATGCCGTTAATGAGACAGGTGTGTTCCGCGCGCTAACACGTGATGACTTGATTGCTGACCCACTTGCCAGTGATAACATTCGCCTTGATCCCACCAAGGTGACTATTGATATTTCCAAGAGTGGTTACTCTGGCAATGAAATGCAGATTAAATTGTTTGATCAGTATGGCATCCAGGTGGAAAAGACCACCTACAATACCATTACTGTGCTTGTAACCCTCGGTAGTACAGAGAGCAAATTACTTCGCTTGATTCATGCTCTTAAGCAATTGGCAGGAAATACTCACAAGCGTATTCATATCGGGTCGCCGAGGCGTTTGCCAGAATTTACCCGTTTTACATGTTTACCGGCAGATGCTTATTTTTCGGAAGCAGAAGAATTGCCGCTGATGGACAACGGCACAGAAGCTATTGAGAACCTGGTTGGCCGGACCAGTGCAGATGAAATTGTTCCTTATCCGCCAGGTATTCCGGTCCTTGTGCCGGGACAGGAAATTTCAGCCCAAATAGTACAGTTTTTACAGCAGCTACTTCAGGGGCAGAATACGACAGAAATTCACGGTCTTATTTTCCGCTCTGATGAGCCGATGCTAAGGGTCGTTAAGGAAGCCTCCAAGGGCAAAGCTGAGAAAGTGCAGTCTTCTGGAGAGAAAAAGAAAGGAAAATAGTAAAACTCCATAATCCGGCATGGAGGCCGGTATGCTCAAAAGTCCACAATCTGTGTTGATAGCCGGTGCTTCCGGTGGCATAGCGCAGGCCATTGGCGCCGAAATTATTCGGCGCTATCCTCAAGTTACATTATTGACCTTGAGTCGAATCACAGTTGATATGATTCCTGGCCATGTCGGTGAGCGACACCATTTATCCGTTTGTTTAGAGCAAGCCGAGTCCATCGATATTGTTGAAAATTTTTTGGCCGAACACTCTGAGCCTCCAGGTTGGATAATCAACTGCTGTGGCATTTTACATGATGAGTTCCATGGACCGGAGAAGTCTCTATCGCAATGTGATGATCACTGGTTGTTGCAGTCGATTCAGGTCAACGTACTTTCCCATTTACATTTAGCGCGCGCACTGGATGGATTCTTGAAGCGCAGACGCCCTTTGTTGTGGGCGTCGCTTTCGGCAAAGGTGGGAAGTATCACGGATAACCAGCTCGGTGGCTGGTACAGCTACCGGTGTAGTAAGGCCGCATTAAATATGCTGGTTAAGAACCTGTCTATTGAGTGGGCGCGGAAACTGGAGGAAAGTTGTGTGGTGGCGATTCATCCAGGTACGACAGATACTTCACTATCCAAGCCTTTCCAGTCTAATTTGCCCCCAGATAAACTCTACACCCCTGAATTAAGTGCGAATCGTATTGTAGATGTCTTGAGTCAACTGGCATCGTCAGATACCGGAAAATTACTATCATGGGATGGAAGTCTTATACCCTGGTAGCGATCAGCGTGAAATAGGCGCGATAGTAGCTGTTATCGTATCTTAAGTTATAAGAGGGTTTCCCCGCTCCAGAATAGTGGCGATGTCAATCCCGGTGGGTAGGCTTCCAGTATTGTGTGTGCCGTTAATCCCTATTCTTGATTTGATAAAGGCATCAGTTACACAAGGGCTACTCCCCTGTAGCAGAAGGTGCGCCTGCATGGTCAGGGCCATTTGATCAATAATATGACGTGCACGGTATTCAAATTGATTTAGGTCGGAAAGGTCGTTTCTTAACTTGTCGACTGCCGTATCAAATTGTGTGTTTATGCCTCGACTAATGTTTAATTCATCAAACCAGTGGCTAATTACTGCAGGGGTTTTAGTGATGGCACGTAACACGTCCATCGCTTGAATATTCCCTGAGCCCTCCCAGATTGCATTTATCGGAGCATCTCGGTACAGCCGTGCCGTAATAAAATTTTCAATAGCTCCATTACCTCCCAGGCACTCCATAGCCTCATAGGCGTGATGAGGACTGCGTTTGCATATCCAGTATTTTCCCACCGCGGCCCCGAGTCTGAGTAGCATCTTTTCGTGTTCGTTGCCCTCTTGATCCATTGCTCTGGCTATGCGCATGGTAAAGGCAATTGAGCCTTCCACCTCCAATTGCAGGTCGGCAAGCACATTTTGCATCAGTGGTTGATCAATCAGCTTTTTGCCAAATGCTTTACGCTCACTAGCATTGTATATTGCCTGGATAACAGCTTGCCGCTGCCCTGCAGATGAGCCCATCATGCAATCAAACCGTGTAATCGCTACCATCTTGATGATGGCGCTGACCCCACGCCCTTCTGCACCGATTAGCCAGCCCAATGCGCCGCGTATTTCAACTTCTGAAGAAGCATTGGAAACATTGCCACACTTTGTCTTCAGGCGTTGAATCTCCAGCTGGTTCTTCGATCCATCCGGCCTCCATCTTGGAACCAAGAAGCAGGATAAGCCGCCGGGCGCCTGGGCAAGAATTAAAAAGGCATCGCACATAGGGGCGGACATAAACCATTTGTGCCCTAATAATTCATAGGTTCCATCGACGAGGGGAATTGCAGCGGTGGTATTTGCCCTGACATCTGAGCCCCCTTGTTTTTCGGTCATGCCCATACCGATCGTCAATGAGTTTTTCTCAAAATATGGGCGATTACTTCCATCGTAAGTGCGGCTGGTTATTTTGGGTATCCATTCAGTGGCGATTTCAGGGTTTAGCTCGATAGTGGGTACTGAGGCGAAGGTCATAGTGATAGGACACCCATGACCGGCTTCAAGCTGAGTGTGCAAGTAATTTTTTGCAGCTCTGGCCACATGGGCAGCAGCCCGTGGGTCGGTCCAGGGAGAGCTGTGTAAACCTTCTGAAAGTGCCAGCTGCATTAGCTGGTGATAAGAGGGATGGTATCGAACCAAATCAATGCGGTGGCCGGAACGATCGTGACTTTCGAAGATAGGTTTAAATTCATTGGCAGCATAGCCCCGCTCAATCATTTCTGGCCTACCACACACCTCCCCATACCGCTCCAGGTCATCTTCAGCCCAATGGGCCCCATTAATATGTACGGCTTCCTTTAACGCCTGATCAGCAATATAGAGGTTATGACCAGAAAGCGGGCAGGGCTGGTTGGCAACCTGATAATTGGTTTTGCAATCTGATGTGTGGATCTCACTGTTCATAACTTCACCCTGGAGGATGTAGATTTCTATTTGATGCTGTAATTTAACTTGTACGGTTTTGCCAATTCCCCTAGGGGGAATAATTCAGGCATAGCCGAATATGAGCATAAAACAAGCTTTTCCTGATTACTATTTAAGCTGTTTAATTTTAAGTCGTGATTTTGCCGTTTTTATTTGCAGGGCCTGATCCTATGAATTCTCAGGTGATTTTACTCGATCAAATATGGCTTAAAAGTAATGAGGTGAAATTTATATTTTATTGCTATCGAATACCATTTTGTCAGTCTGTCTCCGATGAGGCTCGAATCATCTTGTGTTTGTCGTCTTATTGTTGGTAGCAATTTTTTTTACCTTAAATTATTCAAAATAAATTTATTAATAATGTGGACCAGTACAAAAAAATTGATATTTATAGAGTTCTATTGTCGATAGAAAATCTATACCAAAGCATGTTGATTTTTCTTTTTAGTTTACTGATCCATGATACCTTTGTATTACAAAATGGTATTAGAGAACCAAGTTGGCACACTTAAGATTGAATTTTTGATATCTAGATCACTACCGGTTGCAGTTAATGAGTTGATCGAATAGATTTAGCTCACAGCGTAAGATGAGCGCGGAAAATTGATAAAAAATAGTTAGGCTGGTAACAGGCTGAAACATAAAAGGACTGCACATTGGGGGAACCCAGATGAATTTGCATAAGGATTATGCACCGCTAAAGGTTGTTAGCCCTAAGTTAGAAAAAACAGGGGTTACAGTTGCCTTTTTAACCGCATGCATCAATCTTCAATCCTCAATATTTGCAGGGCGAATTGAAGATGAGTTTAAGACTACCTGCGCTATCCTTCAGCGCTCGACACTTTCATCCCTAAGTGGTATTAAGGCCGAATACCTTCTTCTTGATTGTGCCGATGTATCCTCTTCAGATCTCGAGAATCTTTTGAGGGAGATACACTCCCTGCCCACACCTCCCAACTTAGTATTAATCAATGTCGATCAGAAGGCCGATATTGATTTTGTTCTGCATTGGGAAAAAGTTCTGGGGTTAATACCCTCCGAGTGCGAAGCAAAAGTCATTATGGAGAGGTTGGGTAGGATATTCTCGGGAGAATACTGGTTTCCAAGAGATGTTCTCCATAATTTTCTCAGGCAACACAGAAAGCCTAAAAAGTGGTGCGATAAGGCTTCAAACCTCACGCAGCGAGAACGGCAAATTTTACAGTTGATCTGTGACTGTAATACCAATGCAAATATAGCCGAAACCTTATGTGTTAGTGAGCACACCGTTAAAAGTCATTTATATAAGATCTATAGAAAAATAGGCTGTAAGAATCGGTTAGAAGCAAGCAGTTGGGCCAGTCAAAACTTGTAATATTATGAAATCACTATTTTTGTGCGCAACTGTGTTAACAGTTGCGCTTTCGTGTATCGTTCACAAAAGTTACGCTCAAGAAACAAGTGATCAAAGCTCTGAGGAATCCCTGCTTACTGGATTGGTAATTGATAATACGGTAAGCGGTATAGGTCATGAGTTTGCTAGATCGCTATCAATTTATATAACAACTAATTTGACAGGATTCGACTACAACCTGACCGTGCATGAAAGGCCTTCGGCAAGGTGGGGCAGTGTTGTTTGGGTAACCTTTGAGAGCAAGCAAGTCTTTAAGACTGTCATTTATCCTGGGCGGAGAAAGTTTGGTGCAATTGTCGAGCAGGCTGCTTCGCAAATAAATAATAATGTGAGGCAGCAGAGGTTGCAGGATCTTTTGTCTCAAAATGTTGATTTGGCGGGGGATGAAATATAATGAGATTTTTATTTACAACGGCTTTTTTATTATTTTCTGGCTCGGTGTTTGCAACAGAGCTGGTGTACACACCTGTGAATCCATCGTTTGGAGGTAATCCTCTTAATGGTAATTATTTGCTGAATAATGCTAGTGCACAGAACAGTAAAAAAGATCCTGATGCTAAGGATTCGCCGTACTCTGATTCATCTTCCTTGGATAGATTTACTGACACACTAGAATCTCGTCTGCTCTCACAGCTGCTGACAGATGTGGGAAATGGTAATGATGGTACTTTGGTAACTGATGACTATATCGTAAATATTGTTGATATTGATGGTGAATTGACGATAACCATCACCGACGCTGTTACGGGTGAAATATCTGAAATTGTAGTTGTAGGTCTCAATCCAAGCAACTAATAAAATTATATTTGCAAGCTTAGGTTTTGTGGGGTGGTGCGATGTTATCGAGAATATTTATTCTAATTATTGTTTTTAGTATTAGTGGGTGTAGTTCTGTTAAGGAGGCGTTGTTCGGCCCTGGACAACAAAAGGCAACTTTAACGGATAGAATGAGCACTTATTCTGACTTAGTCAGTTTGCCTGCCCCTAGAGGGAAAATAGTTGCAGCAGTGTACGGTTTTAGTGATCAAACTGGACAATATCGGCCCGCGCCCTCCAGCTCATTCTCGACCGCAGTGACTCAAGGGGCTGCAGCTATGCTGGTTCAGGTTCTGAATGAATCTGGGTGGTTTGTGACTCTTGAGCGGGAGGGTTTACAAAACCTCTTAACCGAAAGGAAAATAATTAGAGCTGCACTGAAAGAACAGGACAATCCTGCCAGTCCTGTATTCGATCTGCCTTCTCTTATGTCAGCCAATATTATGTTAGAGGGTGGAATAGTCGGTTACGATACAAACATCAAAACAGGGGGTGCGGGGGCACGTTACTTCGGTATCGGTATTTCTGAACAATATCGTGTAGATGAGGTTACTGTAAACCTGCGTGCGGTAGATGTCCGAAGTGGACGAGTTCTAAGTAGTGTTTTAACGAGCAAGAAAATCTTGTCGAGGCAAGTTCAAGGCGATGTTTACACTTTTGTGGAATATAAGCGCTTACTTGAAATAGAGGCTGGGATGACCACTAACGATCCAGCTCAATTATGTGTTCTTTCTGCGATAGAGTCGGCGGTAATTCATCTTATATCCCAGGGGGTTAATGCTAATTTGTGGGCATTGGAAGATAATAGCCAATACCCTATGTCTGTCCTCAGTGAATATTCTGCGACACCAGTAAAAATATTATAAATCTTTAGCGGATATTTAAATTTATTGGTATGTTCATTTAGGGGTATATGTAATTTAGTGAAATGGAATTTTATTAAATTATATCTATGTGTTTTCATGTTTGTGTGTGTAATTTGGTGGGATTGAACTGTTTTATTTTTTGTGTGTTTTGATTTAAATCACCACCTTAATACAAAAGTTTTACATTCTTCTTACTCTTTCCGGTTAAATGTAATCTTTCTTCTGATTTAAGATATATTTTTTTTACCTATAGTGTCCATGTTGTTTCTTATAGTTGTTAACCGTTCTTATTGGAGAGGTGGTTGGTGATTGCTACAGCTAAACGAGTAACGGCAATTTTATTTCTGTTTCTGGTTTTACCGCTTTCGGTGTGCTGGGCTTCTGATTTAGATGACCACAATGAATTGTCTGCTGGGCAGGGTGCTCTGGATCTTCTTTTGTTAAGAAAAGATTCAATTACGGGTAACTTGGCCCAGGTTTCACAAGTAGGTGATTACAACCTTGCTGAAGTTACCCAGTCTGGTCTTTACAACCAGGCTGTCCTGATCCAGGAGGGTGGCTCCAATGCAGCGTTGGTGCAACAAACAGGCGATTCTAATTATGCTGCGATATCGCAGTCAGGAGCCTACAACCAAGCTACAGCGATACAGAATGGCGTAGATAATGTGGCTTTAATTAGCCAGGTTGGTTACGGAAATTCTGCAAACATTATTCAAAATGGTGATGGATTGTTTGGTTATGTCGCGCAGTTCGGTGACGACCATGCGGTGCAACTGGTGCAGTACGATTAAGGCATTGCACTATTTTACTTGTATTTATAATTTTATTCCGAGGGAGATTGATAAATGAAAAAGATTACACTTGCTGCTGCTATTGCTTTGATTGCTAGCGCAGGCCAGGCTGTAGCCGACAATAACTACGGTGATCAGGTACAGGTCGGTGACAATAACTATGCTGATGTTACCCAGGTATCTGCCGCTAATAATAATGCTGCTTATCAGTGGCAAGAGGGTAACGATAACGTAGCTAGTGCATATCAAGCATCTGCTGATGATAACTACATTGACCAGACCCAGCTTGGCGATCGCAACGCAGCATACACTAGTCAAACAGATCAAATGGGCAGTGAAGCTTTGACCTACCAGGATGGGGAAGGCAACAATGGAACTATCCACCAGTGGACCGGTTCCTACAATAGCGCCTATGCCGCTCAGTTTGGTAGTGAGAATATGATCCACTTGGATCAATATACTAATTCTAACTTTAACTATGCCGATATGTATCAAGACGGCAATGACAACATGGGTGTTCTGCAACAGGAAGGTGATGGCAACTACTTCGTTAGTACCCAGGTAGGAGACAACAATGGTGTTTGGAACAGCACCTGGTACTCCTCATTTGACGGTTTTGTAGGTGGTCAGGTAGGTGACTTCAACGTAGGTACTGTTTATCAGTCAGGTGCCGAGAACACTGCGAATCTGATGCAGAGCGGTGATATTAACCTGCTCGACCTGTCTCAATCCGGCATTAGCAACACCGCTACTATCCTGCAGCAAGGTGATGCTAACGCTGCTTTTGGTTACCAATCAGGTGCTAACAACGTTGCCAATATCACCCAGAATGAGACCAATAACTTGGGTTATATGGCTCAATCCGGCTTTGATAACACTGCTAATCTTGTTCAAACCGGTGACATGAATAGTGCTGACTTCGGTCAGTATGGCGATGCAAACCTGGCAAATATTGATCAGACAGGCAACAGCAACTATGCCTATGGTTACAGTGCTGGTGTTGCAAATACTGTAGATATTGATCAGGCGGGAGATTTGAACCTGGCAGATGTTCACCAAGACTTTGGTGGCGATAACCTGATTACTGTGGCTCAAACTGGTTATGAGCATTCCGCTCATGTTGGACAGGGAGGCTATGAGAATGTTGCTACTGTTAGCCAGAGCAGTGCATACAATATGGCGAGCATTGAGCAGGTTGGTGCGAGCAACGTTGCCACCATCACTCAGAACTGATTCTGAAAAGACTCAGGCATGAAGAAACCGCCCTATTGGGCGGTTTTTTTGTGTATAAAATAGCTGCAGAGACTTCTCTAAGATTAGATTGATTAAATGGTTCTCTGCCCGCAAAAATTGAGAGTCAGCTCTAATAGCCCTGTCCATGGAGATTGCTGCCCACTACCACCTTTGATAGAGACATCTATAGCCCGAGCGCGAATTAATAAGCTTTCCAGTTGCTTCCTATTAAGTCTGTGTAGGGCTCCTTGGACCAATGGCTGTCGCTTTTGCAGCCGAACCAATCTCGCTAGAGGTTGGCCTTGATCCAGTTTTTCCATGATGTCGAGAAGAGTGCGAATTTCTCTTGCTATTGCCCAAAGTACAATGGGTGGTTCAATACCTTCGACCCTCAATCCGTCGAGTGTTTTGACTGCTTTGGCTGAGTTGCCAGAGAGTGCTGTGTCAATTAGGTCAAAAACACTGTAACGGGCGGAGCTGGTAACACTATACTCCATCATTTCCCGGGTGATTTCTTGCCCGGGGCTGGAAAGCTTAAGTTTTTCTATCTCCTGGCTTGCGGCAAGTAAGTTGCCCTCTACTCTTTCTGCCAGGATTTGTATTGCTTCTGGTTCGGCTGAGAGGCCTGCAGATGCAAGGCGCTGGTTGATCCAGCGGGGCATTTCCTGAATCGTCACAGGCCATACCTGAACCAGTACTCCTGATTGTTCTAGGACTTTGACCCATTTGCTGTTGAGTTGCGATTTATCAAGTTTCGGTAATACCAGTAAAAGCAAAAGATCTTCACTCGCCAATGAAGCAAACTCTTGCAGGGCTTTACTGCCCTTATCCCCCGGTTTACCTCCGGGTAAACGCAGCTCGACGAGTTTTTTTCTGCGAAAAGAGACATATTTCCGGCTGAAGCAACCAGCGTGCTCCAGTCAAAATTATGTTCTGCGTGGATAAGTTCTCTCTCGGTGAAACCGTGCTTTTTCGCTGTTGAGCGGACTAAATCGCAGCACTCTTGTACTATTAAGGGCTCATCACCAGTGATAATAAAAATTGGCGATAGGCCCTTTTTTAGATTTTGCGATAATTGATGGGGGTTAACGCGCATTAATAAAACTAACCTAGTAGCTCTTTTCTTCTAATGAAGCATTCACATCGATACGCCGTAAGCGGTCGATAATGCGCCCAATAAGCTCCCGCTGCATCTCCGCGCGTAAGGTATTTTCCTCTTCACTTTTACTGACAATTTCATCGACATCCCACTCCAAGGTGCGGTAAACGTCTGCCTGTGCTTTATTTAGGAGGACTTGGCCTGAAGCTGTGCGTACGCTATAGATTGCACTGGTAATTAATTCGTATTCAGATGCTCGCCCTTCAGAGTCTACAGCTACGGTTAGTTTTCTCTCGGTTTCCTGGTGAATGATGAGTGTATAGTCAGCTTCTGCAGGTGATTCCGCCATAGGCACCCCCGCATTATTGAGCAGTCGAGTTAATTGATCTGCGATATCACTGCGAGGGTCTACTGTGGATATATAGAGTGTACTACCGGGAGGAAAATTCTTAGGGGCGCCTCTTAGATGCCAGCCGCAACCGGCAATAGTGATAGCGAGAAGAAAAATAAAGGCTCGAATTGCGATTGTTTTCATAAACTACTTGCCTTGGTCTTGTCGGCTACAGCGAGCTGACTTAAGTGAGCCGGGAGTGAAACTCCCGGCATCATATTGCGGGTCTCTACTTGGCGACAATATTAACCAGCTTGCCAGGAACGACGATTACTTTGCGCACCGTAGCTTCACCGATAAATTTCTGAACGTTCTCATCGGCGAGGGCGAGTTTTTCCAGGCTCTCTTTGTCTGCATCAGCAGGCGCATCCAGTTTTGCGCGTACCTTGCCATTGACCTGGACGACCAAAGTAATCGAGGTGCGCACCAGTGCTTTTTCATCTGCCATTGGCCAAGGAGAATCGATTAGGGCACTGGTATTCCCTAGCACCTGCCACAGTTGGTGACAGATATGAGGAGTAACCGGAGCCAACAGCAAGACGGCGGTCTGTAGGGCTTCTCTCTCTACAGCCAGTCCTTGATCACTGTTGCGATCTGCCAGCTTGCCGACTTCATTGAGCAATTCCATTACTGCTGCGATAGCGGTATTAAAGGTCTGGCGGCGGCCATAGTCATCCCCCACTTTTTGGATGGTCTCGTGGGTTTTGCGGCGCAGCTGCTGTTGCTTGTCATTGAGGGACTGCTGGTCGATCTGTGCTTCACTGGAGCCCGCTGCAATATGGGCGTGAACGGTCTTCCAGAGTTTGCGCAGGAAGCGGCTGGCACCTTCCACACCGGCATCGTGCCACTCCAGAGTCTGCTCCGGAGGGGCGGCAAACATGGTGAACAGGCGAACGGTATCGGCACCGTACTCCTCAACCGCAGCGTGAGGGTCTATGCCATTGTTCTTGGACTTGGACATCTTTACCACGCCGCCGGCAATAATCTCTTCGCCGGTGGCTCGCTCAATCGCTTTGGTCGGCTTGCCCTTGTCATCGCGCTCGACGTCCACATCGGCGGGGTTGATCCAGGTCTTGTGGCCGTGTTCTTCCTTGTAGAAGGATTCGGCTAACACCATGCCCTGACACAGCAGCTTCTTGAAGGGTTCATCGCTATTGACCAGGCCCTCATCCCGCATCAGCTTGTGGAAGAAGCGCGCGTAGAGAAGGTGCAAGATGGCATGTTCAATACCGCCGACATACTGGTCCACTGGCAGCCAGTAGTTGGCGCGGTCCGGGTCCAGCATGCCCTCTTCAAAATCGGGACAGGTATAACGGGCGTAGTACCAGCTGGACTCCATAAAGGTGTCGAAGGTATCGGTTTCACGTTCTACGGGAGTGCCGTTGAGTTCGTCTTTACGCCATTCGGGGTCGGCTTTAATAGGTGATTGAACGCCGTCGAGCTCGACATCTTCCGGCAACAGGATCGGCAGCTTGTCTGCGGGTACTGGTATTTCTCCGCCGTCGGCCAGGTTGAACATGGGGATGGGCGCACCCCAGTAGCGCTGGCGGGAGACACCCCAGTCGCGCAGGCGATAGTTGATCTTAACCCGACCCTTACCTGCAGCAATCAGCGCTTCGGAGATCGCAGTAAAGGCGCCATCAAAATCCAGGCCGTCAAAACTGCCGGAATTCACCAGTTTGCCTTTCTCCGTATAGGCCTCTTTCTCCAAGTTGATGGACTCGCCGTCGGCAGCCTCGATAACCTGGATAACGGGCAGCTGGTATTTTTGCGCAAATTCCCAATCGCGCTGGTCGTGTGCCGGTACTGCCATCACCGCGCCTGAGCCGTAATCCATCAGAACATAGTTAGCCACCCATACGGAGACTTCTTCACCACTGATGGGGTGAATCGCCTTGAGCCCGGTATCCATGCCTTTCTTGTCCATCGTGGCCATATCGGCTTCGGATAGGGACTGCTTTTTGCACTCGGCGATAAAAGTTTTGAGTTCGGGGTTGGACTCGGCAAGTTCCAGAGCGATGGGGTGCTCGGCGGCGAGGGAAACATAGGTAACGCCCATCAGTGTATCCGGACGGGTGGTATACACATCGAAGTGGTCCATGCCCGCAATAGGCTTGGGCAGGGCAAAGCTCAGCTCTACTCCCCGGCTCTTGCCGATCCAGTTGCGCTGCATGGTGCGCACCTGCTCGGGCCACTCGGGCAGTTTGTCCAGGTCTTCGAGCAGCTCTTCGGCATAATCGGTGATCTTGATAAACCACTGGGCCAGCTCGCGGCGCTCAACGGTAGTGCCACAGCGCCAGCAGGCGCCATCTTCTACCTGCTCATTGGCCAGTACTGTCTGGTCGTGGGGGCACCAGTTCACTGCAGAGTTTTTCTTGTAGACCAGGCCTTTTTCGTAGAGGCGGGTGAAGAACCACTGCTCCCAGCGATAGTAGGAGGGTTGGCAGGTGGCCAGTTCGCGGGACCAGTCAAAGCCAAAACCCAGAGCCTTGAGCTGGCCTTTCATGTACTCGATATTGGCATAGGTCCATTTGGCTGGAGCGGTCTTGTTCTGGATGGCCGCATTCTCTGCCGGCAGACCGAAAGCATCCCAGCCCATCGGGTGCAACACGTTTCTGCCCTGCATGCGCTGATAGCGAGTAATTACATCGGTAATGGTGTAATTGCGCACATGCCCCATGTGTAGCTTGCCGCTGGGGTAGGGGAACATGGATAGGCAGTAGAACTTTTCCCTGCCGGCGTCTTCCTTTACTTCAAAGCTCTTCTCGGCCTCCCAGAATTCCTGGGCGGAAGCTTCGACTGCGGAGGGGTTGTACTGCTCTTCCATCGATTCGGGACCTATACTCTGTGATCAAAATTTGCGGGAAACTGTTCAGTGTTTATTGGGGGATGTGAACGCTTGTCAATCGGTAAAGATTGATCGCGATCAAGTTTCGCTCCCAGTGCATCTTTTACGATGCGTAAACGCGGGATTATAGGAGGGATACCGTGACGAAGGAACCAAAGTTGCCGCCGAAGGACGATCTGATTAATGAGTTTCGCGAAGACTTTGAAGATTTGGTCGAAGGTGAGCTGGCTGTTGAGAATCTCACCGCCAATAAGATGGCATTTTTGCGGGCTTGGCTGAAAGATGACCTGCATCGGGCTGCTGACTATATCCGGGGACTAGGTGGGGAATTGAAGACCCTGGAGGAGCGCAGCGGTGATTGGCTGCTGGATGCGGCGGACCCCACAGAAACCGCCTGGCCAAACTTAATGCGATGCATCAAAGAGGGCAAGCCCTGGGCTTTGGCCGGCGAGTTTGTAGGGCCGGATGAGGAGTTGCAGTGTTTGGGCTGTGGATACCGAGCTATGCCGCCGGCAAATACCCAGATTACCCCCTGCCACCGGTGTGGTTATGGATGCTTTCGACAGATTGAGGGTGGTCTCGAGTATTGAATGGGCTCTATACGGCGGCGGCCACGCTTCTGATGCCTCCAGCAGCCCCATTGTTGGGGCTGCTGGTTGCATTCCTTTTGCGATTCTCTTCATCCGGGTCCCTGCTTGAGAGATGCTCTCTACCCTTGGCTGTGATTTCCTTTTGTGTGCTTTGGTTAGGGGCGACCCCGGCATTCTCATCCTGGCTTGGGGATCGATTGGGCAAGGTACCTTATCAACCCCATATAAGGCCTGAGGCCGTTGTGATCCTTGGTGCAGGGCGTTATCGCGACAGGTATTCGAATAGGGAGAGACTCTCTGCGGCGAGTCTCGAAAGAGTTGCCGGTGCTGTCGAGCAAGCACCAGAAGACTTACCGATTCTGGTATCTGGCGGTCGGGTTCACAGCGGAGAGCGGCTGGCAGAGTCTGATTTAATGGCTGCGTTGTTGGAGGAGGAGTTTTCCACTCCGGTCACTTGGCGTGAAGATTGCAGTCGTACTACTGCAGAGAATGCAGTAAATAGTGCTGATATTTTGCACAGTGCTAACGTGAGGTCGGTTTTTTTGGCCACTCACTGGTGGCATATGCCTCGCGCAGCGGAAATTTTTTCCCGCGCTGGCTTAGAGGTACAGCCCCTGCCGGTTGGGAGTGCCGGAGAGTTGATGCCCCGCGCTCAAACAGGTGTGGGGCGCTGGCTGCCCAATGCTGTCTCCCTGCTAAGGACCCAGGTCTACTGGCGGGAAATACTGGCACGGATCTGGTATCGGTGGAGTTCGCTACCGTCCATCAGAAAATGTTGAGGATGGATAAGGAACTTTTTGATAAATGTAATCTCAGAGGCCTACAGGGTTTGAGGGATCAGGCGTCGAGCCCAAATGTTTGAGAGCTCTTGATTGCTAGTTGTACCGGGCTTAGGATGACTGGCGCCACAGGACATACCCATTGATTATCTTTTTATATGGAGTAGCGGCTGTGGATAAGAAACATAACAATAATCGAGATAACCTTATGATGAAGGGCATCCCACTTTCTTTCTCTCCGATACAGTTACATAACCGGTTAAACCGGGCTGTTTGGATTGGCTTCAAGCGGGTTGAGCAAGATGGCCGCACACTGGTTTTTCTGTGTGCTGGTGGCGATAGCGGCGCCCAACTCAGTAAAAATTTTGAGACCTTTGCTGGGCAGATTGTTCGGGAGTTCGGTTTTGCTCCCGCCGAAGTGGAGTTTATCGAGCTGCGTTCAAAAGCCGAGGAGTCCCATTGGTATCGCTGGCATGCCCAATGGGTGGGTTCTGCGCCAATGGAGTGCCATGGCGACCTGGTGACCAGTGAATCTAGCCGACGCTACTTAGCCCAGGCACTCGAAAGCGATATGGCCGCCGCTTAAATTCATTTGTTCAGGCGCTGGCTTTAGTGGCAGCGCCGTCACCCTTGAGCAGGTCTGAGAGGGCCTGCTCCAGAGTTGGAAATTGGAAGGTATAGCCGGTTTCCAATGCTGTACAGGGCTCGACCCTATCACTGGCTAGCAGTAATTCATCAGCCATCTCTCCAAAAGCTATCTTTAAAGCCCAGGCCGGTGAGCGTAAAAACGCCGGGCGATGCAGCTCTTTGGCCAGGATCCGGGCAAAGCTGTTGTTGGTGACAGGTTCTGGTGCACTTCCGTTAAATGGACGGCAAAGTTGATTGTCGATGGCGTGTAATATCAGCCCGACTTCGTCTTCTTCGTGAATCCAGCTCATCCAGTGCTCGCCCGAGCCCATGGGGCCGCCAAGCCCGAGCCGAAATGGTGGCAGCATTTGGGGAAGGGCGCCACCGCGCATGGAGAGAACGATAGCTGTGCGGATAATGCCTACCTTAACGCCAGAGTGCTGCAGCGGGAGCGTGGCGGCCTCCCAGTCCCGACACAGCTGTGCGGCAAAGCCCCCCTGGAGCGCTGTCTTCTTTCAGTAACTCCCCTCCGCGATTGCCGTAATAGCCGATTGCGGAGCCGGACAAGAAGTAGGATGGCTTGTCTCTTTGGCCCAGGGTCCAGCGAACCAGCTTCTCTGTTGTGTCCAGGCGTGAACCGCGAATTTCAGTGCGATATTTTTCTGTCCAGCGACGGGAGATGGGGGCCCCGGCAAGGTTCACAATAACATCTACGGGCTGGTTTACCTCTGCGGGATCGCGGCAGGCGTTGGCTGATTCGCCACATAAGTTTCGAACCCTGTCCGGATGTCGGCTTAATACCGTAATAGTATTGCCTCGCTCCAGCCAGCGCCGACAAAAGAGTCTGCCTATAAGCCCGGTGCCACCGCTAATCAAGCAATGCATGGGGAATCACCTTGCCTTATATTCGCTAGAAAATTGAATGGAGCATAGCAGTGATATTCAGTGGCGGTAGCTTACCGATGGCCACCCCGGCAGGGAGTGGCCACAGGGCTTGTTTTAATCGGGTAGCTCGCCACTGAGAGGGGAGTTGGATTGGGGTTCCACCCTACGGCGTAAAAACAGGGCCAGGGCCAGCATTGGGAGCGCCAAGGCAAATACCAATGAGATGCCGGCTAGCATAAACGGAGTGGCGCCACTCATCGCTCTGATATCTCCGGTCATATTCGCGCGTTCGAATTGGGGGAGTTTTTTAATAACCCTCCCCTTGGGGTCCGCAATTGCCGTCACACCAGTATTTGTCCCTCTCACCAGGTAGCGACCAGTTTCCAAAGCGCGCATCTGCGCCATTTGCATATGTTGTAGGGGGCCAATAGAGGTCCCGAACCATGCATCATTGCTAATGGTCAGCAAAACCTGGGAAGACAGTGCTGAGTCGGCAACCAGCCTGGGATAGACAATCTCATAGCAGATAAGCGGCGCCCAGCTTGCACCAGCAGCATTGAGTGGTGATTGTTCGTCCGGGCCTGAGCGGATAAAGGAAGTGGGGAGATTAAAAAACTCGATAGTGCCCCGAATAAAATCCTCCAGAGGTACATACTCACCAAAGGGAACCAGGTGGCGCTTGTGATACACGCTGGGGCTCTGGCCAAAAACTGCGGCGGAGTTGTGAATACTCAGCCCCTTCTGTGTCGAACCCCGGGTGTCATAGAGAATACCGGTGATCAAATCGATGTTGGTAGTCTCAGCATTGCGTTGCAGCGCCTGCATAAGGTTGGGGGCTTGCCCGTAGAGCATGGGCAGAGCGGCTTCGGGCCAGATAATAACATCTACATCCTGATCGCTAAGGGCGCGAGTACCCTCCTGGTAGCGACTGATAGTTTCCCCGCGAAATTCTGGCAACCACTTCTTTTCCTGAGGAATATTAGCCTGCACCAGCCCAACGCTGATAAGAGGACCTTTTGCGGAGGTCCACTCTACTTGGGAGAGGGCAGCTCCTATTGGCCAGGGGGCCAGTGCCGCAGTGAGTAGAATGATATGGCTGTGCCGCTTGAGCGGGGATAGGCGGCCACTGACAACCAGGGCCAGCACTGCGCCGGTAAATGCCAATAGCAGGCCTATGCCGTAGACACTCAAAATCGGCGCCCAGCCCGCTAGCCAGGTTTCTGTATGGCCATAGCCGGCGAAGAGCCAGGGAAACCGGTAAAGGCCCAGCTGCGCAGCCATTCACTGATAAACCACAATGCGGCAAAAGCCAGAGCGAAGCTGAATTTATTATCTGTGAAGCGGCCCAGAATGTAGAAGGGCGCGGCTAACAGCAGCGCCATAATAGCGACGAAGCTTCCGGTGAGGGCCAGTCCTAATGGCACCGATGAGTTGCCAAAATTTGTAATCGAAACGTAGACCCAGGAAGCCCCGCTGGCGAAGAGGCCCAATCCATAGCAGAGGGCGAGCCAGAAGCTTTTGCGACCCGGTAGCACCTGCCCTTTGGCTGCAGAGAGCAGAATCCAGGCGAATAGTGTCAGGGACAGCAGGCCACATACCCAATAGTTAAATGGGGCAAATGAAAGTGTCATCAACCCGCCAGCTACAACGCTGGCGAGAGGAGAAAATAATCTGCGCATAAAGTTGTTGTCAGGATACCCCGTTCTCTAAGGGTATCAGTGTGTTAAAGCTTGCAGTGCTCAGCTGTCTTCTTCTGGCGGTTTGCGCATATGGGCAACCCGCAAAAGGTGTATCTGGCGGCTGTCTGCATAGAGTACCCGGAACATAAAGTCACCCAGTCGGGTGACTTCGTCACGGCCCGGCAAATGGCCGAATGATTGCATAATAAGACCGCCGACAGTGTCGAATTCTTCATCACTAAAGGCGCTCTCGAAAAATTCATTGAACTCTTCAATGGGAGTCAGAGCTTTAACGATAAAATCGTTTTCCCCAACTTTACGGATATAACTATCCGCTTCTTCCTCGTCGGTCTCGTCTTCGATTTCACCGACAATTTCCTCGAGGATATCTTCAATAGTCACAACACCGGATACACCGCCGTATTCGTCTATCACGACCGCCATATGGTAGCGGTTCTCACGGAACTCGCGCAGCAGGATATTGAGGCGCTTGCTCTCGGGAATAATATTGGCTGGGCGGATCAGGTCTTCGAGCTGAAATCCGTCGAAACCTTTCAACAGGAGAGGGAGCAGGTCTTTGGCGAGCAATATCCCGCGTATATCATCGACACTTTCGCCGACGACAGGGAATCGGGAGTGCCCCGAATCAATAATTTTGGGGAGGAACTCTTCCGGCTTATCGTGAAGGCCTACCACAACCATTTGCGAGCGTGGAATCATAATCTCGCGGACTTGCTGGCTGGAAACGTCCAGTGCGCCTTCGATAATAGAGAGCGCTTCAGCATCTACCAGCTGATTTTCAGCGGCGTCCTTAATGATGTCCAATAATTCGTCGCGAGACTTGGGTTCAGCTGAAAAGGCGCTGAACAGCTTTTCCAGCCAACTTTTTTCACTCGCGCGGGATTTGCTCGCTGAGTGACTACTTGGGGGCTCGTCTGTGGTCATGGAAGTGGCCATGCTCCGGGGTTCTCTCGTTTGTAGATAAAATTCAGTAGCAGTTTGCCATCACTTCGGTGGTACAGCGGCTATCATCCCACTTCATCCTGTGGGGCGTAGGGGTCTGCAATGCCGAGGTTGGCGAGCAACTTCGTTTCCAGGCTTTCCATAACCTGAGCGTCTGCATCTTCGATATGGTCATAACCTAGAAGGTGCAGTGTGCCATGGACCACCATATGTGCCCAGTGCGCCGATAGTGATTTGCTCTGTTGCTCCGCTTCCAGTTCAACTACTGGGGCACAGATCACAAGATCTCCAAGCATCGGGAGATCCAGCTCCGCAGGGAAATCGGTAGGGAAGGATAAAACGTTAGTGGGTTTATCCTTACCCCGATACTGGTGATTAAGTTCCTGGCTCTCACTTTCGTCCACGATTCGCACCGACAGTTCCGCTTCGTTGCGGTGGCCGGTCAAAGCCTTGGATACCCAGTTGCTGATAGCCTCATCGGAAGGGATGTCGTGGCAGCGGCTGACCCGCTGCACATCGAGTGTTAAATCAGTCATAACTCAGGTGCGGACTCTAAGCGGCATTCTCATCGGCTTTATTGGAAATTCGATCTGCCGAGGCCATTTCCAGCTCAGCTTCATGAATATCGTAGGCCTCCACAATGCGCTGCACGAGGGGGTGGCGAACCACATCCTTGGCTCCAAAGTGGGTAAAGCTGATTCCATTAACCCGTCCCAGTACTCCAACAGCATGGCGCAAACCGGAAGCTTGGCCACGGGGCAGGTCGACCTGGCTGGGGTCACCGGTAATTACGGCGGTTGAGCCAAAGCCAATCCGCGTGAGGAACATTTTCATCTGCTCGCGGGTGGTATTTTGACTCTCATCGAGAATAACAAAGGCGTTATTCAGGGTGCGCCCGCGCATATAGGCAAGGGGAGCCACTTCGATAACGTTGCGCTCGATCAGCTTGCCAACAGTTTCAAAACCGAGCATTTCGTAGAGGGCGTCGTAGAGTGGGCGGAGGTAAGGATCTACCTTTTGGCTTAAGTCACCGGGCAGGAAGCCCAATTTCTCGCCGGCTTCAACGGCGGGGCGGACCAGGAGGATTCGCTCAACTTCATCCTTGAGCAGAGACTCCACAGCACAGGCTACCGCCAGGTAGGTTTTACCGGTACCGGCGGGTCCGATACCGAAATTGATATCATTGGTCTGCACAGCGCGAACGTATTTACGCTGATTGAGCCCTCTGGGGCGTACCGAGCACTTCTTAGTGCGAATCAGTACTACTTGGTCAGCTTCGCTGGAGTCACCGCTACCATCTTGGCCGGTGAGTTCTTCGACCCCCGCTTGCTGCAGAGCCAGGTGAATCTCATCTGGAGTGAGATAGTCCTTGGTACCGGTTTCCTTGTAGAGCCTACTGAGTAGTTCGCCAGCGGCACGCGCCGATTTGGCATCGCCGAAAAATGAAAACTGGTTGCCGCGATTTCGAATTTCGATATCCAGGCGCTGTTCTATTTGGCGTAGGTGTTGGTCGAACTGACCGCAGAGATTGGCGAGACGGCGTGCGTCGTTGGGCTCGAGAGTGATGCTGTGAGCGAGGGTTTGTGTTTCCAAATTGGTTTCCGGCACCTTTAATCCAGGGGTTATATTGCTAGGGTATACCCATTTTCCCTAAAGGGGAAAGAGGTGATTCCTACAAATAGGTTCTAACTTTACCTGATTTTAATTACGGGGCGTAATTTGGGGGGTAAGTTGAGCCTAATTTGGCGGCAGGATGTGCTTTCGAAGTACATCTTGCCGCTATTTGAGGTAATCACAAAGTCTTAGAACAGGTCTTCTTCCAGCTCAGATGTGACTAAAGTACCGCGCAGGGAGTTTGGCAGGGCCTCTTCAATCACAACATCGGCAAATTTGCCGATCAGGGCGAGATCGTCCGCACGGAAGTTGACTACCCGGTTGTTCTCGGTGCGGCCTTGCAGCTGTCCGGGGTCCTTTTTGGAAACACCGGTTACCAGTACACGCTCGGTGTTGCCAACCATGCGGCGTGCAATAGCTGCCGCCTGCTGGTTAATCCGCGCTTGAAGCAGCTGTAGGCGCTGCTTTTTCACTTCTTCCGGCGTGTCATCGGCCAGGTCGGCAGCTGGGGTGCCTGGGCGAGGGGAATATATAAAGCTGAAGGAGATATCGAAGCCCACGTCCTGGATCAGGTTCATGGTCGCTTCAAAGTCCCTGTCAGTTTCGCCGGGGAAGCCGATAATAAAGTCTGAAGACAGGCAGATATCCGGGCGAATTTTCTTCAGGCGGCGGATCTTGGATTTGTACTCCAGGGCGGTGTGGCCGCGTTTCATTGCCATCAGAATGCGGTCGGAGCCACTCTGTACGGGCAGATGAAGATGACTAACCAGTTCTGGTACCTGTCCGTAGACATCGATCAGCGCATCGGAGAACTCTACCGGGTGAGAGGTGGTATAGCGGATACGGTCGATGCCATCAATCGCTGCCACATAAGTGATCAGCTCGGCGAAATCCACTTCGTGGCCATCTTCTCCCGTAGCGCGGTAGGCGTTTACGTTTTGCCCAAGCAGGTTCACTTCGCGGACACCCTGGTCTGCAAGGTGGGCGATCTCTTCGAGTACATCGGCCACAGGGCGGCTGACTTCTTCGCCACGGGTGTAGGGAACCACGCAGAAAGTGCAGTACTTGGAGCAGCCTTCCATAATAGAGACAAATGCGGTGGCGCCGTCGGCCTCTGGCTGGGGCAGGCGATCAAACTTCTCGATCTCCGGGAAGCTCACATCGACGATAACTGCGCCGCTTTTTTGCTCCTTGGTCTCCATCATCTCCGGCAGGCGATGCAGGGTCTGGGGGCCAAAGATCAAGTCTACATGGGGCGCGCGCTTGGCAATCGCCTCGCCTTCCTGACTTGCTACACAGCCGCCAACACCAATCACCAGGTCGGGATTTTTTTCCTTCAGGTGCTTCCAACGGCCCAGCTGGTGGAACAGCTTTTCCTGGGCTTTCTCGCGGATAGAACAGGTGTTGACCAATAGTACATCCGCCTCGTCGGGATCGTCGGTAGGTACCATGTCGTGGGACTCGCCGAGCAGATCGCGCATCCTCGCGGAATCGTACTCATTCATTTGGCAGCCGTGGGTCTTAATATATAGCTTTTTCACCGATGTTTCGGACATATCGCGCCTGGTTAAAAACTGGTCAACAATTAGGGTGGGGCATTATAGCGATACGACCCGGCACTGCATAGATGGCTATATTAGCTGTTGCGAACCTGTGCTATTCTTGCGCGCTTTTTCGGGCTTTGCCCGTTCTTTGATCAATTTGAGCTTCGGGGTCATCCCCATCCTGAGAGACTTATGGCCAACCCGATTTATAAAGTTATTTTCCACAATCAAAACCAAGTGTACGAACTCTACGCTCGGGCCATCTATCAAAGTGATATGTACGGCTTTATCGAGGTGGAGGAGTTTGTATTTGGGGAAAAGGCTCAGCTTGTGGTCGATCCCAGTGAGGAAAAGCTGAAAACCGAATTTGCTTCGGTAACCCGTTCCTATATTCCGATGCACAGCATCGTGCGTATTGATGAAGTGGAAAAAGAGGGCACCGGCAAGATTGTTGAAGTAAAGGGTGACAAAGTTGCCAAGTTTCCTTTTGCCCCGCCTATCCGTCATCCCCAGGACACAGAGTGAGCTTTATTTTTACTCTGAATCAGGCCGGGCTCTATGCCCGGTTTTTAGCGCCAAAATCATCCGCTGCACCTTTTTTTCCTCTGCAATATAAGCTTCAATAAAAATCCTCCTGACTGTCATCAAATCGCTGCAAAGTGGTTGCGCTGACGATCAACGCCGTTCTGTATTTAGTTGATCTCAATTTGCTAGCAAGAGAGCAAATACGGATTTATCGATTTTTCTCAAGTTAGCTCAAGCGACGACCTATATTTTTGCCGCGTATCTGTCCTGATTTTTATGGGCTGATAACTGGTACAGACTGGAACTTTGCTATGAGCAATCGCTATCGCGCACTGTGGATTTCCGATGTCCATTTGGGCAGCAGAGACAGTGAGCCCCATCGACTTGCAGATTTTCTGGCTCAGAATCGCGCCGATACGGTCTATCTGGTTGGGGATATTTTTGATATGCAGGCACTCGCTCAAGGACGAGGTACATGGTGTCAGGCCTCTTCGCTGCTACTGGAAATGCTTTCCGAATTAAGTAGCCTGACGCCTGAAGTCATTTATATTCCTGGAAATCACGACGCGCCAATGCGCAGCTGGGCCGGAAAGCGGCTCGGCAATATCCGAATTGAAAAAGACTATATCCACACTGCTTCTAATGGGCGCCGCTTTTGGGTAACCCACGGCGATCAGTTTGAACACCGAATTAAAATAAATCCAATCAGTTACCATATCGGCGATCGCAGTTATTACCTGATGCTGCGCTTTAATCGCTGGATCAATTATTGGCGCAATCGGTTTAACAAGCCTTGGTGGTCGCTGGCCAGCCAAATAAAAAATCGTGTGGGTGCCGCTCGACAAATGATGAGTGATTTTGAGGATGTCGCCACCCGTGAAGCGATATCGCGGGGGTTCGATGGTGTTATTTGTGGCCATATCCATAGGCCTGCCCTTAGAAATAAAACAGTGTGTGGGGATGCTGTGACCTATGCGAATTGTGGTGATTGGGTCGACTCTATGAGTGCGGTTGTAGAACAACAGGATGGCAATTTAGATCTTTTACATTGGTATCGGACTCCAAAAATTGCCAGCATAATGACAGAGGTGGTTGCGGCATGATTCATCTTGAGACTCTTTTGCAGAAAAACGCCTGGTACAGCGCGGCACCACAAAAAACCACGCGAAAATTGGTTTCTGCCACAGTAAAGAAAATCTGTTGTGAGGAGCAGCTACAGGAATTTACCAGCAGTTACCCCCATCTTGGCGGCCTGGATTTTATTCGCCAAGTATTCGATGACTTGAATTTTCGCTACGAATTAAATCCATCAGAGTTGGCTCGGGTTCCCACTAGTGGGCCGCTGGTGATTGTGTCTAATCACCCCTTAGGAAGCCTGGATGGTCTCGCTCTGATTGATATGGTGGCGCGGGTACGGAAAGATGTTCGAGCTGTCGCGAGCCAACTATTATGGAACATAAAATCCCTGCGCCCCTGTTTATTGCCCGTAGATAACTTTAATGGGCGTACCCGTCGAGCCGATATTGAAGGTATTTATAGCCATTTAGGTGACGGGGGAGCGATCATCATTTTCCCGGCGGGCGAAGTATCCAGGCTCACCCCCCATGGGGTTCGGGATGGACGCTGGAATTCAGGCTTTGCCCGTTTTGCGGAAAAAACCAATGCGCCGATATTGCCGGTGCAGGTTTTAGGGAGGAATTCTTGGTGGTTCTATGGCCTCTCAATGTTGAACAAGCCTCTCTCGACTTTATGGTTGATCAGGGAGATGTTTAAACAGGCCAGCCGCAGTATCGATATTCGTATAGGTCGTCCATTGGAAGCTGAACACTTTCGTAGCTGGCCGCTAACACCCCGCGCCAAGGCTGCCCTGTGGCGTAAACATGTCTACCAATTACATCGTTCACCGGCCCCTCTGGGACCGGAATTAATTGTTGAAGCTGAGCCAAAAGCCGATGTAGCGCGAGTGGTTGAGTCCTGTGTATCACTCTCTGAACTGGGTAATTTTTCTGTGCGTTTATATCGGCAGAAAGCAGATTGCCCCGTCATGAGGGAATTGGCCAGAGTGAGGGAGATTGCTTTTCGCTCAGTGGGGGAAGGGACCGGGCAGAGCCGGGATTGGGATGCGTTTGATGCTCATTACGACCATCTATTGTTGTGGGATGCAGAAAATCGACAGATTGCAGGAGCTTACCGCATAGCAGCGACCGAGGCGCTCTCGGATGATCAGATATACAGCAGTACGCTATTTAATTACCCGCAGCCTCCTCGGCAGTGCCTGCCAGATTCTGCTGAGCTAGGGCGTAGCTTCCTACTGCCGGAATATTGGAGAGGACGCGGGTTAGACCTGCTCTGGTGTGCTATTGGACAGTGGGTATTGCGCAATAAGGTACGCTACCTATTTGGCCCAGTGTCTATGCCCGGTACATTTTCCGTGAGAGCGAAGTCCGTCATTGTGCGCTATTTTTCCCATTATTTTGCTCCTGAAAACTCCTTGGGGGATGCTCGACTGCCATTTCCGGAAGCACAATCTGAACTGCCTGAATTACTCGGGGATTCGGTGTCAGATATGCGTCAATTGAAGCATATTTTGCGTGAGGAGGGCGTTATGCTACCTCCCCTATTTAAAAAGTATGCCTCTGTTACTAAAACGGGAGGGACCAGTTTCCACGCCTTTAATATTGACCCGGATTTTTGCGATGCTGTGGATGGGCTGGTCGTTGTTGATTTATCAAAAGTGGACGAGAAGTTTGCTAAACGTTATTTATCCAGCTGACTTAGAAGCGACTCTTTATGAAAAAGGCAGCGTAAAGCTGCCTTTTTTGATGATTCAGGAAATCTCACCTGGCATTTTGGATGGTTAAATTTTGCCAAGCTTTTTACGTAGACTCACCAGTTTGACACAGAGGACGAAAACAGACATTGCGGTATCCAGTTCTTCCAGCGGTGGGAAACTGGGTGCAATACGAATATTGCTGTCCTCAGGGTCCTTACCATAAGGGAAGGTAGCGCCGGCAGGTGTTAATTTTACTCCGGCATCCGCAGCCATTTTAACCACTGCTTTTGCGCAACCGGGAAGGGTATTAAAGGAAACAAAATAACCCCCTTCGGGTTTTTCCCAAGTACCCATATCTGCATCGGTGAGGGCATTATGTAAATGCTCCAGAACACACTCGAACTTCGGGCGAAGAATATCTGCATGTTTATGCATGTGTTCTGTCAGGCTGGTGTATTCGGTAAAAAATCTCGAGTGACGCAATTGGTTGACTTTGTCAGGACCAATGGTCATTGCCTGCATTTGGCCTTTGAGGGAATCGAGATTTGCCTGGCTGGCGCTCACAAACGCAACGCCTGCGCCAGCGTGGGTGACTTTTGAAGTTGAGGCAAACTGTATTACGGAGTCTGCAGTATCATTTTCCAGGGTTGCTGTGCGAATATTTGGCAGACTTACATAGTTGCCAATGTCGTGCACCGAATAGGCATTGTCCCAAAATATCCGGAAGCCGGCGCCGGCAAGTTGTCCCAGCTGCGCCAATCTTTCTACAGTTTCCTTGCTGTAAGTGGCTCCTGTTGGATTTGAAAACTTGGGCACACACCAGATACCAACAATCTCTGCGTCGTCGCGCACGAGCTTTTCCACAAGCTCCATGTCGGGCCCCTGTTCTCCCATGGGCACGTTAATCATTTGGATACCCAGCTGCTCACAGATCGTAAAATGGCGGTCATAGCCGGGAACAGGGCAGAGAAATTTGGGAGCTTTTAATTCGCGCCAGGGGGTAGTGCCCGCAAAGCCGAACAGGTAACCGGTGACTAGGGCGTGATACATCAGTGTGAGAGAGCTGTTGCCTCCGGCAATCACTTCGCTGACAGGCACTTGAAGCATTTCGGCTCCCAGCTCCCTTGCGCAGGTCAGACCGATTAGGCCACCGTAGTTGCGAGTGTCGGTACCGTCTGCCGCTCGATAGTCACCGGAGAGAATTCCATCAAGTTTATCGGAAAGTTTTAATTGCTCCGCCGAGGGCTTTCCACGTGTGATATCCAGGCTTAACTCGTGTTGACAGATCTTGTTGTAGTGAGCGCTTAATTCTTTTTCCCACTCAATCAATTGTTCCTGTGTGGCGGATTCGATATGCACTTGAATTCCCCTGGCTGGTAATGTGAGTTGGCGAGCTTATCAGCCTTAGGTCGCTTTCGTCAGCAGGAAATCACACATGATTATTAGTTTCTCTTGAATCTATTGGGTGGAATTTATCCTGGATACGCTAGCTTTTTGAGCTCTCATGTCGTTCATTAGCTTGGCGGTGGTGTTGGGATCTGGGCGGCTGATTATTGGCTGGCTAGAGAGCGGAAGTCTTGGGCATAGTCGCGCAGAGTTTTGCTTAGGTGACGACGTTGTGTGGGGCTGGTACTGGATAGAATTTGTTCTCCCAGTTCGCGAGCTTGGGTTTTGCGCTGCTCTTGCGCCTTGCGATATTCGTCGGACCAAAGTTGGTCTGGGTTTTCCAACAGACCGCGCAACTGTTGTTGGTATCCATCAGGCTTCTGTCGGAGAAGCTCAATGGCATGTTGCTGCCAAATCATATGTTGTTCGTTACGTAATACAGGGTTGTACTCTACCTGCTTTACCCAGGCTGCGATCAGCTGCTTTTGCTGCTCGGTTAAACTTCCCAGCCATCGCCTGCTCTCCCGGCGAATTTGCCGATCGCGGTGTCGTTGTATTTTCCACGGCGAGCGCTGCCATTTTTCCAGTGTTTTCTGCTGCTTTTTGGCCAGGTTGTGTTGCAGGTGATCAATCTGTTGTGGTGTTAACTGCGCCACAATAGGAAGCATTAAGTTGAAGGCGTTGTTACTGGCGCTTTCGATGAAGTGGTACACCTCGTTTTCAACTGGGGCCAGCTGAGGATTCTCAAGTTGGCCTTGATCTACTTTATCTGCCAGTTGGCTCAGGAAATCGGCATATTTTGGTAGTTGTGTTTGGCGGTGCCAGTGAAAAAAGCTGTTAAGAGCCCCTTGAAACTCCAGCTCTTGCTGGGAATTTAAGTCGACATAGTCACGAAGCTTCCAGCGTATCCAATAATCAATGTTGTTATAGGCGAATTGAATGCTGGAGCAGCTGCTCAGTAAGCTCGCAACAACAAGGAGAATGATTAAACGCCATTTTTGTGTGGTGCAACTGCCCGGGGTTTGGGGCATTGATCCTTCCTGTAGATATGATCGGCAGCGACTGATAGGGGTGCCTTAAGCATAGATTAAAAAGGTATACCCAATTCCAGTTTTATTGTGACAGTAATGGGGTATCGGGTTGGCGAGCTAGTGGGTGTTTGAAAACAAAGCAGGACGATTAATGGCGTCAATTAACCGAGGTGAAGTACAGCTGGGCATAGACTGATTGATGGAACTCGGTATTAATGTGAGAGCTGGGTTCATATTTTGAGTGAGTCAGGTAGGAAGTATTATGGTTACCACGGTCATGGAGGCTGAGGCTCGTGAGGCGCCGGATAGGATTGCTGAACAGCTGCATTCCAATGCCAATATAATGTCTCATCTGGGAGAGCGGCTGCGCCAGAAGCCTCCTCGTTTTGTGATGATTGTGGGGAGGGGTTCTTCTGATCATGCGGGCGTCTTTGCCAAGTATCTGATAGAGATTGAAACTGGTACCCCTACTTTTGCTGCCGCACCGTCGGTCTCCAGTGTTTATGGTCGCAAATTAAAGCTCGATGAGGCCCTGGTTATCGTCATTTCCCAGTCTGGGAGAAGCCCAGATATTCTGACCCAGGCCCGCATGGCGAGAGAGCAGGGGGCTTATACCGTCGCTTTGCTTAACGATGAAGATGCGCCGATTAAAGATGTGGTTGACCTGGTAATTCCCTTAAAGGCTGGCCCGGAAAAAGCGGTTGCAGCTACGAAAAGTTATCTGGCGACCCTATCTGCGATACTGCAGATGGTCGCCAATTGGACGCAGGATCCCGCTCTTTGCAGTGCTCTGGAAAAGTTGCCGGAAACTTTGAGATCTGCGGTGCGGGCAGAAATTCAATTGCGTCCGGAAAACCTGGCCTCGGTACAAAATCTGGTAGTTTTGGGGCGGGGTCCCGGTTATGGGATCACTCGGGAACTGGCGCTGAAGTTAAAAGAAGTCTGCAATATCCATGCGGAGTCCTATTCCAGTGCGGAATTCTTGCATGGCCCCGTTACGCTGGTGGAAGGGAAATTGACAGTGGTGAATGTTCCAATCGAGGATGAGTCATTCCCCACACACAGCCAGCAGATTGATGAAATTCGACGGCGTGGGGCGGCTCTGATTAATTTGCATGTGCCGAGTAAGGGGGTTCACCCGAGAGTGGCTCCACTGGCGCTGTTGCAGCGTTTTTATATCGATGTGGCCCACGTGGCGGTAAGTCGGGGGATTAATCCCGATGAGCCGGCGGGTTTAAAGAAAGTTACTCAGACAGTCTGAATAAAACAGAAAATAATATTTGGGAGGGGGAAGTGGGGGTTATCCTGATTGCTGAAAAGCTATTTGATGGCGAGCGCATACTTGCAGATGTTGCTATCACCATTGGAGATAGCGGACTGATTTCCGCAGTGGGTGGGGGAGTGAGTTCCGATGCTGAGCGCTTACCGGGTTTGTTGGTGCCGGGCTTTATTGATATCCAGGTCAATGGTGGTGGTGGTGTACTGTTTAATCAGGAGCCCTCAGTTAATGCGCTTCAGCAAATAAGCGAAGCCCATAGTCAGTTTGGTACCAGTGCTTTCCTGCCCACCTTGATTACGGATAGCTTTGCAGTGATGCAGCGGGCAGCCGATGCGGTAAGTGGGGCCTTGTCCAGCGGTGTTCCGGGTGTGATTGGAGTACATTTTGAGGGGCCGCATTTAAGTGAGGCCAAAAAGGGTACCCATGAAGGAGGGTTTATCCGCTCTTTGAGTCATGAGGAGCTCTCCCTCTACGCCCGGGAAGACCTGGGAATCCGCTTGGTCACTCTGGCGCCAGATTGTGTATCGGTATCCGCTATCCGAAAGTTGGTTTCCCTGGGGGTTCATGTTTGTCTCGGCCATTCGAATGCGAGTGCTGAAATTGTTGAAGCTGCGTTGGATGCTGGAGCGACAGGATTTACCCACTTATACAATGCAATGTCCCCGCTTCATTCGCGTGAGCCGGGTATGGTGGGGGCAGCCTTGATCCGGGATGACGCCTGGTGTGGATTAATTGCCGATGGCCACCATGTCAGTACCGGCGCTATGGCGTTAGCTTTGAAAGCAAAACCTCGCGGTAAGTTGTTACTGGTAACCGATGCAATGTCGCTAGTGGGCAGTGATGCCACCAGTTTTCCCCTATTTGATCGAGTGGTTACACGAGAAGGGGATAAACTGACCTCCAGTACCGGAGAGTTAGCGGGTTCTCACTTGGATATGATCGGCGCGGTTAAAAATATCCGCGACTGGTGTGGGATTGAATTGCCGGAAGCGCTGCGCATGGCAAGTTTGTATCCGGCGCAGTTCCTTGGTCTGGGAGCAGGTGTAATCACTGAAGGGGCCCGAGCGGATATGGTTTTATTAGGTGAGGATCTGCAAGTGAATAGGACCTGGAGCCTGGGGCGTGAAATTTATCGACGAAATTAACCTTCCAGATCTCTCTTAAGCTGAAGGGGTTATTTGGGCACGGGGCCAGTGGATTGTCGAATAATTAACTCGGGGGTGAAGCTGCGGTACGTTTCTCCCTCTTGCCCGGAACCATTGAGTTCTTTTGAACTTTTACACTGAATTTTCTCAAGCAGTAATTCGGCTGCCGAGCGGGCGATTTCCTGGTTGGGTTGGTGTGCGGTTGTAAGTTTGGGCCAGGTTTGTCGAGAAAATGGGCTGTCTTCAAATCCTGCGATAGAGACTTGCCCGGGAACATCAATCTTTAACATACGGGCGGCAAATATAGCGCCCGCTGCGATTTCGTCATTAGCGGCAAATATTGCTGAGGGAGGTTTGTCGCTGTCGAGGATCTTTCTCGCATTGATCTCGCCCGATTCAAATGAATATTTCCCTTCAACAATCAAATGTTGGTCTACTGCTATTCCTGCATCTTCGAGTGCCTGGCGGTATCCATTTTGGCGCCCCAAGGTGGAAAGATGCTCCTCGCCTCCGCTTAAATAAGCGATACGCTTGTGCCCGAGTGAAAGTAGGTGCTGGGTAATATTGTAGGCGGCCTGGCGGTCGTCAATCTGTATAGACTTTCCCTTTGCTTTCTCTGTATTGGTGGAGGAAATAATTCGCACAAATTCCACATTCATGGATTGGAGCGTATCGATAAAAGAAGGTGACTCTGAAAAAGGGGGGTCAGGACCAATCCGGCTACTTTGCCGTGCTCGACAAGTTTATTTAGGTCGCTGTGGATAACTGGAGATTTCGAATTGCAAGGATGGATAAGTAGCTCATACCCTTTTGCTCTGCAGGCTTCCAATATGCCGTTTTGCATATCGATAACGTAGTGGGCATTAGGGTTGTCATAAATAAATGCGATGGAATAGGAGTGTGTCCCCGCCAGATTCCGCGCTGCCAGACTGGGTGTGTAGTTCAGGCTTTTGACTGCGTCGAGTACTTTTTGCCGAGTGGCTGCGCGTACAGAGGGCTCATTATTGATCACCCTGGACACTGTTTTGATAGATACGCCGGCGCGCTCGGCAACATCGTTAATTGTGACTTTCATGCATCAACTAGTTCTATCTGAGCCTTGGCCTTGCTGGCATCGACAAGTAAGTATTGCTGGAAGGTGGGATTTTAACAGTTATGAGTCTGCAATTAGCTTATGGGGTGCGCCTCCTTTCTTAATTTGTGGGTAATTTGTAGTTTTTTATCCCAATTCTTTGAGATTCCCAGACCTTATCATTTGTCTGTAAAAATCCTACACCTAAGTAAGGCCAATCTTTCTCTTTGTGACCAAGTAAAAGCAGTTAGTTTTCTATTATTAAAGAAAATGATGGCTTTTACGCCAAATACTTCCTATATGCCTGTCTCCCCTGGTCAACATCTTCAATCACTATTTGAAGCCTCTTGAAAATTTTTGTAGTTTTACTACATAATGCGCATCAATAAGATTGAGTGGCTACAGATTGGGTGAATTACTCAAGCCGGGCGTCCAAAGTCTCTACCACCTCAGTGGGGAGGAGGTTCCGGCATTGTTGGATCACTAACATTCAGCTCTAAGAGCGGGAAGAGGCTCGGAAGTGAGATTTCTACCCGATAACAGGATTTCCTATGAGTCTCCATAAGCAGTCTTGCCGTGGGCTGAAAGGTTGTCCGCTGGAATGATTGGGTTTCCAGCGATCTGATAAAAGCAACTTTGTTCCTTCTGCTTCAGGTTTACGATTGGGTAATAGGACATCGATGGCACTACAACCAAAGGGTTGCAGTGGGAGCCATTCCGCCGAAAGGCGCTCCACGGAAAGATAATCACAGGTGGCTGATGCCACTGAAATGTGACCCTGGTGGTTTTTGTAACTAGAGACCACCTCAACAGAGTTATTACGGAATAGTCATGGTTCACAGCAAGCTTCAGACCGTTACCGAACGCATCATTAAGCGCAGCGAAGAAACTCGTGCAGAGTATCTGGCGCAGGTTGAGAAAGCGCATATTGAAGGGCGGGCAGCGGCACATGTGTCTTGCGGAAACTTGGCCCACGCAATAGCCGCATCTCCAGAAGGTGATAAGCAGTTGATCGCCTCTGGGCGGGGGCCGAACCTGGGTATCGTCAACGCCTATAACGATATGTTGTCCGCTCACCAGCCCTATGGTGCCTACCCTGCTCAATTGAAAGAGGCAGCTGCGCGCAATGGCGCAACGGCCCAGGTTGCCGGTGGTGTACCGGCAATGTGCGATGGGGTGACTCAAGGGCGTGCAGGGATGGAACTCAGCCTGTTTTCGCGGGATGTGATCGCCATGTCCACAGCAATCGCGCTTTCGCATGATGTTTTCGAAGGAGCCATATTTCTGGGTATCTGCGACAAAATTGTCCCCGGCCTGGTTATTGGTGCTCTTTCTTTTGGCCACTTGCCTTCAATTTTTGTACCTGCGGGTCCAATGCCCACAGGCCTGTCCAATGCGGAAAAAGTCCGGGTTCGCCAGCTGTATGCTGAAGGTAAAGTAGGGCGCTCTGAACTATTGGAAGCCGAGAGTGCTTCCTACCACAGTGCCGGCACCTGCACCTTTTACGGCACTGCCAACAGTAACCAGATGTTGGTAGAAATTATGGGGCTGCAATTGCCCGGCAGTTCTTTCGTAAACCCCGGTACTGATTTGCGCTCGGCATTAAATGAAGCTGCTGTGGCGCAATTGGTAAAAATTACTGAACCGAGCCAGCACACTTCGGTAGCTAAAATTCTCACCGAAAAAGCATTCGTCAACGGAGTGGTGGGGCTGCTCGCTACCGGCGGATCCACAAACCACACATTGCACCTTATTGCGATGGCGCGTGCAGCAGGTATTCAGTTGACTTGGCAGGATATGGCAGACCTCTCTGAAGTGGTGCCGCTGCTTTGTCATGTCTACCCAAACGGCACTGCGGATATTAACCACTTTGCCGCAGCCGGCGGTATGCAGTTCCTGATTCGCGAACTCCGCTCCGCTGGCCTTTTACACGATGATGTTCACACAGTACTCGGTAATTCTGGTCTTGAACCCTACTGTGAAGACCCCTTCCTCAACAGTGATGCTGGTGGCGGTGTGGTTTGGAAACCTACTCCAGAAGAGAGCGGTGATACGACGGTCATTCGTCCAGCCACAGACCCTTTCTCCCAGCATGGTGGTTTGCAGTTGCTCGAAGGAAACCTTGGGCGCAGTGTAATCAAAGTCTCTGCGGTTAAATCTGAGCATCTCAAAGTGAAGGCTCCGGCCATTGTCCTGGATAACCAGGACGACCTGCTCAAGCGATTCAAAGCTGGTGAGTTAGAGCGCGACTTTGTAGCTGTAGTGAGATTCCAAGGTCCTCGAGCCAATGGTATGCCGGAATTGCACAAGCTGACTCCGACTCTGGGCGTACTGCAGGATCGTGGTTTTAAAGTGGCGCTAGTCACAGACGGGCGCATGTCCGGTGCATCCGGGAAAGTACCGGCTGCTATTCATATGTCACCGGAAGCCGTAGAGGGCGGCGCGATTGCCAAGGTGCAAGAGGGTGACATGATTGAGCTGGATTCAGAGGCTGGCGTCCTGCGCGTACTGGTAGACGAAGCTGAATTTAATGCCCGCCAACCGGCTCAGTGTGATCTGTCGGCAAGTGCCCGTGGAACCGGCCGTGAACTATTCGCTAATATGCGCGGGCTTGCCAGCGGTGCAGAGACCGGTGCAAGTATTCTTTATTGATTATTGCGGAGCCAGTAAGGCTCCGAGACAAGAACGATCTCAGAGCAAAATTTATGATTAACCCTTTTGATATGGTGTTATTTGGTGGAGGCGGAGACCTTGCACTGCGCAAGTTGCTACCGGCGCTTTACCGAGCATTTAGAGAGGGCAGCTTGATTGAGGGCTGTCGCATCCTTCCGGTGTGTCGCCGCCAGTCAGATATTGATCAATATATCGAAACAGCCCACCAGGCACTGCAAAAGTATCTTCGTGAAGGCGAGTACTGCGCTTCGAGCTGGGACCAATTTAGCCAATTGCTTTGCCCCGTCACATTGGATATTGCCGTACCGGATGCCCAGTGGGACCACTTGGCAGAAACTCTCGGCTCCGACCCGGAGCGGGTTCGCATCTTCTACCTGGCAATTCCGCCGGCAGTATTTGGTCCCTGCTGTGAAAACCTCTCCTTAAAAGGCCTGATTACTGAAAATTCCAGAGTTGTGGTGGAAAAACCGTTGGGCTATAACGCCCAAACCTCTGATGAAATTAACAGTAAAATTGCCAGTTACTTCCCGGAAGATAGCATCTTCCGTATCGATCACTATCTCGGTAAAGAAACTGTCCAAAACCTTCTTGCACTGCGTTTTAGCAATGTATTGTTTGAGCATCTTTGGGATGCAAAAACCATTGATCATATCCAGATCAGTATTTCAGAAACCGTAGGGCTGGAAGGGCGTGCGGGTTTTTATGATGAAACTGGTGCTATGCGGGATATGGTGCAAAACCATCTGCTGCAACTGCTGTGCCTTATCGCCATGGAATCTCCCAACAGTATGTCGGCGAAGAATATCCGTGCAGAAAAAATTAAGGTGCTTGAGGCTTTGCGCCCGCTTACCGGTAATTTGGTCGATAAAAACGTTGTGCGTGGCCAGTATATAGCTGGGCAAATCAATGGCAGTGATGTTCCTGGTTATCTCGATGAACTCGACGGAGGAACCAGTTCAACCGAAACCTTCGTTGCCATTCGAGCGCATATCGATAGTTGGCGTTGGGCAGGGGTGCCGTTTTACTTGCGTACTGGCAAACGCATGGAAAAGCGTTGTGCCGAAATTGTAGTGCAATACAAAAATGTTTCTCATCATGTATACGATGAGTCAGCCGGAAAGATTGTTCCCAACCGTTTGGTTATTCGCTTACAGCCAGAAGAAAGTATCAAACTGGTTTTGATGGCGAAGAAAATGGACAGCCTCACCACCGAGTTGCAACCGGCCGAATTGAATTTAACCCTTTCTGATACTTACGACAGCTTCCGCAGCGACGCTTATAAGCGCCTGATGTTGGATGCTGCAGCAAATAATTCCGCGCTCTTTATCCACCGTGACGAAGTTGCCGCTGCCTGGGCGTGGGTGGATCCAATTATTGAGCATTGGCGCGAAACGGCTAATCAGCCGCAGCCCTATCCTGCAGGTAGCTGGGGGCCAGAAGAGGCAGAAAAACTGCTGTCACGCAGTGATCGTCATTGGTTTAACGCGCAGTAATAATCTGGAAAGCCGGCGCAGCTATTAATTTTACCGCGCCGGTTTCCACTAAGAGAAATGGAAGAATCCATGGCTGAAGAAAAATTTTTCCAAGATCGCGAGCGCCTGGTGCAGGCTCTAGCCCACGATTGTGCTTGCGAACTGCAAAAAGGCATTAAAGAAAATAATCACGCAAGTTTCCTGGTATCTGGCGGCAGTACGCCGGAACCAGTATATCGCGAGCTATCCAAACGCCCACTTCCGTGGTCGCAAATTACAGCGGCTCTCGTTGATGAACGCTGGGTAGAAAAAACCGAAAGCGGTAGTAACGCAGCTTTTATTGAGAAGTCGCTTTTACAGAATTTTGGCGATGAAGCCAATTTTCTGGGTATGAAAAATTCACATGCATCAGCCGCTGAAGGTGAAGAGGCCTGTGAGCGCGCATATAGCGAGTTGCAGAAACCGTTTGATGTTTGTTTGCTGGGTATGGGCAGTGACGGCCACACCGCATCACTATTCCCCCATGCACAGGGCTTACAGGATGCACTAAATCCTGAATCACAAAAGTTGTGCAAGGCAATTACTGCTAATCAAAGTGAAGTTACCGGCTCCAATACCGAGCGTATGACTTTGACTCTGAGTGCAATTTTGCAAGCGCGCAATATTAAGTTATTGATCACTGGCGAAGAGAAGCTAAAAGTTTATCGCGAGGCGTTGCTCGGCAGTGATGAGTTAGAAATGCCGGTGCGCAGTATTCTTAAGCAGGGGCTGAAACCAGTCACTGTTTACTGGGCGCCTTAACGAAAGATTTGGAATTATCTGATGCAGAAAAATATCGCCGAGATTTTGCAGGTAGCTGGCGTTGTCCCAGTACTGGTTGTAGATAAAGTTGAAGATGCCCTCCCTCTTGCCGGCGCTTTGATTGAAGGTGGCCTGAAAGTACTTGAGGTAACCCTGCGCACTGAGGCAGCCCTGGAAGTTGTTGAACAAATTGCAAAACACCTGCCGGAAGCCCATGTGGGAACTGGCACGGTGCTCAATGGTGATGATCTGCGTCGCTCTATCGAAGCCGGCGCCAGCTTTATGGTGAGCCCCGGCGCAACCGACCGCTTACTGGATGCTGCTGAAGGCAGTGAAGTACCGCTGCTGCCCGGTGCTGCCAGTGTTTCAGAAGTGATGCGCCTCTACGAGCGTGGTTATCGCTACCAGAAATTTTTCCCAGCCCAGGCGGCAGGGGGAGTGCCAATGCTGAAATCCATTGGCGGTCCGCTACAGGACGTTCGCTTTTGTCCCACCGGTGGTATAGGGCCTCAAAATGCCCCGGACTTTCTGGCTCTGAACAATGTGGTTTGTGTCGGTGGTTCCTGGATGGCGAGCAGCACTCTGGTTCGTGAAAAGAACTGGGCAGAGATTACTCGTCTGGCAAAACAAGCTGCGGAATTGAAATAACACACACTCGGTATGGTGCACTCGCAAGCGGGTGCCACTTGAAAAACCAGAAGCATATAAAGAGGGTAAAGCGAGATGAAAATTAAAATTGCCATTAATGGTTACGGTCGTATCGGTAGAAATGTCACCCGAGCTATCTACGAATCAGGCTACAGCGATCGTGTTCAATTGGTCGCGATTAATGATCTCGCTCCGGTAGCTTCTAATGCTCACCTGACTCGCTTCGATACTATTCACGGTCGCTTTGGTACAGACGTCAAAGTCGATGGTGATGCTCTGGTTATTGGTGGTGATCGAGTTCAGGTTTGCCAGGAGCGCGATCCTTCCAAATTGCCTTGGAAGCAATTGGGTGTGGATTTAGTCCTGGAGTGTACTGGCCGCTTTACCGATCGCGCTTCCGCTTCTGCCCATATTGAAGCCGGTGCCGCTGCAGTGCTGATTTCTGCACCCTCAAAAGATGCGGATCTCACAGTTGTTTACGGTGTAAACGACAGCAATCTCACTGCGGATCACCGTGTGGTGTCCAATGCATCCTGCACCACCAACTGTCTGGCACCTGTAGCTCAAGCACTGCATCGTGAATTGGGTATTGAGCGCGGCTTTATGACCACCGTGCACGCTTATACCAATGACCAGAATACCCAAGATGCGGTGCACGCAGATATTTATCGTGCCCGTGCGGCGGCGGATAATATGATCCCTACCAAAACAGGTGCGGCTGCAGCGGTAGGTTTGGTATTGCCTGAGTTAAAAGGTCGCCTCGATGGTATGGCCGTCCGTGTGCCGGTAAGCAATGTGTCTCTGGTGGACTGCCAGTTTATTGCCGGCCGTGACACCACCGCCGAAGAAGTTAACCGCATCATGCAGGAAGCTGCTAAGGCCAGTGGCGGTGTACTGACCTACTGCGATCAGCCTTTGGTATCTGTGGACTTCAATCACACCAGTGCCTCCAGTCACTTTGATGCCAACCATACCCGTGTGAATGGTAACTTGGTGAAGGTCATGGCCTGGTACGATAATGAGTGGGGCTTCTCCCACCGCATGTTGGATACCAGTCTGGCGATGGCTGAAACGCTTCAGTTGAACCAGCCTGTTGCTGAATCCGCCTGATCCCCTTCATTTGGCATATTTTGGTAATTCAATTACTGAGGGCCATTAAATGGACATAGAATTCCTGTTTGTTAGCCCTCTGAACCTCCTTCTCAAATTATTAGATGACGGGATCTTATGATTCGCCATACAAAAATCGTAGCAACCTTAGGCCCGGGTACGGACAAGCCTCGCGTAATCGATGAAATGATTCGCGCAGGGGTGAACGTTGTACGTCTGAACTTTTCTCACGGATCGGCGGAGGATCACCGACGCCGCGTTACAGAGGTGCGCAACGCCGCCGAAGCGCAGGGAAAAATTGTTGCGGTTTTGGGGGACTTGCAGGGTCCCAAAATTCGTATTGCCCGTTTTGCCAAGGGCAGTGTACAACTGGAAAACAATGACGAATTTACCCTCGACCTGGATTGCCCGGTTGAAGGGGGAGATGAGCACCGCGTTGGAGTGGATTATCCAAGCCTGATCAGCGACTGCCAGTCCGGCAATATCCTGCTGTTGGATGATGGCAAGATTCGCCTTGAAGTAACCGGCACTACCCCAAGCAAGCTCTATTGCCGGGTATTACAAGGCGGTAAGCTGTCGAATAACAAGGGCATCAACTTGTTGGGCGGGGGCCTGTCTGCACCGGCACTGACAGAAAAAGACTACCGGGATATCAAGCTGGCAGCAGATCTCGAAGTGGATTTCCTCGCAGTCAGTTTCCCGCGTTGTGCGGAAGACCTGGATACTGCTCGCAAAGCCATGGCAGAGGCTGGTAGCCAAGCAGCGATCGTCGCCAAAGTTGAAAGGGCCGAAGCTGTTGCCGATGATGAGCAAATGGACAGCCTAATCCTGGCTTCCGATGCGATTATGGTAGCTCGAGGTGACCTAGGGGTAGAGATCGGTGATCCCGCTCTGGTCGGGGTGCAGAAAAAACTGATCAACCGCGCAAATGCTCTCAATCGCGCCGTAATCACTGCAACGCAAATGATGGAGTCGATGATTACCAGCCCGACTCCCACCCGTGCCGAGGTGATGGATGTTGCCAATGCGGTGCTGGACGGTACTGATGCAGTTATGTTGTCGGCGGAAACAGCAGCGGGTGATTACCCGGTTGCCGCCGTGGAATCTATGAGTGAAGTGATTATCGGCGCTGAACAGTATTTGGGCAGTGTTCCCTATACTGCAGAGGACCACGGTTCTTCAGCTTTAATCGATACTGTGATTGCCCAGGCGGCGATTGATGTTGCAACGCGAGTAGAGAACCTCTGTGCTGTAGCCGCATTGACCGAGTCTGGCCGCACACCGAGAATGATGTCCCGTGCAAATACTCGCTTGCCGATCTATGCACTAACCCGGCACCCTAAGATCGCTCGCCAGCTGATGCTGTTACGGGGAGTAGAGACAGTGAGCTTTGATCCGGCTTCAGTTCCCCTTGGACATTTGACCGAGGCGGTTATCGAGGTATTAAGCTCTAGAATCGATTTGCAGAAAGGGCAGCGGGTACTGATTACCCAGGGGGAACGCCTCAATATGGGT
Source organism: Microbulbifer sp. MKSA007 (assembly GCA_032615215.1). Lineage (NCBI taxonomy): Bacteria > Pseudomonadati > Pseudomonadota > Gammaproteobacteria > Cellvibrionales > Microbulbiferaceae > Microbulbifer > Microbulbifer sp. MKSA007. The sequence continues at coordinate 4,207,819 of CP128433.1, read as the reverse complement.
GGGCATACCAACTCCATGCGGATCAAAGAGATCGAATAGGCTCTCTGAAAAAAGGCTCAGGCACCTGATCATGAGGTTACTGGGCCTACTTCAACCCATAAGCGCTTTATTTGCAGTTAACGCTATTTTCCAGCCATTCATGTTTGCTGATTTTCCCCTTTCCCTCAGTCTGTAATTGAATTATTTTGTGATGAATGTCACAAATCTAAAAATTCAATTTCGCGGTCCGCCAAACGCTATCTAATTAGATACTTTTATCAATAACGGAATATTGATAATCGCTGTTGAGAAATTATCCAATTACTGTAATCAACTGGACAATAATTGTTCATAGAAATTGTATTGCGGGATATTTTTCTAATACGCAGGTACTATATTTATTTGATTATTAAAAATTAATCGATGATAGTTTTAGTCTAATTCTTCATTACTGAAGTTTTGATCACTGTTCCCGAAAGCTTCGCGACTCAGCTTAACACTTGCTATCTACCGTATTTACCTAATTTGCGGTAACCTCGCGAAGTAGATCTCAGCCCTATATTTTATTCGGCGCCACCTGGATTCTTAACCTCTTTAGATTGACAAGGAAGATAAGAATCTAATCGTTAGTATTCTTCTAGCACGGTAGCCCCTAAGCTCCCTTTTTTGGATAGAGAATGTTCTTCTCAGCGGCTTCGTTGTGTAATGGCGTGGTATTGGCTGGTCTTTCAATTTCGATTTTAATCGACGCCGACAAAGCCCGGTGAAATTATCAGTTGAAGTCACGCTGGTTTCAGCTTAAGGGCATTTTGTCCGAAAAATAGACGGAATCGAAAGCTTACCGGAGTTCTTTGGGGGTTCCCTAATGTTCGCGGGTGAGAGTTAACTGAATTAGGTCCCCACTAGGTCCAGATAGGCGTAAGTGTTTAAAGGATTATCATGCAGCTACGTGTTGAAAATAAGCAAGGCATCCAGTACGAAGTGAGAGTAGGGTGGACGTACCCGCTGGGAATTCCTATGCAGGTCGATGTCGGCCACTTGCTTTCGATGTTCGACGATGCGGTTATTGAGAAAATTTACCAACACTTTTTCAGCCTGGGAGGTAGCTCCTGCAATTTGCTCAGTACCAGTATTCAAGCGGGTACTTCGGGCACAATCTTCCTGGGGCCCCTATCTGAGCCGCCCGGCCACTTGTCCTTTTCTGAACGAGAGATTTATCGCGCTTTAATCCAGAATCGACTGATTATTGAAGAAGCGCCAACGGCAGCTACCGTAATTGCTGAGAAACAGGCTGAGTTGATTGCCAAGATTCGTATCGGCCTACAGCAAATTATTGCCCAGGAGAGAGCAGAGGCGGCCCAAATCCAGCAGCAGCATGAGAAGCGCTCAACGCTGGAAAAAGTAGGTGCCTATATTGAAAGTGGCGCGACCGGTTTTGGCAATGCCGCCTGGGGCTTGGCGGTATGGACAAAAGATGTGCTTGAAGTGGCGCAAATGCTGAATCCTCTCCGTCAGTCGCATAGGTTGGGTGTTGCCACAGCAAATTACTTCTGGAATGACAAGAGCTTCGCAGAATCTGGCCAGGAGTACGTTTCGGATCTGCAAAAAGAAGTGGTGGATGTACTCGGTTTTGACCCTTCAAAGGTTACTCGGCAGCAATTGGATTTGGCATTCGACGTTGCTCAAATTATTTACGATGATCCGGCCCTGCGCGGGGTTATCTTCCGTTTTGCCGAGGATTATGTAAAAGCACAACACAGTCTGGAAATTACTGAAATAGCCGGCGGTGGTGCCTTTGAAATTATCCTCACTATCGTCCTAGCGGCGATTACTGGAGGCGTCGGCGCCGCTGTAGCTATGGCCAAAAATGCGCGCCTGCTGAAGTCCTTTAAAAATGTCGGCGAGCTGATGTTGGACTTGGCCAAACTGAAGAAGCAGCAACAGCTAGTTTCCAAGAAAAAGGGTGGCAACGCTAAAGGAGGGGAAGGCGCTAACTTCTCCGATTTGAGTTCCTCAGAAGCGGCGGCACCCACCAGTTCTAGTGGTACATCTTCAAGCAGCTCTAGCACAAGCAACTCGGGCAATAGTTCAGCTTCAAACTCCAGCCAAAGCAACAGTAACTCCAATAGTGATTCAAATGGAGCAGAGAATAACCAAGCGAACAATACTGACGAACCCGATAATACTACTGAAGCAACAGGGCAGACCCCGGAAGGTGATGAGGCACAATGTGAAGCGAATACCTGTTTCGGCGGTGAGCCAGTCAACTTAAAAACCGGGGAAGAGAACCTCTCCTTGGTAGATGCGGTACTGGATGGCCCATTGCCGTTGACCTTAACCCGCACGTATCGCAGTAGTAACAGTAAAGACTTTGGCTTGGGCCATGGCTGGACTCATACATTAAATGAACACTTGGTCTGGCGTCCAGGCAAAGCGGTACAGTTTTACGATGCAGAAGGCCGGGTAATTAGTTTGCCGGCACCAGGTAATAGTGGTCGAAGCCACAATGTGGTGGAAAAGTTATCGCTGACTCGCATCAATGATGAGCACTGGGTTGTAACTCCTTACGGTGCTTTAAATGGTATTCAGAAACACTTTAAGGCTATGGGTAATAATGGTGCCTTAAAGTTGTCCGAGATTCGCGATGGTTATGGTAACTATTACCTCTTCCACTATATCGATGAGCGTCTGATTTGTATCGAGAGCAGCCTTGGTGAAGCTCTGCATATCAGCCCGCCCGAAGGGCAGTCGAATAGTCTGCGCATTGGCGAACTGAAAAAAGAAACTCGCGATGGTCGCATTAAAATACTGGCTAAGTACGAATACAGTGATGAAGGCGATCTGATAAAAGCCACCGATGCGGATGGCTACAGTGAGCAATATGAATATCATCAGCATATTATTTCGAAGCGTACTTTAAAAACCGGTTACCGCTTCTACTTTGAATGGGATAGAGAGGGCCCTTCTGCCCGCTGTGTACGCCAATGGGGTGATGCTATCGACGGGCAGGCTACCTACAACTACAAATTTGCCTGGGATGAGGATGGCCACGGCGTTACCGTTACGGATACCCGTGGCGGACAGGAACGCTACCGCTTTAATGATCGCGCCCTACCGATTTACCACCGCGACCCTGAAGGTGCAGAGACCCTCTACAGCTACAACGAGCTGGGCCAAGTTACCAAAGTACAATTGCCCAGCGATGATGGCAGTCGGCGTGAGGAGTTCTATAAATATGATGACCAGGGTCGCCTGATACAAAAGACCGATGCCGCCGGCAATAGCCACCGCATCGAATACAATAGTGAAGGCCTGCCAGCCAAAGTTACTGACCCCAGTGGTAACACCTGGCAACGTGAATACAACAAGAAAGGCCAGATCGTCACGACCAAAGACCCTCTTGGCAGTAGCACCCGATATAGCTATAACCCGGTAGGATTGATCGGCAGTGTTACCGATCCCTTGGGCAACGCCACCCGCTATCTATGGAACCCCGAAGGCAAGTTGGCAGCGGTCAAAGACCCCATGGGCCGCACTCAGCACTACCGCTACGATGGTGCCCGCCGTCTGGAAGAAGTGCAGCATGCCCCAGGCCAAATTACTCGCTATGAATACGACGCCCAGGATCGAATCCATGCAGTTATTACCCCGGATGGAGCCAGGACTCAGTACAGTTACAACCCCCAGGGGCTGCTTGCGGAAGTTATGGACTCCGAAGGCCGCAGCACCTGCTACGCTTACGACGGCCTCAGCCAGGTTAAGATGCGCACTAACCCGGACGGCAGCCGCCTGGAGTACCACTACGACGGCGAGCGCAACCTTGTGGGCCTCACCAACGAGAATGGTGAGCGGTACCAGCTCAAATACGACCTGAACGAACGCCTGATTGAAGAAGTGGGCTTCGATGGACGCGTGACTCGCTACGCCTATAACCGTGCCGGGCATCTGATCAGTTCCAGGGCAGTCACTGATGCTGATACCGGCAAAGGTGTGGATACCATCTTTGAGCGCGACCCCTTCGGCCGCCTGTTAGAAGAAGTCACTCCAGACGGCATTACTAACTTCCGCTACAACCGCAGTGGGCAGTTAATTGAAGCGGAAAACACCCACCGTAAACTGCGCTGGGAATACGATGCTAATGGCCGTGTAACTGCGGATTGGCAGGGCAAAGATAAACTCACCCATAACTACGATGCCGCAGGCAACCGCATTGCCACCACCTTGCCTGATGGTGAAGTGCTCAACTTCGCCTTCAATCCCGCCGGCCAATTCCAGAGCCTGCACCGTCGCCCGGTAGGCAGTAACACCGATCAGCTGATTACTAGTATTAATCACGATGAGCAGGGCAGGGAGAGTCAGCGCCAGCACGGCAATGGGCTGGAGAGCCAGCGAGATTATGACCCTCAAGGGCGGCTGCAAAGGCTATGTCTAAACAAAGCTAGTGGCCCAGTCTCCGACCCAACTCAAAACTCTCACTCAATCCTAGAGCGAAGCTATCAGTACAATAAAGCTGGCCAGATTGCCAAAGTCGAGGACAGTCTACGTGGCACCCGCAGCTACCACTACGACGCCCTGGATCGCCTCACCCAGGTTGATGGCCCTAACCCAGAGCATTTTGTGCACGATCCCGCACACAATATTCTGGCCGCCGCTAATTCAAAGGATGAAGCCAAGCAACAGGCCAGCGCCACCCAGGTCAAAGGTAACCGTTTAGCCTTCCGTGGCGATACTCACTATCGCTACGATATCCACGGCAACCGTATCGCCGAGCTGCGCGGTAAAGGGCAGAAGCTTCAAACCCGCTATCAGTACAACAGTCGCCAGCAGTTGGTGCGGGTTGAAAAGCTCAAGGTGGAAGAGGGGAGCGAACAGCTTCAACAAGAGATTCACTACCAGTACGACCCGCTGGGCCGTCGTATTGGTAAGGTAACTAACAGTGAACAAACCAGCTTCCTCTGGGATGGGGATGTTCTGCTTCGCGAAAACAAAGCTGATATCCACACCCAACAAGATCTGAATACTCGGATTTACTATTTTGAACCGGGGACTTTCAAACCGGTTGCACTGAAAGAAGATGAGCAGGTATACCACTACCATCTGGATCATCTGGGAACCCCAGATGCCCTTACCAATCAGGAAGGTGAAGTCGTATGGAGTGTTGCCTATAAGAGTTATGGCAGTATTGCGTTAGCTCATGAGAATCAGATAGAGCAGTCGATTCGTTTTCAGGGACAGTATTTTGATGAAGAGACTGGGCTGCATTACAACCGGTTTAGGTACTATGATCCGCAAGTAGGGGAGTTTACTCAGCAGGACCCGATTGGGTTGTTGGGTGGGGTTAATAATTACCAATATGTACCCAACCCTGTAACTTGGGTTGATCCTTATGGATTAACGAGTAAAGATTGTCCGCCTGTAAATTCTTGGAATGAATTTCAGAAAAATACCAAAGGGCATTTTGCGAATAGCTCGGAAGCGGCTGCTTCTTACCAAAAGATGAAAGCTGTTCAAGCAATGGATAATGGCGTACGACCAGATCCATCAACTTACTTGCCGCAGTCCTATATTGATGCCCATGAAGGCAAGTTTGCAGGCGGTGCAGCTTACTTTGCGCCTAAGTGGGCGTTAGATGAATTTGGGAGAGATCCAGTTGGGCGTGCAGATGGCCAGTTTGTTATGACCAAAGCGCAAGTAGATGATCTATTAATTAGAACTAATGGAGATATGGCGTTAGTAGAAAAAGAGTTGGGGATTCCTGCAGGTGCTTGGCAAGGTCAAGAAATGGTAGTTATTGAGATAAGTAATCCTGCAAACCATAATCTTAGAATACCTACAGGTCGAGAGGGTGGAGCCAATGAACTTTGGTTGCCAGGAGGAAAATTGCCGACTGGGCATGATGAGGCCGTAACAGATGCGATACCAATAGGATCTTATAAAGAAATGAGTATCTCTGATGCAACTGATAGCGCGAAGAAAAAAGATGAAAATAGTTTTTAAAGAGCCTTATTCATACTTATTGGTTCAGGATGACGCTGATTGGTACCTAACTTTTTTTCTGGAGGGCCATTTGAAGTTGATATTTGTGTGAAACTAACGGAAGGAGAAATTACTAGAGTCTCAGTTAGCCAGGAAGAAACTGCTAAATTAGCGCAGGAATTTCAGCAAAATAAAGAGTTGTATAAAGGCAGAAGGATTATCCCGTCAGTCGTGCCTGGGCGAAAAAGATGAATGGCAGGAATGAATTATTCTGGACACTACCGTGTGCCAAGATCTAGGACAGCCAAAGACTAGAGGGAGGCGCCAGCAATAGAGCTAACCTCCTTTCTGGCGGCACTTTCTCAATGGTTTACAGGTAAAGGAGATTAAATGCTGGGAATGGCTAGTTAGATTTTGGGGGGCGCTGCTTTTGGGTACAAGGGCGATAATCGCGCTATCGAGTACTTGAGGCAGGAGCAGGTTAGCAGGGCGTAGCTGAGAGGAGCCGTGTACCCAGCGTTTATTGAATTGCGCACAAGTTTGTTGTACCGCCTCTACAAACCCTACCAATCCTTTAAAGTAACTTTCAAAATTCCGGTTGAGATAGAGCCAGTGCTTGGGTGAAATGTCAAGCCGCTCCAGGACGGGAGGCGTTTTTTCAGCAATATAACCTCGTTTTCTGGTGTCTAAATCTCGGCCACTCGGGTCTACTAGCTCCAAATAGTGGTCCAGGTGAAACGGTAGTCCTTTTGGTGTATTCAAACGCTCATCGCCGATAAATGGAGGTAGCTTTTTGGGCTGCTTGCCTAAGACTGCGACACGAATACGCTGTTGAATCGAAGTGTAATTAGATTCTTCAGGTGTCTTGGCGATGTTGGCACGGACCGGATTGAGGTCTACATAGGCCATACAGGCGGTGAGGGCTCTTTAATCCAGCAATGCCTGAGACTTACTACCAAAAGTCGCCTGTACAATTATCTTCAGCGTTGGCCTGACAGGCGATAGATTTGTTTAAACAGCGCATAAACCAGTTGATATCCGTGAAGCGTTCCCGCTATTGGGAGAAGAATTCTTTTAGTCTGTTTACTTCAGCGTGATCGAGGGTATCGCCTCGAAGATAGCGCTGGGCCAAGTTAGAGGCTTTGAAGAGCTTTTGTCAGCGAGTAATTATCTCTGCGACCACTTATCAGCAGATTCTGTGTCGATGTATAGGGCTATATGGTGATGATTACTTATTACCACATAGGCAGCAATATCTAGCGCAAACACCTCGACCAACTTATGCATATGGCTTTCAATCCATTCGTGCCGATGCTCGTAATCTTTTCCGGATACAGCATCTCTGATACAAAGAAATGCACGCAGCACACAGATGGCAACACTTAAAGGTAGAAAAGTATCAGGAAGGAAAAAATTGTAACCTGAATTTGACCTGATGGGGCACCTTTTTAAAGCTGATAACTGTGATAACAAGTCTGAACTACTACATTTTATACACACCCTTTAATTCGATTTAAAGTCTCCGCTGCCTCCAAATAATAAAGCAGTTTAAAGTGTCCCTGCCAAACAGTTTTGATACCAGGCTCACCACCGCTTCTTAGCCCCAGAAAGTCTCCAATTTCTACCAGCATACGATTTATATCTCTCATATTTGGAGGTTAATTTGGTGAGGAATTTTTATCCATGCCATATGCCACTCTTTTCAGAGTAGACATTCGTCCACAGCTCATCAATTCATTCTTTTCAGCTTAAAATAGTAATCCAACTGAGAGGGTGGGTTGTCAAGCTGTTTAAGTCTTAGTCGTCTGTGAGAGATTTCTCTCTAGTATATTTGTAAAAAATAACTCTGTATTTCATATGGTGTTACTTATGTTAGCAATCTAGGCTTTTGTAGCTTATTGGTCTCTCTTCCTAGAGCAATGATGAGAGATGGTATACCTTTCATCTCAAATTTTAACCAAAAAAATTTAAATAAAGAGTTTGCTAGGTGTGCTTGACTGTATGATGGTTGCAATAGCCAATAATGTTGTCTTTTATCTGTAATAGAACTTTTTTTCACGCGAAATTGAGCCTCAGTTTCTCGAAGGTTACATAATCATTTTTTGTGAGATTGTTCATCAGGTTTTAAATCCATTTGCTCCTGGCTTGAAATGTGTATGAAAAATTCCTCAATTGAGATTTTGTGGTTTTTTTTGGGTTTTGTATGACGCTTGTTTCGCAGTCCATAGTTTTTTTGCTTGTCTTGATTACGGTTTTGCTCGAATGAGAGGGTGGTAATAAAGATTGGATTTCAGTCGCTTACATAGATTTTATTTTCGTTGATCTAGTTTTATTTATCTGTAACCATTAAAAACAGTTGGGTTTTGTTTGAAAAGAATAATCTTAAATTTGTGACCGCATCTTGATGGTGTGGTCAAAAAAAGATTCTCCAACCTTTGATCGATAAGGAATGTGATGAAAACTGTTCAGTTTGGAAAAGTAATAATTCATAAAAAAGAACAAGCCAGTGGTAATGAGGCGATCCTTTACGCACATGGTTCATTTGATAACGGCTCTTTTGGTAAGGCTGAATTGCCAGAGAATTTGGCTCTATACTTCTACTCATTTCATGGTTCGGCGTCTTCTGATCATGCAGTCAAGAGTTTGACAAAAACAGGTAAGCCTGCCAATGAGGAAAATAGTAAAGAAAAATTTGGAACTTTAGAGTTCCTAAATATGGGGTCAGGAAAAGTCCACTCTATAGCTGGTGGTGGTGCGAGTGTTTATAATTATAATCTCTCATATAATGAAAAAAGCCCTGGTCATGTGGATAATATTAAGAAGGCTTGGCAGAGTGGTCTTCATGATCATGATTTGATTTTGGTTGAAGAGGGGGCCCATATTCATTTAGATGATGTTCTAAAAGTCATTACTGAAAATAAGCTAGGTTATAACAAGCTTCACTTTACCGCCTGTCGCTCGCCGAGCAGTGGAAATGATCTTAGCTCTCAAAAACAGTGGGGTTAATTTAGAGTAGAGTGTTCACTTTAGTTTAAAAACTGTAGAATTTATAAAGGCCGCTTACCTCCATGGCCACAGAAGGTAAGTGGCCTTTGTTATTTGTGATTGGCCTTTTGAATTAGGTGCTCTAGTGGTTGGAATATCTTTTTATTGTTAACCTCAGTTAGCGCGAGCTGTTTTTGTGATGATGTATCATAAAAATGTAGCTGTCCGCTTTGTTGAAACAAAATTCGGTATTTTTTATTGGAATTTTACCTGTCAGTAATTTCAGATTCCTCAATTTTTTGTTCGTATTTTTAAGTGAGTCGCACCTTATGTTTTCCGTGAATAAATTTCATATGTAACTAATTTCAGAGAAAAATGTATCTGAATTTTGTTTTTTTGGGTTTTTATTTTTTTATATTTACATTTTTCTTGTTGAACGTTACGCCTTATTAAAGAGTTTGATGTCATTATCATCAATTTAAGAATTGGTGCTATTGACAAAAGTTTATGGAAGCGTGGAAAGTTGGCGGGCTCTTATGGGAGTGTAAATAAATAATAAAATTAAGGCTTAGGTTATGAGAAAGACTGTTTCTAATATCTCGATAAAAACTGCTCTATCATTGTGCATGCTTGCTTCATCAACTATAGGTTTTGCTCAGAGTGTTTCTTCGGTTGAGGCTGCCAACAATAGCGTTGGGCTAAAGCGCTGCGGTACAGACCACCCATCAATTCAGGAAGCTGCATTAAAAGAGCAGCATTTTTCTACTCTGCGTGGTATATCAAGTGATAGAAGTGTGGCACACACATTGCGGCCCGCAGGTTCTGTAGAAGTTGATGTTTACTTTCATGTAATTACTGACTCAGCTAATAATGGAGCGCTTTCTAATAGTGAGATTAATGCGCAAATGGATGTGTTGAATGATGCTTACGCAAATACTCCATTTACTTTTAATTTAGTTTCAACCACTGTTACAGCAAATAATTCTTGGTATAACGTTGGTTACAATTCATCGGCTGAGCAGTCAATGAAATCTTCCTTACGAGTTGGCGATGCCGGGGATTTGAATATCTATGTAGCTGAAATTAGTGACGGCCTACTTGGGTGGGCTACATTCCCAAGTAGTTACTCCTCTGATCCACTTGATGATGGTGTAGTAATTTTAACTGGTTCTGTGCCTGGAGGTGATGCTGCGCCCTACAATGAGGGGGACACCTTAACTCACGAGGTTGGCCACTGGTTGGGTCTTTATCATACGTTCCAAGGTGGATGTTTTGGCCGGGGGGACTACGTCTCAGATACTCCTGCGGAGAGATCGGCTGCTTATGGCTGCCCTGTTGGTCGGGATACCTGTACCAGGGGAAGAAATGCTGAAGGGGAAGATCCGGTAACTAACTTTATGGATTATACTGACGATAGCTGTATGTACGAGTTCACTGAAGGTCAAGCCACTCGCGCGGATGAACAAAGCGCGACTTATCGTGGTCTTTAATGGTTAAGGGGGCTTGCCCCTTCTTTAATTATGAATAAAGAACATTATTTATTTTTAGTGCTGAGCTTATTTGTTTTTGCTAGCCCGAATCTTTTGGCTCAAAGGCTAGCTGTTCCAGAGTACGTGACTTGTGATCGAAACCAATTAACTTCATGGCAGGGGGAGATTACAAAACTTGTGCGGGTGAAAGATGGAATTAAGCTTTGGGTTGCTACTGACCATGGAACAAATGAGTTTCTAAACCTGACTATGCCAAATTGGAAGGAGGTTCTCGGGCAGTTCCGCATCCATGGCCGTTCTTTTCATTCCAGCGATTGGGAGAAACTCATTGATACTAAGGGGAAGCTTAAGGTTGGCATAAAAGCGATTGTTTGGTTATGTAATACTGAAGGAGTAAACCCGGTAATCAATTGGCAACCAGCCTCAGAGTGAAATCTTACTATAGGCGGAGAAAGAAATTTTTGAATCTTATGCTTAAGCGATTATTTTGAGTGCATAAAGTTCTGAGATCAAAAGTATATTGGTGTGATTTTATCTGTGACATAAATTGCAAGAAAAAGAGCTATAAAAGTGCCCATTATCCATATACTCGATTCCATTAAAGATAAAGAATGCATTTCCATTTTAGGCGTTTCTGCTTGTGAGGTAGCATGGATGTGCGGTGCTGAATTTGAGGCGCATTCATGTGAGCAATGACCAAAATTGGGCGCGGCTCCATCTTTTCCCGGAAGAGTCATACATCCATGTTTTAAGTGATTTTTTACCAGCCAATAGTTAATAGGGTAAGCAATGATACCCCCAACAATGGTTGCCAAGCTCATACGAAACCAAAAGGTAGCATTTGTTGGGTCTTCAGAGTGTGGCCATATGGAAGTCAGTATCACCATAGCGGGTATCATTCCAGCCATAACCATATTCATCGATACAGTTTCAGCAAAGAAAGTTTTACCCACTGCTTTTAAGTAGTTTCCCTGATACATATTTCGCATCATCAATGCCTGAAAAATAAACAAACCACAAACAAAGCCAGCCAAGTACTCAATTATGGAGTCCCATCCATTGGCGAGGCCCAGTGTGGGTACAATAGATGCTGCGATAAGGATCCCTGTTGCATCACCTGCAAGACAATGCATTTCGCTATTTACACTTTGCTTCCATGTCGCCCGAGTGAATTGATCGTGGCCGCCAGGAAAAGGACGGCGACAGGTGAGTAGGTAGAAGATTAAGCCGATAACACCGGTATAAAGAATTACTAATACCCAAGCCAGGCGCTGAACCCAGCTGGTTGGCGCATTAGTGATTGAGTCCCAAATAATAAAAACTAGGCTGAGACTCGTAAGAATAAACCAAACAAGCATTGCTCCGGTTAACATATAGGCTACCCATGATTGAGGGGGCGATATAAAACAATTATATCTTCTGAGCAATCAAGTAGGCGTGTAATTCTGGTGGTTGATCGTACTCCAGATATCTACAAATACAACCAGATGAAATAAGAAGTTGTATAAATTTATTTGTGCCTAACGTAGAGTAGTATAATTCCGGTCCCATCGCATTATTCGTATGATAGTCCTCTTTATCTGTTCCACCAAAGGAGAATATTAGAACGCCTTCCTTGTTTAAGTAAGACGCTAGATTCCTTATTGTTTCCTCTTGTTTTTCAATTGGTATATGCCAGATGCTATCCCACGCACTTATAAAGTCATATTTTCTTGTGGCTTTCCACTTACATATATCCTCTAGATAGAAGTTGACAGTAGGGTGCTTATCCCTGGCGATCTCTATCATTTTATCAGAAACATCAATTCCCTCGGGAGAAAATCCTTCAGTTAGCAGAAGCTCGATATGCCTTCCTGTACAACCACACCCTACATCTAGTGCGGAGCCTCTATTTTTTACAAAGCCAAGTGCCCGCTTATACTGGCTAATACCGTTGTTCCTGTTGAACTCTTTACGTTCCCATAGATGTGTGATGGTATCGTATGCTATCCCGGTTTGTTTCGGTTCCATAATTGTAAATTCTGTTTATGAGTTTTATATAATGATTGCTGCACGTTTTTTGTTTTTTAGATTCGTTAGAGTTTGATTTATTTGAGGCGAATACTTCAACACCTATAATTATAACGGTCGCCATGAGTATCCACGCGAGCCACTTCATGCCATTTTAAGCTAGTGTAACTTGTAGTGGGTTGCCAATAAGGTAATCCATCAATGGTTGCCTCATAAGGGCGCCGTGAATGGCTGTTAATAGAGCTGAAAAAATTAGAATTCTAAATGGAAGTCTGTATTTGAACAGTTTGTCCTGTATCAGGATATATAGAACTATTGCAGTGACGCCATACATCGATTGATGTCAATAGAGCTATATATGCTTCTATTTTGGTATACCCTGGTCGATAAATCCAGAATCAACACCAAACCAAAAGCTTCCATCCATATTGTTAAAATACATATATCTTATATTTCCACCACTTGGAACTGGGGTCTTGCTTGTAAATTTCTCTTTTTCTGTGTTAAAGGCAAAAATGATATTTGGAACCTCTCCAGTATCAGCGAGCCAAAGTTGGTTATTGTTGTCCAGTGCTGTTCCGTAGGGGCGTGGATTCTTACTGGGTAGCTTCCACTCTTTAAACTCCTTGGTCGTCGGGGTATAGCGCCCCAAATAGCCTTCTGGATAATCTACGTACCAAATATTGCCGGTAGGGTCGATTTCCAGTCTGCGAGGGCGAGCATTTGGGCGCGGCAGGTTAACCTCACTTATGGCCATGGTTTTTGCGTCTACTCGCGCTAACTTGTTGGTACCGAATAGAGCGACCCAGGGGTTTCCCTGAGCATCAATCTTAATACCATAGGGGCGAGCATTAGCGGTTGTTGGGGTGGCACTTAGAACTTTGCCACTTTGTATATTTAGCAGGCCTATGCGGTTACTTTGCTGGGCCGTGAACCAGATATTTCCCTCTCGATTGAAGATTAACGTATGTGGGTCTTTGATACCTTCAGGCATTGGATACTGTTTAATTTGCCCATTCTTGGTGTCTAATTGCCCAATATGCGCATTGCGATTACCTGCATACCAAACAATATCGTTTGAATCCACAATCAGGTTATGAGGGTGAGTGCCTTCAGGTATTTCATACTGCTTAAACTCTTCAGAGGTCGGTGTAAACTTTCCGATGTAGTTACCCGCTTGTCCACAGAACCAGACATTACCTTTACTGTCTACATGCGGGTCTCTGGGGAGTCCCTCCCAGGGCACCTTCCATTCGTTTAATTTAAGTTTGTCAGGTAAGTTATCTTCTTGAGCAGCGGCGTTCGTCAGTAGAAAAGGGAGTGTGGTAAGTAGCATGACTAAGGTGAGATGATGAATTCGCCAGGAATGAATGCGCATTTTTCTCTCCAAGAGTTATCTATGTTGGTAATCAGTCATGCTGTGGTGTAAGGCGCCTAGACATATAGCAGTTAAAGCATAGGTGAATTTAGGTTGGAGTTGTCTGATTCTAGTCATTATATGTAGTGAACTAAGTTTACTCATCTCATTAAAAATACATGATTAGCGGGAATTTATACATAATTAGATGGCTTGCTACTTTTCCAATTGGTACATCTTATTCACCGTTTTTTCGGGCATTTGAGCAAGTTGTTGGTCGGTGTTACCTCTATTTAATGGCTTAATTAGTATTTAATTTTATGAACTGCAATATTCTCAATGAAAACTCATTCCTCAGTACTATTTTTATAATTTTACAGTTGGATATTGAGGGCGTATATTGCGGACCTTAGCTATAGGAGGTCATTTATGCTACAACGTCTTCGCCGGCCTGAAATTCTTTTGCTTATTCTGGCAGCTTCGATGCCGCTCTCATTTGCTGTTTGGAATACGCTACTTAATAACTTTGTTATTGAAAAGGCAGCATTTACCGGTGCAGATATTGGTTTGTTGCAAAGTGTGCGCGAGATACCTGGCTTTTTAGCCTTCCTAGTGGTCTTTGTTTTGCTTTTTGTCAGGGAGCAGCGGCTGGCGATAATCTCACTGGTAGCAACTGGCCTTGGAGTGATGCTAACGGGACTGTATCCATCATTGACCGGGTTGTTACTCACTACACTTTTAATGTCTACGGGATTTCATTTTTATGAGACCTTGCAGACTTCCCTGGCACTCCAGTGGTTTCCTAAACAAACAGCAGCAGTTTGGATGGGACGCATGGCTGCCGCTGGTTCCTTTGCTGCGCTTCTGGCTTATAGTTTGGTGTGGGGTTTAATGAACTTCGCAGGTTTGGATTATTCCTGGGTTTATCTAATTGGTGGTGGCGCGACCATTGTCATTGCTTTAGGTGCCTGGGTCCTTTTCCCTCAGTTTGCTCAGCCCCACAGTCAGCATAAGAAGCTTATTCTGCGAAAACGCTATTGGCTCTATTATGCGCTCACGATGATGAGTGGGGCTCGCAGGCAAATCTTTATAGTATTCGCTGGTTTTTTGATGGTGGAGAAATTTGGATACAGCGTGGGGGAGGTTGCTGCTCTCTATACGGTAAACCATTTACTTAATTTGTATATCGCACCGAAGATCGGACTGTTTATCGTTCGGTTTGGCGAGCGCCGTATCCTCACTTTGGAATATATTGGCCTGATACTGGTATTTGCGGGTTATGCGCTGGTAGAAAGTGCTGCGCTGGCAGCGGCATTATATATTGTTGACCATTTATTCTTTTCTATGGCAATTGCGATTAAAACCTACTTCCAGAAGATAGTCGACGAGCGGGATATCGCGGCTTCGGCTGGAGTCAGCTTTACAATCAATCATATTGCCGCTGTGGTTATCCCTGTAGTATTTGGCTTGCTGTGGCTTGTCTCTCCGCCAATGGTATTCTTTGCCGGGTCTTTAATGGCCTTAATTTCTCTTGGGTTGGCACAGCTGGTTCCAGAGCAGCCGTTGCCCGGTAATGAGATTAGGGTTGGGCAGTATTCTGGGGCTACCTAGAAAGAGTTGAAATGGAGTTTTTGTTCCATTATCCTTGGCGGCAACTTGAACAAGACAATTTACTATGAAATACGCGCAAGAACTTCTTTCTATATGTTGCTGCCAGGCAACCTGCGTGCTTCTGTAAATTTATTCGGAAGCGTTTTTTGCTTCCGTAGAGTCAAAGAACCCGGAGCGGAAGCGCCGGGTTTTTTTATGGCCAGGTGGCAGAGAGGAAATGCGACGGTCTGCAAAACCGTTTTTCACCGGTTCGAATCCGGTCCTGGCCTCCATCTATTCTGTTGATCTATGGATATATGCTTGGCAAGCTGTCTTTTGTATAGCCATACCCCTTTTCTTTTCTCAGCTTGCTTTTAAATTCCGTCGATAGCGCCAAAGAGCCAATAGTTGTCTGGATTATCCGGGCAGACAGTAGGTCCACACTCTGCGAAAGTTATAAATATATTAAGTGCGGTAATTGAAAATGCAGTTACTATGGCCATTTTTCCGAGAGCTCCCTGATCGCGGAAACTGATAAATATGGGTTTTCCATATTGCTTATCAAATGCACCGATAATCGCGATGCCAATAATTGTCATATAGAAGATAATTAGTGCCCAGGTGTAATAGTGATATCCCATTAATGGATCGCCATAACCTGGTGTTCCGGGAATAACATGTAGGCTGACTTGGCGCAGTGCGGTAGCGGCACCAAATAGCGCTGAGAATGTTGCCAAGCTGTAGTGTAGAGGGCGGTTGCCATAGAGTACATTTAGCATCAGGCCAAATAAGACTCCTGTGAGCCCAATTCGTTGAAGTAAACAGAGAGGGCAGGGCATTTCTCCATTCACTAATTGAAAGTACTCTGCGGCGACGAGTACGGCACATACGGCGAGTATGCCCAGTGCATTAAGCTCGCGAAATGTTTGCCCCATTCACCCTCCTCTATAAGGCTAAGTTGAGATTGTCACCGGTGTGATAGCCCAGCCAGGCGATGCTTGATATCAAGGCAAAAATGAATGTTGCGGTTGCTAGGGTGTGGTAATTCTTCACGGCTAGAGCCATTGCAAGGAGATAGAAGAGAAATAGTAGGCTCATCATAATGAGGCGCCCCTCGGTTTTTGCATCGAACTCACTCCAACCACTTCTTCAATCGTATAAAAAAGCACCACTTGTTACGATAGCTGTAGAGGTGGGGGAGGGGTGATACAGGTAATGCGCTACCTGTCAGGGTTGGCTAACTAATACTCGATTCGTTGATTTTGAAGGTTGCCGAGTCGTTTGAAGGGGGAGCAGTGAATTTAATTGGTTTGATAGTCTTGAATAGTGTGAACTTAACCAAATAAATTTGTCTTTAGGTTAATGTTGGCGGACTTTGTTTGCCAGTTGGGCTTCTTCCCTGTTTAATGCTGGCTTTGGTTTCCGGCGACTGTCGGGAAGCACTTGTCATCGTAGATGCGTAGAAGAGTGGTACGTTAGGGTATCTCTGAAAATTTAGTAACTATAAAAGTAGCTAGGAGTTGTACTTATGGCACAGATCAAAGCTTTGGACAAAAAGGCGCATGCCAACCTGAAACTCACCCAAGACATTACTTTTGACCATGTAAGCAGTAATCATGTCCTGCCGCTGGTGGTTCAGGAAATCGTACAGGCAGCCCAGAGCTACCCGATCCTGTTCGTTAAAGACCAGAATACTGACCAGTTTAAAGTTGTGGCGCTTACCGGTCTGCGCCCCGGTGAAAACCTGTTCTCTGGCGCTGATGGCTGGAATGGCAGCTACATTCCTGTACAAGTGCGCACTTACCCGTTTGTTTTGGTGAAGAATCCAGACAACGCTGATCAGGCTGTTCTGTGCATCGACGAAGACTCCAAGATGCTGAGCGACTCTGAAGGTGAAGCGCTGTTCGATGGGGAAGGCGAGCAAACTGACTTCCTGAAGAATCGTGCTCAGGCAGTGGTTGAAACTGCACAGCGTGTTGCAGTGACTGAGTCTTTTATCGAGTTCCTGGTCTCCAAGGACTTGCTGACCCAGAAGAAGCTGACTTTGCGTGTTAGCGAAGATGACAAGCCTTACGATCTGACAGGTTTCTTTGTTATCGATGAAGAGAAGCTTAACAAGCTGTCTGATGAAGACTTCCTGGAGCTGCGTAAACGTGGCGCCCTGCCGGCAATCTACGCCTCTATGATGTCCTCTATGCAGGTTCAAAACCTGATTCGCAAGAAGCGCTTGAACTAATCGCGCTTTGCCCGGCAGCTGTGGCTGTCGGGCGACCCTCCTGACCGGAATAGGCGAACTCGCCAAATCTTGTCTTGATCCCATCTCACACTCGTACCACTATTGTCTCCCTCTGACGCTTTAGCTCACAAATAATAAGATGAAAAACGTGGCGCGATTCTCTCTTCGCTATTGGTTCGCTTGGTTGGTTCTGTTTTACGGTGTTTGGTTATTCCTGATTTTACAGGGCGAGAACCTGGCCCTGGCGCTCGAGCATTGGTCTATGGCGATGGCGATGGCGCTGGGTAGCTATGCCGCAGGTTCTACGCCGATGGGCGGCGGGACAGTTGGGTTTCCCGTGTTGGTGCTGTTTTTTGATATGCCGGCAAGTCTGGGTCGCGACTTTAGTTTTGCGGTTCAGTCGATAGGTATGGTCAGTGCCAGCTTGTTTATTCTCTGCCGGCGCCAGCAGTTGGCCTGGTCGATGTTGCGGGGGGCGCTGCTGGGCTCTCTTCTGGCGACTCCCGCCGGTATCCTATTGTTTGCCCCTCTGATACCCGAACTCTGGGTGAAGCTTTCCTTTGCCGTCCTCTGGGGCAGTTTTGGCATTTTTCATTTGTATCGCCTCAGCGAAATTACTGATTGTGAGCACGCGGGGGACCCTCAGTGCCCAACAGATTTTCGTGTCGGCTTGCTATTGGGCGCTTTTGCCGGCTTTTGCGTGGTGGCAGTTACCGGTGTGGGTGTGGACATGCTGGTGTATGCGGCTCTTGTGCTATTGAGCAGGGTGGACCTCAAGGTGGCGATCCCTACATCAGTGGTGATCATGGCATTTTGTTCGGTACTCGGAGTAATAGTGAAGTCGCTGGCGGGAGATTGGCAGCCTGGGGTGTTTGGGAATTGGCTGGCGGCAGCACCGGTAGTAGCCCTGGGGGCGCCTCTGGGCGTTTTTGTCGTTAGCTTGCTGGGACGCAAGCCGACCCTGTTGATTGTGGCCTTCCTGTGCGTTGTGCAGCTTGTGTGGACTTGTATGTCCGAGAGTGAGGCTATGAAGGGATATGGCGGTCCGCTAGTGCTGCTGGCATTGCTGTGCTGCCTGGCGGGGTTCGAGTGGCTGCGAGCCCTGGGTTTGCGCAGGGAACAAGTGCGAACGCCTACCGCAACTTCAGGAACTGCTGACCTGGAGCCCGATAGCGCCGGAGTGACCGTTATGGAAGCTAATGGTGTGGTGCTGCCGGAGTAGTTGATTTTTGGATAGCGTTCGAGGACGAGTTCTGGCGAGCTATTCGCAGAATCAGATAAAAAAACGGTTGCGTTTTTGGTTGCTGCCCAGATTTGGGCCTGCTAGATAATTTAGGAATATGGCTGGGGCGGAAGGATTCGAACCTTCGCATGACGGGATCAAAACCCGCTGCCTTACCGCTTGGCTACGCCCCAGTTTCAAGATTCACAAAGAATAGTCTCTGTGATTTGAAATGGTAGCAAGGGGGAGACTCGAACTCCCGACCTCAGCATTATGAGTGCTGCGCTCTAACCGGCTGAGCTACCTTGCCATTTCTTTTGTTGTCTCGGCTGTCCCGAGGGCGCGCATTATTAAACGATGGGCCGGGGGTGTCAACACTTTTTTTGTATTCTTTTCAGATAGTTAGCGATTTTTTTCATCTGATGCCCGGGACTGCTCAGAACCGCGCCTGGAACTGATTGCGGCGAGGGCGGAACCGAGTACCACGGCGCCGGCGCCGGCCCAGCTGATCCAGTTGAGCGGCTCAACTGCAATATAGTCGGGCCAGATAGAGCTGATCAGCGTACTGAACAATAGGGTGATGACTGGCACTAATGACAGGGTTGCGCTGACACTGGATGCCTCCCAGTGCGCTAGTGCCTTGCTAAAAGCCCCATAGGCGATCAGCGTGTTGGCGGTGAGAAATGCCAATAGCACCCACTCGAGCCAGCCCAGGTGAGAAACCTTCATTGGCTCCGCCATGGGCAGGAAGAGCAGGGTCCCTGCGATATAAATTACTACCAGTAGATCCTGGGGCGTTGCGCGGCTCAATATTTTTTCTGAAAAAAGCCGTAAATCGCCCAGGTGACAGCGGCGATCAGGATATAGCCGAGCCCCAGCAGGTATTCGCCGCCGGCGCCACTGGTCAGCTCTCCCAGGCGCTGGTTAAAAAATAGCAGTAGCCCGATTACCACCAGTACCACGCCGCTCCACTGACGCAGAGAGAAGCGCTCTCCCAGCCAAAGCACGCTGGATATCAGTAGAAGCAGGGGGGCCAGCTGGATTACAACCTGAGCGGCACCAGGGGTGATGTAATTGAGTCCACTGGCGTAGGCGAGGTAGTTCACCAGGAGGCCGGCAACGGCTAGGAAGGTGAAAAGCAGTAAGCCGCGACTGAATAGTGGCTTGAGCTGTAATTTGCGCGCCTGTCCGTAGTAGACGCCCGCTAACAGTGCTGCACCGGCAAAGCGATACCAGGTGGCGGTACCGGGACTGATGTATTCGAGAAGCCCTTTGAGAGCGATGGGCAGGGTTGCCCACATAAATACGGTGATCAGCGACAGGGGCAGGCCGACTTTCCAGTTTGATTGAGCCATGGAATTTACACGGGTGGCGCGCCTCCCCGGGGTGGGGAGGCAAAAAAGGAGAGGCGGTTAGACGTTAAAACGGAAGTGGATTACGTCGCCGTCGGCGACAATGTAGTCCTTGCCTTCCAGGCGCCATTTACCAGCGTCTTTAGCGCCGGCTTCACCATTGTTGTCAATGTAATCGCTGTAGCTGATCACTTCTGCGCGAATAAAACCCTTTTCAAAATCGGTGTGGATTTTACCGGCGGCGTTGGGAGCGGTGGCGCCCAGTGGGATGGTCCAGGCACGAACTTCCTTCACGCCAGCGGTGAAGTAGGTGTGCAGGCCCAGCAGTTGGTAGCCGGCGCGAATCACGCGGTTCAGCCCGGGCTCTTCCATACCCAGTTCTTCCAGGAACTCCTGCTTTTCTTCGTCGTCCAGCTCGGCAATTTCCGCTTCGAGCTTGTTGCAGATAGGTACCAGTACCGCGTTTTCTTCAGCGGCGATGGCGGCTACAGCATCCAGATGCGGATTGTTCTCGAAGCCATCTTCGTCCACGTTGGCGATATACATGGTGGGCTTGATAGTGAGCAGGCTCAGTTCGCGCAGGTCTGCCAGTTCGTCTTCTGAAAGCTCGAAAGAGCGCAGCGGCTTGGCTTCATCCAGGTGTGGCTGGATTTTTTCCAGCAACGCTTTCATCTTGATCGCGTGCTTGTCCTGCCCCTTGGCGGCACGGGTAAAGCGCTGTAGGGCCTTTTCCACAGTGTCCAGGTCGGCCAGGGCTAACTCGGTGTTGATCACCTCGATATCCGCTACCGGGTGTACCTGGTTGGCGACGTGGATAACGTTATCGTCTTCGAAGCAGCGAACAACGTGGGCGATAGCGTCGGTCTCGCGGATATTGGCGAGGAACTTGTTACCCAGCCCTTCCCCCTTGGAGGCGCCTGCAACCAGGCCGGCGATATCGGTAAATTCCATGGTGGTGGGAATTACCTTTTCCGGTTTGACGATCTCAGCCAGCTTGTCGATGCGGGGATCTGGTACCGGCACGACACCGGCATTGGGCTCGATGGTACAGAAGGGGAAGTTTTCCGCATCGATACCCGCTTTGGTTAATGCGTTGAATAGGGTGGATTTGCCCACATTAGGTAGGCCGACAATACCGCAAGTAAAACCCATGGTGATATTTTTCCGTTTGCCCGAGGCGCATACAGCGCGCTCTGCTAATTGCGTTTGAGGTCCGGTAGTGATTGCGCTGGCGGGATTTTGGATGGGCGGGGTGTCTCGGCCACCACAGGGTCCGGGCCAGCCGGGAAAATACCGGCAATTTAGCGCAGCACACTATCGAGATTTCCGCGGCAAAAGGCAAGCCGGCGGGTGGGATCTATTTGTTGGTGTGCAGCGTTTTCATGGCTGCGCCCCAGTCGCCGGAAGCGGCGGTGGGCAGAACGTCGATCGAGCGATCGATCGCATCAGCCAGTGTTTCCTGTTCCGCCCTGGGGGCTCGCTGGAGTACAAACCGGGCCACTTCGCTCGAGCTGCCGGGGTGGCCAATGCCGAGTCGCAGGCGCATAAAGTTTCGGTTGTTGCCCAGTGCGGCAATGATATCCCGCAGGCCGTTGTGTCCGCCGTGACCGCCGCCGGCTTTCAGGCGCGCGATACCGGGGGCCAGGTCCAGCTCATCGTGAGCGACCAGAATGGCTTCCGGGGGAATCTTGAAGAAGTTCGCCAGTGGGCCGACAGATTGGCCACTGCGATTCATGTAGGTGGTGGGAATCAGCAGCCGGATATCCTGGCTGCCGACCCGCACACGGCCAGTGAGGCCGTGATATTTGCTGTCGAGGCTGAGCTGGGTGCCTTGTTGGCGGGCCAGCTCGACAACAAAGTCGGCACCGGCGTTGTGTCGCGTCCGATCGTATTCCGGTCCGGGGTTTCCCAGGCCGACAATCAACTGGATCGGAGTATCCGGTGCCGCAGCCAAGGCGATTACTCTTCGCCTTCGCCAGCTTCGGCTTCAGCTTCTACAGCGCCGCGAGGCTTGTGGATAGAAGCTACAACCAGGTCGTGGTCTGCACCGTGGCTCAGTGCCACAGACTCAACACCTTCCGGCAGTTTCAGGTCGGAGATGTGCAGTACGCCGTCCATTTCCAGGTCGGCCAGGTCCACTTCGATGAACTCAGGCAGCTTGCCGGCAGGAGCGTTAACTTCCAGCTCGGTCAGGGTGTGGGAAACGATACCGCCAGCCTTAACACCTTTGCTGCTCTCTTCGTTCAGGAAGTGCAGAGGTACTTTAACGTGTACTTTGGTGTTGGCAGATACACGCTGGAAGTCGATGTGCAGCAACAGGGCTTTAGCCGGGTGACGCTGCAGGTCGCGCAGGATAACTTTCTCTTCCTTGCCGTCTACGTCAACAGTCAGCATGGAGGAGAAGAAAGCTTCGTTTTCCAGAGCTTTGGTCAGGTCTTTGTGCAGCACGGAGATAGAAGCAGGCTCTGCTTCACCGCCGTAGATGATGCCGGGTACACGGCCTTCCAGGCGACGCAGGCGGCGGCTCGCACCTTTCCCTTCATCGCTGCGGGCAATGGCGTTCAATTTAATATCAGACATGGGATAAACCTCGGGTTGTCTGTCCAGAGTGACCTGCGACCGGACCGCTCTGGCATGGATGTTAAATGGGCACTGGGCC
Organism: Microbulbifer sp. MKSA007; assembly: GCA_032615215.1. Lineage (NCBI taxonomy): Bacteria > Pseudomonadati > Pseudomonadota > Gammaproteobacteria > Cellvibrionales > Microbulbiferaceae > Microbulbifer > Microbulbifer sp. MKSA007. The sequence continues at coordinate 4,184,963 of CP128433.1, read as the reverse complement.
CAAAAGTAATTGCCCGGCAGTGCCGGGCGGGCGCGTATTCTACGGGAATCAGCGCTAAAGGCAAAGTGCCCCGGTATACGGGGCGCTGGGATACCTTGACCGGCAAGCTCCTAGCGGAACATTGCGGACAGGGATTCCTCATTGCTGATACGGCGCATGGACTCGGCCAGCATTGCAGACAGGGTCAGCTGGCGAATTTTTGGTGCCTTCTCCATTTTGTCACCCAGGGGGATGGAGTCGGTAACCACCAGCTCATCCAGAACGGAGTTGTTCAGGTTGGTGATGGCGTTGCCGGACAGTACCGGGTGGGTACAGTAGGCGACAACTTTCTCGGCGCCGTGCTCTTTCAGGGCGTTGGCGGCGTTACACAGGGTGCCGGCGGTGTCGACCATGTCGTCTACCAGCAGGCAGGTGCGGCCGCTGACTTCACCGATAATATTCATGACTTCGGCAACATTGGCGGCCGGACGGCGCTTGTCGATAATGGCCAGGTCGCAGTCGAGGCTCTTGGCCACGGCGCGGGCGCGCACAACACCGCCGATATCCGGGGATACCACCACCAGGTTCTGGTACTTTTGGCGCTCGATATCGTCGAGCAGGACAGAGGAGCCGTAAACGTTATCCACAGGAACGTCGAAGAAGCCCTGGATCTGTTCCGCGTGCAGGTCGACGGTTAATACGCGGTCGATACCTACGCTTACCATCATATCGGCAACCACTTTTGCGGAAATCGGCACGCGCTGGGATCTTACGCGGCGATCCTGGCGGGCGTAGCCAAAGTAGGGGACTACAGCGGTAACGCGGCCGGCGGAGGCGCGGCGCAGGGCGTCTACCAGCAGGATCAATTCCATCAGGTTGCGGTTGGTAGGTTGGCAGGTGGATTGCACCACGAAAACGTCGCGGCCGCGTACGTTATCGGTAATTTCTACTGCAATCTCGCCGTCGGAGAAGCGCTTGACCGTGGCTTCACCCAGGGGGATCGCCATATGGTCGACAACCTTCTGTGCCAGTTCCGGGTTTGCGTTGCCGGTAAAGACCATTAAGTCAGCCACTGCGAGTTCCTTTAATTCTGTCTTGAAGTGAATTGAAGTGTAGATGCCTGCATATTTGCTAGCAGTCAGGGTTTTTGCTGCAACACTTTTGTGTTGAGCGGCGCACTGTTGCGCGGATAAAAACAGGGTTTTGGCCACAGTTTTTTTCCTTGCTCAACGGGTTGCTCTGGGTGCGTGCTCGCACAACCATCGGGCGCTTGCATTCAAGCCTGCCTTCAGGATTCTTTAAAAATTGGGGAGTGGCTCTGTAAAGCCCTGTGCGAATGGCCTGGGCCGGCTGGATCAGCGTAGACTGAATCATGTCGGAACCGGTTTTTGACTGTGCCATTGCATATAAAGAAAGTGGCTGGGGCGGAAGGATTCGAACCTTCGCATGACGGGATCAAAACCCGCTGCCTTACCGCTTGGCTACGCCCCAGTAATGTTTCCTCAAAAATCTGAGGAGATTTTCGCTAGCGCTTGATGTGTCGGTGAAACCAATACACCCGCTGCTGTAAAACCCTGCCACGCTTCAGGCAGTTTGGCGTGTGCCTCAATGGCTGCCTCTGCCGTAGGGAATGCCGCAAAAATGCAGCCCCCGGTGCCGGTGAGTTGTGCTGGAGCAAATTGCTCGAGCCATTCTCTGGCATCGCGTATTTCAGGGTAGAGCTTTTCAACTAATGGCTGGCAGTCATTGCCGGAAAATGTTTCCAGTTTTTCGCTGCCGAGTCGTATCTCGTTGGCCTGCTCCTCGCGAAGGGCCGCTAATGTAATTGCGACTGAATCTCTTGTCAAACGTGAATCGCGAAAAATTTTTGCAGTGCTCACTTCGCAACCAGTTGAGACAACCAGGTAGTAGCGTTGCTCGGTGGTTGTTGGGGTTAATTTTTCACCAATTCCTTCCGCCCAAGCGGTGCGTCCGCGCACAAAAACTGGAATATCCGCGCCCAATTGCCGCCCCAGCTTCGCCAATTTATCGATCGATAAATTGCACTGCCATAAGTGATTGAGCCCGAGCAAAGTGGTGGCGGCATCGCTACTGCCTCCACCGATGCCGCCGCCGTGAGGCAACTTCTTTATCAACCGAATAGAGGCGCCGAGAGAATTTTGTCGGTCCGGCTCAGCTTGTTTGCGCAGCAATTGGGCTGCGCGATAAACCAGGTTGTCTTCTTCCGCTACATCCAGCTGGCCGGCATCGACACTGACAATGCCATCGCTGCGCTCACTGAATTCCAATAAGTCGCCGAAATCGAGAAGTTGGAACAGGGTTTGTAACTCGTGATAGCCATCCGGGCGACGGCCGAGAATGCGCAGAATCAAGTTGAGTTTTGCTGGGGCGGGCAGGGTTAGCAGCATGAGGCAAAAAGGAGTCAATCAATTACAGGATCGCCATAATACCTGCATGCTGCGATTTGGGCATTGGCAGAGTTATGTAAAACTCTTTCTACAAACCCCAGTCTTTAATCACCAGGGTGACGGATACCGGGCCAGTGGGACTGTTGGTTTGTGCTTTGATCCGGGTTGGCAGCATAAAGGAGCCTTCGCTGCGATACTCACTAAAACTCAAGGCCCAGCCGGATTGTTGCAGGCTTTGCAGTTGGCCCTGGGTGTTGCGCTGCTCACCACTCTTGGCGCCGGGCGCGGGAAGACCGCGCACCCAGTAGAACATCTCCCGGGCGGGCAGAGGCCACCCCAGTGCTTCCTGGGTTAACTGTGCCGGATTGCGCGCATAAATTGGCGGCTCGCTACCGCGCACCAAACTGACGCCACCGGCTGAGCCGGTGATGACGGTGGTGCCTGCTCCGAGCGGACCGCTGAGATGAAGGCGAAAATTCTCCGCGCCGCCCTGTAGCCAGGCCAGGTTGGCACTGCCGTTTTCTTTGGGGGAGCGAACACCCAGTTTGCCCTTGAGATTCCACTGGGTAAATTCAGCTACTGTTTGCGGTGTTGGATTTTGATTTTTAGTGGGGGAACCTGGCTCCGGTTCCTGTTTGGTTTTTTGTCCGGCACAGGCGGAAATCATTATTGCCAGACATGCCAGCAATAACAGATAGAATCTTCGCGCGGTTGTCTTGTCAGCTATCTGATGCATGTTGTTCCAGTGACTCTTTGATTTGTAGGCGCTTCATGGCAGCCGGAATAATTTTGCTGTGGGGATTCAGCAGAAGGCCTTTTCTCCACATTTTCATGGCGGCTTCTCTGTTTCCCTGAACCCAGAGTACTTCACCGAGGTGTGCGGCAATTTCGTGGTCGGGCAACTTTTCCATCGCCTGCCGCAGATACTTTTCCGCAGCTTCGTGATTGCCGAGACGGTACTCTATCCACCCCATGCTGTCGATTATTGCCGGGTCCTCAGGCTCGAGTTCCAAAGCGCGGCTAATCAATTGGTAGGCTTCTGTGTGCCGGGATTTATCTTCAATCAGTTTATAACCGAGCGCGTTGAGAACTGTGGCGTTATCGGGATTTCTTTCCAGCAGGTTTCTCAAGTCCTTTTCGAATTGTTGTGCGTTGCCGAGTTGGTCATGCAACAGCGCGCGAGTGTACATCAAGCGACCGCTGGTGCTGTTGGTTTGTAATGCCTCGTCTACTCGCTGTAAAGCCATACTGGCTTCACCACTTTTGCGAAGTAATTCGACCTCCATCAGGTAAAAATGTTCTTCCTGAGTGGGGTGTTTTTTTCTCAGTTCAGAAAACCACTCCCGGTTAGTGTTGTACTGTCCGAGGCTCGCCAGTAATTCCGTACCGCGAGTAATGGCTTCTACGTAATCACTACCGGGCCCCACTTCGCGGAAATATTTAATTGCATGGGAAAAATCCCCAGATTTTTCTGCAATGCTGCCCAGGTAAAAATAAGCAGCGGATTCGTGCTGCTGTAATTCAAGTAGTTGGGTAAAGAGGACTTTGGCCTCGTCAGTTTGCTCGGTCTCGTACTGAATTAGGGCCAACGACAAAATCAGGTTGCCATCTTCAGGGCGCTGCTTAACCAGTTCGGCAAACTGCTTGCGTGCCAGGGCCAGGTCCTCCCGAATCAACAGGCGGGCGTACTGAAGGCGCAGGCGGCTCTCGGAAGGATGGATGCCGACGAGTCGCTCGAGAAGGGAAATGGCTTCCTTGCGCTTGCCCTGATCAACCAATAGATGACTTTCCAGCAGTGGTGCATCCAGTTGGTCTGGATGGTGCTCTTGGACGCGGCGCACCAGGGACAGGGCGCGGGCAAATTCCCTTTCGGTGCGCAGTACCATGGCATAGGCGAGCACGACCTCGTCATCGAGGGGATAGACTTTTGCCAGTCGGGCAAACTCCCGCTTGGCTTGTTCCGTGAGTTGCTCGTGCCCAATAGCGGTTGCTGCGAGAGATTGCATGGGTGGGTTGCCGCCGAGTTCCAGGGTTTTACTGGCGTGAATCAGGGCTGTGTGTAAGTCGCCGGACAAAGTCAGCTCGGCTGTGAGGGCCAGCTGTGCATCGGCGTTTTGTGGCTCAAGCTCTACCCATAGCCTGGCTGAATCCAAGGCGGCCTGGCGGGCATTTAAAAAGCGGGCAATGCGTGTAGCGCGGGCGGCAACCCCGGGATCTTTGGTGACCTCCGCCTGGTGGTAGTAATTGGCCAGTGCGACATCGTACTGTTCGCGGATACCGGCGACTTCGGCCACCAGAAGGGTGTAAAAGGTATCAATAGGGAAAGTTTTAGCTTCCGGCCCTTCTGACTCAGTGGTTTCCTTCCCCTTAAGGTTGCTCGGCTCCAGTGCTGTGCTCGCGATTTCTGTAGAGGGGGCTGCCGGCGTCTGGTGCTGGGTACAAGAAGCAAGTATTACGGATACGGCAAGGAATGCGGCAAGCTTGAGCTGGTGGCTGGAAATTCGGGTTGGAAGCTGATGTGCGCGAGGTGGGAGCATAGATCGTGTCCATACGTTACGTTGTCGCTGAAAGCGGGGTATTACTGACGTGTTTTAAACGATTATCGCCATATAATTCTAGTCGTGAATCGGGTTTGGAACGGTGGTGGGCAGTGGCTCTTGCCAAATCGGCGGGCAATTTTACTGCCTCTTGCGCTTGCAAGGGAGACGGCTGCCTATGAAAATGCGCTCCCAGTGCGGTTTCCGCCTTTTAAGATTTAATGCTAACGGAAGTCTATGCCAATTCTTACCCTGGGTATCAACCACGATAGCGCGTCGGTCGAAGTGCGCGAGCGGGTGGCCTTTGCCCCCGAGGTGATGCCCGGCGCACTGGGAGATGCGCGAAAAGCACTGGGGTGCCGCGAGCTGGCCATCCTGTCTACCTGCAATCGCACCGAAATATACGGAAATGTGGAGTCAGAAGCCCTGTTGCAATGGCTATCTGAATACCACCAAGTGCCCCTGGAGCAGCTCAAGGGCTGTGCCTATGTGTACAGCGATGAAGAAGCGGTACGCCATATGATGCGCGTTGCCTGTGGTCTCGATTCCCTGGTGTTGGGTGAGCCGCAGATCCTCGGCCAGATCAAGTCCGCCTATGCGGTGGCGCGGGAATCCGGCAGTGTTGGCAGTGAACTGCACCGGGTTTTCCAGCGGGTGTTTACCGTCGCCAAGAAGGTTCGCACCGAAACTGCAATCGGTGAAAACCCGGTTTCTGTTGCCTACGCTGCTGTTTCTCTGGCTTCGCGTATCTTCACCGACCTGAAAAAGCAGACTGCCCTGTTGATCGGTGCGGGAGAGACCGTGGAGCTGGTTGCCCGCCATTTGCTCGATCAGGGAATCAAGCAGGTCATTGTTGCCAATCGCACATTGAGCCGGGCCCAGTTGCTCGCAGAGAGCTTTGGTGCCGAGGCAATCCTGCTTGCGGATATCCCCGAGCATCTGGCACGCGCGGATATCGTTATCAGTTCCACCGCGAGCCAGCTGCCGATTCTGGGTAAGGGAGCGGTCGAATCGGCGCTGCGCAAGCGTCGGCACAGCCCCATGTTTATGGTGGATATTGCGGTACCCCGCGATATCGAATCGGAAGTTGGCGAGCTGGATGATGTTTATCTGTATACGGTGGACGATCTGCGTGGGGTTATCGATGAGGGCAAGCGCTCCCGTGAGAAAGCGGCGGAGGCCGCTCAAGAAATCGTAAATGCTGCAGCGGCTGAATTTACCAAAGAGAGCCGCTCTTTGGAGGCTGTGGATAGTATTCGCAGCTACCGGCAGCGAGCCCAGGAAGTGAGCACTTCCGAACTTGAACGGGTACTTTTGCAGCTGGAAAAAGGCGAGGACCCTCGTCGACTGATGGAGCAGCTCGCTCGCTCTCTCACCAATAAATTAATTCATGCACCCACCGTCAGTCTGAAAAAAGCTACGGCGGAGGGTGATATTGAGCGTTTGCGTATCGCTCGCGAGGTCGTTGGGTTGGATGATCTCACCGATATCGATTTAGAGAAAAAGCATCAATGAAAGAATCGTTACTGAATAAACTGGAAACCCTGCTTGAGCGCCATGAGGAAGTATCTGCGCTGTTGGGCGACGCCGACGTAATTGCTGATCAGGATCAATTCCGCGATCTTTCCCGCGAGTATTCTGAGCTGGAAGAAGTGGTTAAATGCTACGGCGCTTACAAACAGTTGCAGGAAGATATGGTCGCGGCTCGGGAGATGCTGGGGGAAGATGACCCGGAAATGCGCGAAATGGCTCAGGAAGAGCTGCGCGAGGCTGAAGGTCAAGTGGAGCCGCTGGAGCGAGAGCTACAGACTTTGCTGTTGCCGCGCGATCCTAACGACAGAAAAAATGTCTTTCTGGAAATTCGCGCAGGAACCGGTGGTGATGAAGCAGCTATTTTCTCCGGTGATCTGTTCCGCATGTACTCTCGCTATGCGGAGAAGCAGGGATGGCGAATAGAAATTGTCAGCGAAAATCTCGGTGAGCACGGCGGTTACAAGGAAATTATCACTCGCGTCGCCGGTGAAGATGTCTACGCAAAATTAAAATTTGAGTCCGGTGCGCACCGGGTACAAAGGGTTCCTGAAACAGAATCCCAGGGTCGTATTCACACTTCGGCTTGTACGGTCGCGGTGATGCCGGAGCCGGATGAGCGCGATGCGATTGAAATTAATAAAGCGGATTTGCGTGTGGATACCTACCGTGCATCCGGTGCCGGTGGTCAGCACGTTAACAAAACCGATTCCGCTGTGCGCTTAACCCATATTCCCACGGGGATTGTGGTGGAGTGTCAGGACGAGCGCTCCCAGCACAAAAACAAAGCCAAGGCGATGGCACTGTTGCAAGCGAAGCTCAATACTGCGCAGGAAACGGCGGCGGCCCAGGAAATTTCCGATGCCCGCCGCAGCCTGGTGGGCAGCGGTGATCGCTCTGAGCGAATCCGTACCTACAACTATCCCCAGGGCCGGGTTACCGATCACCGTATCGGCCTCACTCTCTATAAACTCGATGAGATTATGCAGGGGTCTCTGGGGGAGGTGATCGGGCCATTGCGCACGGAATACCAGGCCGATCAGTTGGCAGCCCTGGCCCAATAAATCCAGATTTTTTACGCCGCCTCGAGCGGCGTTTTTATAGGTTTTTCTCCATGACCAGCGTCAAGGAAAATATCGCACGCTGCGCCCAATTAACCGATAGCGACAGCGCGCGCCTGGATGCAGAGCTTCTGCTCGGCAGTGTGTTGGGGCGCGAGCGCACCTGGCTCTATACCTGGCCGGAATACGAATTGAGTGAAGCTGAGCAAGTGCGCTATGAGCAGTTGCTCCAGCGCCGGCAAGCGGGAGAGCCGGTGGCACACCTTATCGGTGAGCGCGAATTTTGGTCCCTATCGCTAAAGGTGGATTCCTCCACTCTGATCCCCCGCCCGGACACTGAATTGTTGGTGGAGACCGCGCTGGAGTTTTTCCCCCAGGGCAGGTTGCGAGCACTGGACCTGGGCACTGGCACTGGTGCTATTGCACTGGCTCTGGCGTCGGAGCGACCGGGATGGGAAATTATTGCAGCGGAGAAATCACCCGCTGCGGTAGCACTGGCAGAGGAAAACCGGCGCTCCCTCAAGTTGCAAAATGTGCAAGTTATCCAGAGCGATTGGTTTTCTAGTTTGGAGCCACAGCCGTTTTCCCTGATCGTCAGCAACCCTCCCTATATCGATGCATCTGACCCGCACTTGGTGCAGGGCGATGTGCGCTTTGAGCCCCGCACTGCGTTGGTGGCAGAGCGACAGGGTTTGGCAGATATTGAGCATATCGCCACAACCGCTAGTGATTACCTGGAAAACGATGGCTGGCTAATGGTGGAGCACGGTTGGCAGCAAGCCGAGAGCGTGCGGGATATTTTTTCTGCGGCGGGATTGAATATAGTTTCAAGTCGCAGGGATTATTCCGGTTGGGAGCGAATTACCTTAGGGCAAAAATAGTGATACCTGCGGAGCTGCCACAGGGATTTGAGGAGGGAGCCTATGCATGATCATGTCCACCACCGAACCGGCAATGGGGCTTTGCGCCCATTAATTATTGCACTGGTTCTCACTCTCAGTTTTTCCATAGTTGAAGCCATAGGTGGTTGGCTATCTGGCTCCCTGGCATTGCTCGGCGATGCTGCCCATATGCTTACCGATACTTTTGCCTTGGCACTGGGGGCTATTGCCGCAGTACTGGCGAAAAAACCCGCTGATCGGGAATTGTCGTTTGGCTGGGGGCGAGCGGAGGTCTTAGCTGCGGTAACCAACGGCCTGATTATGCTTCTGATCGTGGTCGGTATTTCTTTTATGGCCATTGATAGGTTGCGCAATCCCCAGCCGGTGCATGGCAGTACGGTGATGTTGATTGCAGCCATGGGGTTGCTGATTAATATTCTGGCGGCCTGGGTTTTATTAAAAGGCGAGCGCACGCTCAATATTCGCGGTGCGCTTTTGCATGTGATGGGCGATATGCTGGGCTCTGTCGCGGCACTGGCTTCCGGAGCTGTGATTTATTTTACCGGTTGGGTACCCATCGACCCCCTGCTTTCACTGCTTATTTGCCTGTTAATCCTGGTTTCCTGCGTGCGACTGCTCAGGGATGCGATCGATGTATTGATGGAGCGGGTACCCAGGGAATTGAGCCTTCCGGTTGTGGGCGAGACACTGGCGGCGGTAACCGGGGTGCGCTCTGTGCACGATCTCCATATTTGGCGCTTGGATTCCAGCACTATTTCACTGTCGGCCCATATTGTGGTGGATGACTTACAGGCTTGGCCCAGCGTACTGGAGCGCTTGCGGGAAACCCTGGTCAAGCGCTTCGATATCGATCATATCACCCTTCAACCGGAACCTTTGGCAATGCCCGAAGTGACGGTGATCGATAAAGTCAGTGATTAATAGGTGGGGATTTACTCCTCACCTTCTGTCGGCGGCTGGCGGTTTTCTGGGGTGGCTGGTACTTTACTCTCTGATTTGTCAGCGACCGATTCTTCCGCTACTACTTCCTGGGGCTGGCTGATTTGTTCCTGGGGAGCCTGGATACCGATATGGTAGGCGGCAAACCCCGGTTGCACGACCTGGTTTAATGCCATGCCGAGAATGCGGCCGTTGTGCTCGGAGCGAATTTCTGTGCGTACATTGGTAATAGGGTTGGTTACTGTTCCCAGTAAGTCGCCTTTACGCACAAACTCGCCGAGCTGGACTTCACTAAAGATAACCCCGCCAGTCGATGTCCGCTGCCAGGTGGAGGTGTAGTAAACCGGTTCGGGATCGCCCCAGAGGCGGAATTTACTCACCATACCCAGCTGGTTGAGCAGAGTGCGTATACCTTTCACACTGTGACTTACCGATAGCTCATCCAGCACCATGGGTGCTCCGGCTTCCAGAGTGACGGTGGGGATACCTGCCTCCACAGCGGCGCGGCGCAGGGTACCCTTGGCTCCGGCGCTGTGCAGCACCACAGTGGAGCCAAAACCCTGGGTCATTTTCACTACCTTGGGATTGGTTAAGTCGCCGCGCAACTGTGGCAAGTTGGTGCGATAAAAAGAACCCGTATGTAAGTCCACCACGGCGTTACAGTGGCTGATCACTTCGTGGAAAAATGAATTGGCAATTCGCGAAGCCGAAGAGCCATTGGGATCGCCGGGGAAGTGCCGGTTCAGGTCGCGTCGATCAGTCAGGTAGCGGGAGCCTCGATGGAAGCCTTGCAGATTGACGATGGGTACGCCAATTACCGCACCGCTCAAATGGTCTGCATCCAGGTCGTACATAACCCGCCGCACAGTTTCCACACCGTTCAACTCATCACCGTGCACCGCCGCAGTAAGGCAGAGAACCGGCCCTGGCTTGGCGCCGTTAACCACCAATACAGCGGTGGGGCTATAGACCCCTTCAAAGTGTTGGCTGGGAGACCAGGCCAGGCGTGTAGAGGTCGCAGGGGGAACCTCTGAGCCTAATAATCGCAGAGGCTTGGCCGTCTCGCCCGGAACCAGGGAAATGGTGCCGGGCTCCGGTAATTCGGGTTGAGGTTTAACTGTTTCAGTTTCTTTATCGGCAGTGGGAGCAGTCTCGGTGGGAGCTGCCGGTTTATCCAGTTCCTGAATAGGTTGGTCCAGCTCCAGATTTTCCGCTTGGGGCAGGGAAATTTCTTCAGAACCAGCATCTGTCGACTGGGATTGCTCTTCAGTAGGGGCAGCGTTGGTGGGTGGCCCCAGCTCTGTGATCACCGGTTGGTCCAGCTGCATATTGGCAGCCTGGGGGACCGCTTCTGTCTCTTCGCCAGTGCTGTCATCGGCGCTCAGGGCCTGGGTGGATGAAAGCAGTAAAGCCAGGCTTAGCAGGTGTCGGGTCCTTCGGGAGGATTGGCGCGGGATCATTCGGCACTCCGGTCAACTTCATATATCTGGGTGTGCCGGAGAGCCTTGTGTCCGGCACAGATTGGGACTTTGGAGCGCCAGTATAGTCAATACGTTCCCGAAGAATGTGATACGCGCCGAATTACGCGTATCCGTAGGTTCGCTCGATGGCTTTGCGGCTGGTTCGCCAAAAGCGAATTCCCAGCAGGATTGAAGCCGTTCCCAAGCCGATACAGACACCGGTCCAATAACCGTATACCCCCCAGAAGCTCTCTCCCAGCCAGTAGGCGGTAGAAAGCCCCACCAGCCAGTAGGAAAATAGCTGTATAAACATGGGCGCACTGGTGTCCTTATATCCGCGCAGTGCGCCCCAGGTCATTGCCTGGGTGACATCCACCAGCTGGAATGCGGCACACAGCAATAGCAGGTTGGTGGCCACCGCGATAATTTCTTCATTGCTGGTGTAGGCCTGAACAAACAGGGTGCGCAGGGTAATCAAAAGTACACCGGTGCCCAGTGCGTAGATTAGCCCGCTACTGATGCCCACTTTGCCACAGAAGCGCGCGCGCTTTGGCCGTCCCTGACCGAGTAGTTGGGCGGTGCGGATACTCAGGGCCTGGGCCAGTGCGAGTGCGACCAAGTAAAAAATTGAGCCCACATTCATGCCGATCTGATGGGCGGCGACAATGGCTGCGCCATAGGGGGCAAGCAAAATGGTAAGACTGGCAAAAAAAGTAACTTCACTGGCCGCACCCACACAAATTGGCAGGCCAACTGCGAGTAAGTGGCGCAGGGTTGACCAGTGGGGGCGAGGCGGTAACATCCTAAGTTTTAGCTTGTGGTAGACCGGATCAGTGTTCGCGTGCCAGAAGAGTGCCAGTGCGATCAGGCAGCTGACCGCTGCGGTAGCCCACCCACATCCCGCTCCTCCCATTGCCGGTATGGGGCCGGCACCAAATACCAAAAGAATATCCAGGGGAATATTTAAAATAGCGGCAGTGATATAGATACGCATTACCGGGCGCACTTGTCCCATACCCTCACAGTAACCGCGCAACGCCGTGCCGAGTGCAAAAGGCAGGGTGCCGACAGTCAGGGCCAGTACATAGCCCTCCATCACTTTGCGAACCGGCTCTTCCGTGTCTATCCAGTGACTCCAGATAGGAACCGCAAGCAGGGCGGAAAACACCAGAATGCCACCGATCAGTGCGATCCACAGCGCCTGGTGTAATTGCCTGGCGCAGCCGGCTTCATCGCGACCACCGCGCAAGTGTGCAACAACCGGGGAGATAGCAGCGAGCAGGCCGATTAGTGTCACTGCGCAAACAGCCCAAATACTGGCTCCCAAGGCGAGCCCGGCGAGACTTACTTCTCCAGCGCGTCCTGCTACCAGAGTATCGACAACTCCCATGCTCACCACAGCCAGGTTACTGACCACCAGGGGGCCTCCCAAGGTGGTTAGGTGCGACAGTTCGGTTTTAGTGGCATTTCGGTAAAGCTTGAACAAAGAAAAACCTGAGCTCTTGTTACTGGTCTCGATAGAGGGTTCTGGGGTCTGGGCTAATTTTGACAAAAAATTAATCCTGCGGGGGATTGTTAACAGGCCCTGGCCTTCGCAAATACAGCTGAAAACGGGCGGTGGGCCAAAATTCGTAGAGGCTTTCAGTCTGCCGGGGGAAGGCGGGGCGGTACTGCAAAAAGGTCCGACATTCTACGGTACAAACGGCGCCTGCGCCCAGTGCTGATTACGGACTTTCCTCAAGTAGTTTGGCCACAATTTCTGCCTTATTAATGATGCAGTCGTGGTTTATTGCTGCCTCCCGATAAACCCACCCGCTTATCCGCTTTGCTTTGCGGCTACTGTAGATGGCTGGCGGGTACTCGGGTTGGGTACAGTGAATAAAAGTGCATGGAGGGCCCTGTTCTGGGGGGCGTTGCAAATGAATCGGGTCCAGTAGTGTTTTGATGGGATGTGGGGTCATACGGCGGTTTAGCCAGCGAATATCATCGGGGTGGGTTATCCCCAGGTCTTCTGGTGGCGGCGGCATAATGCACAGAGTGCCGTCAATATTCTGCGCTTGTTTTAGTCGCTGCTCCTCTATACCGCTGGGGAGCTGTCTACTAAATGGACGCCCCGGCTCAGGAACAGCGCCATCCAGGTAGATTAATCGGTGTACCCGCTCGGGTAGAGCGTCGGCGGCACCGGTTGCGGCCATTCCCCCAAAGCTGTGGCCCACAAGGGTGACTTGCTGCAACTCCTCCCAAAGGATTGTATTGATCAGGTCTTGGATAAAAGTATCCAGGCCAACGGAGGGTGAGAGTAGGTGTTTACGCTCCCCCAGACCACTGTGGGTGGGGGTGAATACTCGATGCCCATTACGCTGCAGGAGGTTGGCGACCCTGCTCCAGCACCAGCCTCCATGAAATAGCCCGTGGACCAGTACGTAAGTTTTCCCCACCAGGTTGCTCTCAAGTTACTTGGGTTCTGCAAGCATAGATGTGCTTTCTGGGGCGCTGAGATAGGGCTGTGTAAGAGTTGGCGATATCACTCGACTAAAGTGAACAAAGACACTGATAAGAGAGTGAGCTAAATGAGTGGAGCTATGAATAGCCTGAGCGGTTGGTACAACTGCTTTGTACATTATGTACGCAAAATAGACTGGCTGGGGCCATTATTACTACGGATTTATTTGGCGCCAATTTTTATCCTGGCCGGTATGAATAAGATGAATAACATCGAAGATGTCGCTGCCTGGTTTGGCAATCCCGATTGGGGCTTGGGGCTTCCAGCGCCGATGTTGATGGCGTGGATAGCTGCCTTGGTGGAATTCTTTGGTGGTATCGCCATCTTGCTGGGCGTAGCGACTCGGTTGGTAGCGATTCCCCTGATGTTTGTGATGGCAGTGGCAGCATTTACGGCCCACTGGGAGAACGGTTGGTCAGCGTTACCGGATAAAACACTGAGTGTGCCCTGGGAATGGCGCAAGGACCTTATTGACGAAGCCTCGGTGCGTAAAGAGAAGATTGTCGGCTTGCTCAAGGAGCACGGCAACTATGAGTGGTTGGTGGAAACTGGAGGAGTGACCATCCTGAAAAATGGTATTGAGTTCGCTGCTACCTACTTCATTATGCTGCTAGCGCTATTTTGTAGTGGGGCAGGGCGGTTTTTCAGTGTGGATTACTGGCTGTGCCGTCACTATAGCGGGCCGAGTGCCACCTAGAGATGGTATACTCGCCGATTATTTGAACATTTGAGCGAGTATTTCACTTGATAGGAAAGTTGTTCCGCCGTTCCTCCTCCAAAGAGGATAAGGGCTCCCGCCGGGGAGAAGAAAGCTCAGGGCGCCGTAAAGAAGGGCAAGAACCTTCTGGTAAGGCTGCCAAGGGACGCACAAAGTCCGCACCGGCGGAGGGGAAGTCGCGAAAGAGCGGCGGCCGTGGCGCCCAGAAAGGGCGCCAGCGCAGCAGAAAACCGAAAGCTCCGGCAGCTGCGCTTTGGTCACTGGATGAATTCCAAGTTCCAGAACAGGAGGGCAAGGTCCGCTTCCACGACCTGGGACTGCCCAATGAGCTGATGCGCGCTATCCACGACCTGGGTTTCCAGTATTGCTCGCCAATTCAGGGTCGTTCCCTTCCCCACACCCTCAATGGCCACGACCTGGTGGGTAAGGCACAAACCGGTACCGGTAAGACAGCGGCCTTCCTGATCACAGTGATTGACGATCTGCTCAAGCACCCGTTTGAAGGTGAGCGCTATGCCGGCGAAGCCCGCTCCCTGATTATCGCTCCGACCCGTGAGCTAGTAATGCAGATTGCCGATGATGCCAAGGCACTGTGTAAACACACCGAGCTGGAAATTCATACCCTGGTGGGCGGTATGGATTATGACAAGCAGCAGAGAAACCTGAATGAGCGGCTGGTGGATATCCTGGTGGCGACGCCGGGTCGCCTGCTGGACTTTGTCAGCAATCGGGATTGCTTCCTGGATCAGGTGGAAGTCCTGGTGATCGATGAGGCGGATCGCATGTTGGATATGGGCTTTATCCCCCAAGTGCGCCGTATTGTTCGTCAGACGCCGCGTAAAACCCATCGCCAAACTATGTTCTTCTCCGCCACATTTACTCCCGAAGTGGATGATCTGGTGGAGCAGTGGACGGATGATCCGGTAGTTGTGGAGATTGAGCCGGAGAGGGTTGCCACGGATACCGTAGAGCAGCATGTCTACCTGTCCGCCAGCGAAGAAAAGTACACCTTGCTTTACAACATTGTGCAGCGGGAAGAGGTGGATAGCCTGATTGTATTTGCCAACCGCCGCGACCAATGCCGCCGCTTACACGAGCAGCTTCTTGCTCACGGCATTTCTGCGGGCCTGCTGTCCGGTGAAGTGGCACAAAATAAGCGGGTTCGCACCCTTGATGACTTTAAGTCTGGCAAAACTAAAGTGCTGGTAGCTACTGATGTCGCCGGGCGTGGTATTCATATCGACGGTATCAGCCATGTGGTGAATTTTACCTTGCCTGAAGAGCCGGAGGATTACGTTCACCGCATTGGCCGAACTGGTCGGGCGGGTAAAACGGGCACCTCTATCAGTTTCGCCTGTGAAGATGATGCCATGCGCCTGGAACCTATTGAGCAGTTGCTCGGGGGCAAGCTCAAGTGCGAAGTGCCGCCAGAAGAGCTTTTGGTTGAACCGCCCAAGGTGAAAGTTCAGCGCAGTCACGGCGATCGCGATGGGCGTCGCGGTGGCTCTGGTGGTCATCGTCGTCCACGTCGGCACTGATTCTCCTGTGTGCTGTAAGGAGGTTAGCCCTTACAGCACTTACTACCTGCTCGAGAAAGCTTTTTCCCCCTCCTGCTATTCACCGCTCTTTTGCTTTGTTAAGGTTTAAACTGTGACGAATGTACCAGTAGAGGCTTTAATTTCATTCAAGCTTTCAAATCTGTCCTAAGATTAAACAAATTTGGCCTATTACGTGAAGTAAGGCCCTGCAACTTCAGATGACACCGGTAATACTGGAGTCTACTTGCGGCCTGAAATTGACATCCTTCATTCAATAAAAATTACAGTTCACATTCGGATGCGCATCCTTTATCTACATATTGGTTTCCATAAAACCGGCTCCAGCTCCCTTCAATTGGCAATGAAGGAGCAAGTACAGGCTCTGGACCAGGCAGGCTTTGAATTTCTTTCCCTTGGGAAAAAGGGGAACTCTTCAGGGTGTATTGATGTATGCAAAGAGAAAGGCCGCGTCCATTTCCAGGTAAATTCCCGACTTGATGAGCTTCTTGCTGCGAGCCGCAATGAGCAAGTGATAGTTTCAGCTGAGCATCTTTCCTATCTGTATCAGCGCGATAGTATCGAGCTTATTCAGAGAGTATGTAGCAAGTATTTCGATAAGATTGTGGTAATTGTTTACTTGCGCAGGCAAGACCTACAGGCAATATCTTTCAAGAAGCAAGGAGCTAGAGGAGCGGCTTCCAATAGGAGTTCCTCGAGTAAATTACTTGGCCACGCTGAAGGGGCTTTCCCTTCTTTCAGTAAAGATATTGAAATTTACTACGACTATTTTAACAAGTTAATACTGTGGGCGGATGTATTTGGAGCTGATTCCCTCAGAGTGAGGCTTTTCAGTCGGGAAGCCTTACACGGTGGTGATATAGTGAGTGACTTTCTCGCTTTGCTTGGCGGGGGAGTGGAGCTTTCTGCTCGCAGAGTGAATGAGGGGGTAGGTAGAAAGGAGTTTTTGCTGACCCATAAATTACTGGAATTGGGGGTGGCGGAATCTGAATTGATTAAGCTGAAGCCAATGATGTTGGAGGATGACACTCAGTTGCTGCCTTCAAGGAGGGATGCCAAGCAGTTCTTTATGAGGTTCAAAAATTCCAACCATTTGTTAAATAATACTTTTCTTAATAACGATTCCGGCCTGGCATTCGATACTGATTTTTCTGGCTATCCTGAGCAGGGAAACGATTGGATAACGGTTAGGGATCTGTCTGAGTGGATTCCTGAAATTCTTTCTGCAGGTATCCAGAAGCCAGAGGGATTGCGTGATGCATTGTTGGCAGACAAGCTCCAGCAGATGGTAAGGAAAAAATTTTCAGGTGAAGTGCTTACCCAGGAGCTTGAGGATTTGGCCAATTGCCTGTCGGCTAGCGCTTATATTGCCAAGGATCAGCAGCCCTGGTATCGCGCACTGAAAAAGAAGAAAACATCGGGAAGATAGTGTCAAAATAAAAAGCCCTCTGTACGAGAGGGCTTCCTATCTTACTGGTAAGGTTACTGAAGTACTGGAGTTTGAGTTCCCGGATCCCCCTCGATACGCAATCTTTCAATCCACAGAGCCGTACCGCCAGCAACTGCCGCAGGCATAATAAAGATATTTAAAATTGGTACCATCTTTGCGAGCATCACGGCCCCGCCAAAGGTAAGGCTAGTGAGTTTACGGCGGCGCAGTACCGTTTTTAATTCATCGAATGGCCGCTGGTGGTTATCCAGTGGGTAGTCAACGTATTGAATAGCCATACACCAAGCGCCCCAAACTGCGGTGAGCACTGCGGGGATAATAATGGTCCAGCTGGTGATGGTGGCAATTATAAATACGATCAAACCCCAAAATATAAAGTAACCCAGCTTGCGCAATTCCCGGCCCAGGGTACGCCATACCATTTGCATTATCGGTTCGGCAGGAGGAGCTTTACCGGTTAGCAATTCCTCTACTTTCTCAGCGAGCAATCCATTAAAGGGGGCGGCAATAATGTTGGTGATAACGCTAAATAAATAGCCGTAGGCGAGGAAGAATAAGAAAAGCACTATTAGTGCAATGATCCAGGCGAGCCAGCGAAAAGCACTGGCGGTCCATGCTGCACCCTTGGCCATAATGGCTTCCCACCAGGGCATATTCTCCGTATTTACCGGCGTGTGGGAAAGCAGGCTACTTATATAATCGGTAAGCCCTCCGAGCTGTGAAATCATTATGCTACTGATAATAATAAACAGCACCAGATTTATTAGTAATGGCACCAGGATAAATGGGCGTAACTCACGCCGGGTAATCAAGTGGATACCGCGCACCAATGCGTCGATACCGTGAACGGGATTTGAAGTCATACTCTCACCTTTCGCTGGTACGATGCCTAAATTTCCAGAGTTCTCAGTTGGCGCCAGCGGTTTTTAAAATCTCGCTATATTCTGCGCCCTGGCGGTGTTCGGCAATACGTGCCAGCAGGGTTTTTCCATCGGGGCCAGGGCTGTTCAGATCCATGCCTTCAGCGAGAAACAACTTAACAAATGTGGCAAAACTCTCTGCTTTCATGCTTCGATAGGCGCGCTCGAGCAGGTGAAAATCCCGGTTTACGCCTGCGGGGGCTTCACCAATCAAGAATCCAGCAATACGCTCCTCGTCAAAAACTTCTCCGAGTACTTTCTGTTTGTCTTTTTTCAGGCTCAAAACTATATCCTTGCTACATAAATAGGGGGCGGGCGAAGCCCGGCTCAGGTCTTGAAATGTTGAGGGTTAAAGCAGTGCGTCCAATTTTTGCTTGAGGATTTTATTAATCATCTGTGGGTTTGCCTGCCCTTTGGACGCTTTCATAATTTGCCCGACGAAATACCCCATCATTTTGGGGCGCTTTGATTCATCGGCCTTGCGGTAGTTTTCTACTTGGGCATCGCTTGCAGCGATCACTTCATCCACCATTTTTTCGATAGCGCCGGTATCCGAAACCTGTTTCAGACCACGTTTTTCGATGACTTCGTCGGCACTGCCCTCTCCGTCGGCAATAGCCTCGAATACCTGTTTGGCGATTTTGCTGGAAATGGTGCTGTCTTTGATTCGAACTATCAGGCCAGCCAAGTGTTCAGCAGAAATCGGGGACTGTGAAATAGTAAGTTCACGACGGTTGAGCAGCGCTGCCAGTTCACCGTTTATCCAGTTGGCAGCAAGCTTGGATTCGCCGCAGGATTTACTCACAGTTTCAAAATAGTCTGCACTGGCACGCTCCTGTGTCAGCTGGTCTGCATCATAAGCAGATAGCTGGTATTCCGCTTGGAAGCGGGCTGCTTTTGCATCGGGCAGTTCTGGCAGGATGTTGCGCAGTTGCTCGACATATTCATCAGTGAGTACAACTGGCAGAAGGTCCGGGCAGGGGAAGTAGCGGTAATCATTGGCCACTTCTTTACTGCGCATAGAGCGGGTTTCATTTTTGTCCGCGTCGTAGAGGCGGGTTTCCTGGGTAATGGTGCCGCCGTCTTCCAGGATGTCGATCTGACGTTCAGCTTCGACTTTAATTGCGCGCTCGACAAAACGGAAAGAGTTGATGTTTTTTAATTCTGTACGAGTGCCGAGTTTTTCTTCGCCTTTCAAGCGCACGGATACATTGGCATCACAGCGCAGTGAGCCCTGGGACATATCACCATCGGAAATGCCCAGGTAGGTTACGATACTGTGAATTTTTTTCAGGTAGGCCACAGCCTCGGCGGCATTGCGCATGTCCGGTTCAGAGACAATCTCGATCAGCGGCGTACCTGCGCGGTTCAGGTCGATACCGGACATCCCGTGGAAATCTTCATGCAGGGATTTACCGGCATCTTCCTCCAGGTGAGCGTGATGCAAACGCACTTTCTTACTGCTGCCATCTTCCAGGTGAATTTCCACTTCGCCGGGGCCGACAATCGGCTGTTCCAATTGAGTGGTTTGATAGCCCTTGGGCAAGTCGGGATAGAAGTAATTCTTGCGTTCAAAAACGGAGCGCTTGCCGATCTCCGCGTTCATCGCCAGGCCGAACATTACCGCAAAGCGAAATGCTTCTTCATTCGGTACCGGCAAGGTGCCCGGCATAGCCAGGTCCACAGCGCAAGCCTGGGTATTCGGCTCGGCGCCAAAGCGGATGCTAGCGCCGGAAAAGAGTTTTGACTGGGTGGAGAGCTGGACGTGAATTTCCAACCCGATAACGATTTCCCATTCCACAATTTATCTCCTTATACGGCGCTGGCTTTGTGCCAGTCGGTTACCTGTTGGTATTGGTGGGCGATATTGAGCATGCGCGCCTCTTCCAGGTAATTGCCGGTAATTTGCAGGCCCACCGGCATATTGTCCACCAGGCCACAGGGTACAGACATGCCCGGTAGTCCGGCCAGGTTGGTGGCGATGGTGTAGATATCCTCCAAGTACATAGCTACCGGGTCAGCGCTCTTTGCGCCAAGCTCGAAAGCGGGGGAGGGGGTCGTGGGGCCCATAATCACATCCACTTTTTCGAATGCTTCGACAAAGTCCTGCTTGATCAGGCGTCGGGCCTGTTGGGCTTTGTTGTAATAAGCATCGTAATAACCGGCGGACAGAGCGTAGGTGCCTACCAGGATGCGACGCTGTACCTCTTCGCCGAAGCCTTCACCGCGGGAGCGCATATAGAGATCGCGCAGGTCTTTGGGCTCTTCACAGCGGTAGCCATAGCGCACCCCATCGAATCGAGAAAGGTTGGCAGAGGCTTCAGCGGGGGCGATCACATAGTAAGCAGGTATCGCTAAATCGGTATGTGGCAAGCTGATATCGACCAGTTGAGCCCCCAGCTTTTCAAATGCTCTCAAAGCCTCCTGAACCCGGCTTGCGGTTTCAGGGTTGAGACCTTCCCCAAAGTACTCCCGGGGTACTCCGATCCGCAGCCCGGCAATCGGGTTATTCAGTTCGGCGGTAAAATCAGAGGGCTGCTGCTTCAGGCTGGTGGAATCTTTCGGGTCGTGGCTGGCCATGGCGGAGAGCAAATAAGCAGCGTCCTCCGCATTGCGGGCTATGGGGCCGGCCTGATCCAGGCTGGAGGCGTAGGCCACGATGCCATAGCGGGAAATACGCCCGTAGGTGGGCTTCAGCCCGGTGGTGTTTGTCAACGCCGCCGGCTGGCGAATAGAGCCGCCGGTATCGGTAGCTGTGGCGCCGGGTATCAGTTGTGCAGCAACTGCCGCAGCTGAGCCACCGGAGGAACCGCCGGGCACACAGCGGGTATTCCAAGGGTTTTTTACTGGGCCGTAAAAGCTGCTTTCGTTGGATGAGCCCATGGCGAATTCATCCATATTGGTCTTGCCCAGGGAGACGGTTCCGGCAGCGTTAAGGTTATCTACCACCGTGGCATCGTAGGGAGGGATAAAATTATCCAGCATTTTTGAGGCACAGCTGGTGCGCACGCCGTTAGTGCAAATAATATCTTTGTGGGCGATGGGCACACCGCACAGTGCCGGTGCCTCCCCGTTGGCCAGGCGTTGGTCGGCAGCCGCGGCTTGCGCTAGGGCGCTCTCTTCGGTGACGGTAATAAAACTGTTGTAGTTGCTGTCCAGTTGCTGGATGCGGCCGAGTAAATGGCGGGTTAGCTCTGTACTCGAGAACTCTTTGCTCCGCAATCCATGGATGATCTCGGCGATAGTAAGCTGATGCATATTATTCCCTTAAAGGCTCTAGACGGGCTGAGGGCTGGGTATTTAGGTGAATTTCGTCAGTGTTGGGCCGGCTAATCAATTACTTTGGGAACCAGGTAGAGACCTTCTTCGGTTTGGGGAGCCAGTTCTAGGAAGTCTTTGCGCTTGTCAGCCTCTGTCACTGCGTCAGCGCGCAGCTCCTGGACTTCGTCCAGTGGGTGCGCCATCGGGGCGATACCATCGGTATTGGTGGATTGCAGCTGGTCGACCAGTTGTAATACATCGCCGAGGCGGTTGCTGACTTCTTCGATGGTTTCTTTGGATATGGCGATACGGGCCAGTTCCGCCAGTTTTTCTACAGTTTGCGTATCCACTGCCATGGTGATGGACTCCTCCAGCTTGAGTTGCGAGTCGAAAACTGCCCGGATTAATTGCGGCGGGCAGAACCGGCAAATTTAGCACATTGGGGTTATATTCTCACCGGCTCCGGCAGTAATGGATAGTGGGCCTCAAATGACCTCCCTTCAGCCTTGCCCTGATGCCTAGCGGTTGTTAGAGTTTGCCGAATCCTGCCGAGTGATGAGAGACTCCGGTATTTTGCGTAGAATCCGATTCGAAATGCGGCTCGGAACTCAGAATTATTTTTGCGGACTAATTAGGATTTGTATCCATAAAAGAAGCCGCGCCCGCAGTGCCCGACCTGGGGGCTGATAATTAGTACAAGGTAATCGAATTCCATGTTTAAACGTTTGCGGGGTATGTTTTCCAGTGATCTCTCCATCGACCTGGGAACTGCCAACACGCTGATTTACGTTCGCGATCGCGGCGTAGTACTCGACGAACCCTCTGTCGTCGCAATCCGTCACTACAATGGCCAGAAAATCGTTGAGGCTGTCGGAGTAGAAGCCAAACGCATGCTCGGCCGGACTCCTGGCAATATTACCGCTATTCGCCCGCTGAAGGACGGTGTTATCGCCGACTTCCAAGTGACCGAGAAAATGTTGCAGCACTTTATCAAGAAAGTGCATGAAAATAGCTGGATGCGCCCGAGTCCGAGAGTGCTGGTGTGTGTTCCCTGCCAGTCAACAGAAGTGGAGCGCCGCGCGATTCGCGAGTCGGCCCTGGGTGCAGGTGCTCGCGAAGTGTCACTGATCGAAGAGCCCATGGCCGCTGCCATAGGCGCAGGCTTGAATGTCGAGGAAGCGAGCGGCTCCATGGTGGTGGATATCGGTGGGGGCACTACCGAGATCGCCATTATCTCCCTGAATGGTGTGGTTTATTCCGATTCGGTGCGTATCGGCGGTGACCGTTTTGATGAAGCTATCGTCAACTACGTGCGTCGCAACTACGGCAGTGTGATTGGTGATGCAACTGCTGAACGGATCAAAGAGGAAATTGGCTGTGCTTATGCAGGCAGTGAAGTTCGCGAAATCGATGTGCGCGGACGCAATCTGGCCGAGGGCGTGCCTCGCAGCTTTACCTTGAACTCCGACGAAATTCTCGAAGCCCTGCAAGAGCCTCTGACAGGTATTGTGCAGGCTGTCAAAAGTGCACTGGAGCAATCCCCTCCCGAGTTGGCTTCTGATATCGCTGAGCGCGGTATGGTGCTGACTGGTGGTGGTGCTCTGTTACGCGATCTAGACCGTCTGTTGATGGAAGAATCGGGCTTACCGGTAATTGTTGCCGATGACCCGCTGACCTGTGTGGCGCGGGGGGCGGTAAAGCGCTGGATATGTTGGATCGCAGCCGTCTCTACCTGATGTCTAACTAGTAGACATCGGTATTATGAAAACTGCTAGGGAGCTTGTGGCTATATCCGCAAGCTCCTTGAAATAAAAAAATGCGAGTCATCTTTTGTGGCTTGTACTGTTCTCACCATCTTTGATTGACCTGTTAAGAGGGGGTTGCCTGTGAAACCGCTATTTACCCGCGGTCCCTCTGCCGAATACCGCCTGGGCTTTCTCATCATACTCGCGATCTCGCTGATCGTTTCCGATCATTACACCAATTGGTTTCAGCCTGTTAGAGAACGCTTATCAGGAGTTATTGCTCCACTGTACTGGGTTACAGGAGCCCCCGAGCGTGTGGGCGATTGGGCCGATGAGCAGTTTCGCTCGCGCGAAGAACTGCAAGAGGAAAATAGCCGCCTCAAGCGCCAGGTTTTACTGCTGGAGCAGCGCAGCCAGCTATTGGCGGCCGTAAAAGCGGAAAACACTCAGCTCAAAGAACTGATGAACTCAGCAGAAATGGTCGATGACCGAGTATTGGTGGCTCAGGTAATTGGCGTTACCCCGGACCCTTTGGAGCATGTGCTGCTGATTGACAAAGGCCGCGATGACGGCATTGATATCGGTACCCCGGTAATGGATGCCAGTGGATTGCTGGGGCAGGTGATTGAAGCTGGCGACTCCTATAGTCGTATCCTGCTGATAACTGATTCCAGTCATGCCATTCCCGTCCAGGTTCTGCGCAACAGTATGCGCACCGTCGCCGAGGGTACAGGTGACCTGTATCGCTTGAAGTTACGCCATCTTGCTAATACCAGTGATATTCGGGAGGGCGATTTGCTGCTCAGCTCCGGCTTGGGTAGCCGCTTTCCCGCAGGTTATCCGGTCGGGGAGGTTATCTCGGTGCAGAGAGACCCGGGTAAACCTTTTGCGGAGGCTGAAGTGTTGCCGAGGGGGCGGATGAATCGCAGCCGCTTTGTATTGGCGGTCATTGGCAGTGGAGGACATTCTGTTGCAAGCGAATAACCGCTGGTTTATCGCGGTCACTATTCTGCTGTCACTGCTTCTCTCGGTTATGCCCCTGCCACAGCAGTGGCTCTGGTTTCGGCCGGCATTTCCGGCTTTGCTGGTGATATTCTGGATTACCCGAATGCCCCAGACCTTCGGGGTGGGGTTCGCTTGGATGATCGGTATTGTCCAGGATTTGGCTACGGGGGCGAGCTTGGGAACCCATGCCCTGGCCCTATCGGTACTCGCCTATTTCAGCTTACTGACTTACCAGCGCACCCGGGCATTTAATCCGGCCCAGCAATTGTTGTGGGTATTTGTTCTGGTGGGCATTCATCAAGTGGTGGGCAATTGGGTGCACGGCCTTGAAGGTAAATCGGTACCCGGGCTGACGTTCCTTTGGCCCGCTCTGACTACAGCCCTGCTCTGGCCCTGGGTGACCCCGTGGCTCAGGGGGCTTTCCGGGCGTTTACACGTTCGTTGACCGTCTCGTCGGCACTGTAAATCAGTGTAAAAAATCGATCATTTTTCGAACAGTGCCGCTATAATCAGCCGCTGACCCACAGGGAATATGTAATAGAGTGACAACAAGCGCTTCAGAAAATCGACTTCTTTTGGCCTCTGGTTCGCCGCGCCGCGCCGAACTGTTGGCCCAGATTGGGGTGCCTTTCTCCCAATTGTCCCCCGCTGTTGTAGAACAACGCCAACCTGCTGAAAGCCCTCTTGAGTACATAGAACGCTTGGCCCACGACAAGGCTGTCGCCGGGTTTCAAGCCGCTGACAGCCCGCAGGGACTCTGGTCTTTGGGAGCGGATACGGTGGTTATTGCAGGTGAGAGGCTGCTGGAAAAACCCCAAGATTTTGCTGACTTTGAGTCCATGATGCTGGCGCTATCGGGAGTAGAGCACTCTGTTTTCACTGCAGTGTGCTTGCGTTCACAGGATCGACAGTTTAGCCGAGTAGTGGAAACTCGAGTCAGGTTCCGCCACTTGTCCAAAGTTCAAATAGCGGATTACTGGAGTACTGGAGAGCCTGTCGATAAAGCTGGCGGTTACGGTATTCAGGGTTTTGGTGCCGCCTTGGTAGAAGCTTTTAGTGGCAGTTACAGCAATGTTGTAGGGCTCCCATTGGAAGCTGTAGTCCCCATGCTGGATCATGCGGGCATTCCCTATTGGCAGGAGGGCCAATCTTGAGCGAAGAGCTGTTAATTAATGTTGCGCCGACTGAAACCCGGGTTGCGCTGGTAGAAAATGGTGTGCTCCAGGAGGTCTACCTGGAGCGGAGTGCGCGGCGAGGGATTGTAGGAAATATCTATAAGGGAAAGGTGATTCGCGTACTGCCCGGAATGCAGGCCGCTTTTGTCGACATAGGCCTCGAGCGTGCGGGCTTTATCCATGCCTCGGATATTGCACCTCTCGACGAAGAAGGCATGGAGGCGCGGGATGCCGAGGTGGCGGATATCCGCGCGCTAGTCAGAGAGGGGCAGTCACTGATCGTGCAAGTAGTGAAGGACCCTATCAGCAGTAAAGGTGCCCGGCTGACTACCCATCTGTCGGTTTCTGCACGTTACCTGGTGTATATGCCGCAGACGCGCCATATCGGTATCTCTAATCGAATTGAAGACGAGAACGAACGCGAGCGATTGCGCCAGTTGGTTGAAGCAGCTTCTCTACGCCTCGCGGAAGATGGTTTGTCGGCCGATGGGGGCTTTATTTTGCGTACCGTTGCCGAGGGGGTGAGTGAGGAAGAGCTGCTGAGAGATATCCCCTTTCTGTACAAATTATGGGGGGAGCTGGATGAGCGCATTAAGGAGCGTCCAGTGCCTTCGGTTATCTATGAGGACCTTCCACTATTTATGCGTGCATTGCGTGACCTTGCGCGCCCTTATACCGAAAAGATTCGTATAGACTCCCGAGAGGCCCACGGCCGTGCGGCAGAATTTGCCGGTAAATATGCGCCGGAAATTGCCGGTCGCCTGGAACACTATCCCGGTGAGCGCCCACTGTTTGACTTATACGGTGTTGAAGAAGAAATAAGAAGGGCACTACACAACAAAGTCACCTTGAAGTCTGGCGGCTACTTGATCGTAGAGCAGACAGAGGCGATGAGTACAATTGATGTCAATACGGGTGCTTTTGTTGGGCATCGAAATCTTGAAGAGACTATCTTCAAGACCAACCTGGAGGCCGCTACAGCGATTGCCCGCCAGCTGCGTTTGAGGAATCTGGGTGGGATTATCATTATTGATTTTATCGATATGAAAGACCCCGAGCACCAGCGACAAGTCTTGCGCACCCTGGAAAAGACCCTGGAGCGCGATCATGCCAAGTCCAGTATCACCGGGGTCTCCGAACTGGGGTTGGTGGAAATGACTCGCAAACGCACCCGTGAGTCACTGGGGCAGATTTTATGTGAGCCTTGCTCTGTTTGCAGTGGTAGGGGCACCTTAAAGAGTGCGGAGACAGTTTGCTTCGAGATTTTCCGCGAGATTATTCGAGAGGCGCGCTCTTACGATAGTGAAAAAATTATGGTACTGGCCAGTCAGGTGGTAATAGATCTTTTACTGGATGAAGAGTCGGCTAATGTCGCCGATCTTGAAGAATTTATTGGTCGGCCGATTCAGTTCCAGGTAGAGCCCATTTACAACCAGGAGCAATATGACATTGTTCTTGTGTAATCCATTATTCACTCGCCAGCAAGCTAAGAGAGCTTATTGTCAGCGCTCGGTCCATGCCTGTTTGGTGGTGAGGGTATAGCGATGGTTGTAATACGCTGGATTGCAAGAAAGTTCTGGTTAATGTCGGTAAGTTTGGTGATTGCACTGGCAATCATCGTGCAAACAGGCCGACTGCTGTCCCCGCAGGTAGAGAACTATCGTCCCCAGATTAGTCATTGGCTTAGTGAGCAGCTAGGCGTTCCTGTACAGATGGATCGTATTTCCCTGCGTTGGGAGGCCCTTGAAGTTGCATTGCAGCTGGATGGACTGCGTCTGGGGGAACACGGTGAGCTGAAAATGGGGCACGGCCTGTTCCAGCTGGATCTACTTTCCAGTCTCTGGAACCGGGAATTGGTCTGGAAAGACCTGCAAATGAATCAGTTTTCGGCCGGGCTCAACCGCGATGAAAATGGCCTCTGGTATCTACAGGGGTTTCCCGATGCCCCGCTTAAGCTTGAAGGCAGCACTGCACCCAATCCCGAAGCGGCAGATCCGGCCCGCCTATTCCAGTTGAGCCCCAAAATTCAAATCAGTGATGCAGCGATCACTGTGCGCCTTCCCGATGAGCAGCTGGCAGAAATCAATTTGCCTGAAATCCAGCTGGAAAATAGCGGGGATTTTCACCGACTGACTGCACGGGCTTTTATTTCCCGTGAAGGGGAGAGTAGCCAGGTTGATGAAGAGACCCTACGGGTTGTGTTAGAGGGGCGGGGCAATCCCAAAGATAAAGAGCACTTCTCACTGCGCGGCTATATGCAGCTTAATGAGTTGCTACTGGATGAAGACATTGTCAGCTTGCTTCACGAACTCACCCCGTTACCCGACCGGTTTCACTGGCAGGGGAAGAAGTGGGCAGACGGCCGCTTGTGGTTGCATAGTGATGCCGTAAGTGGGTATCGCATAGTGGGCCAGGTGGACTTGGCCCAAGTAGAAAGCCTGACCGATATGCAAAGGGCAGGAGAAGATATAGAAGAGCATACACTGGCTCCGTTGCGCGCTTTTTCTGGCAACTTGTCGGGCCGTTGGTTGCCGGGAGAGCACTGGCGATTAGCGCTGCAGGATATTGAAATCGATTGGCAGGGCTTGAAAATGCCGTCGCTGAACCTGCAGGTTAACAGTGACCAAGAGGGTATAGCCCTGATGGCCGATCTGGTCGATCTCGCTGGTTGGAGCAGTATCTTAAATCGCTTGTCGTTACTTGAGGGGGCTGCAGATGAATGGTTGCGTGCACTAAAACCTCAAGGTCGGTTGCGCAGCCTGCGTCTGCGAGCTGGCGCGGACCGGCAGTTAGAGATCAGCGCAAACTTGGAAGATATTGCGGTCGAGGCGTTTCGAGGGGCCCCGGCAATTACTCAGTTGAGTGGATATCTTCAGGTTGAGGGCGCCAGTGGCCGGGTTGAACTCGACGGTACCCCCCTCGGGGCGCACTTTCCCAGTCTGTATAAGAGTGCTTTCGGATTCGATCAAGCCAGCGGCACCATTGCCTGGGATGTCGATAAGGCGTTGAACGAAGTCAACGTATTGTCGGGCCCGCTGATGCTTGGCAGTGAACTTGGTCAGGTCGGTGGTCAGTTTATGCTGTCACTACCCTTCCACGCCCAAACACGACCTGTGGATCTGGTGCTTTCCCTATCGATAAAAGATGCGGGGGTTATTACCCAGGAAGAGCTGGTGCCATTTGTGGTTAGCGATGATTTGCGCAGCTGGTTGAAAACTGGCCTGGGTAAGAACAATCAAGGGCGCGTTGAGAGTGCGGCCTTTATCTATCGAGGCAGCAGTTATAGCAAAGAGGGTAAAGAAGAAACCCTTAAAGCATTCGCGACTCACCAGAAGCGCAGAACGATTCAGTTGGCACTCGATTTTTCAAATGCGAGCCTGGACTACGCCAGTGAGTGGCCTGAGGTCAGGAATGTGGACGGCCGTTTGTTGCTCGATGATGAAATTGTGCGGGTCAATGCCGATAAAGCCAAGCTCTGGAATATGGATGCTGGAAATATTCTGGTTGCGGTAACCCCTCAGAAGAGTGGAGGCTCACGCCTTGATGTACAAACTGAGGTGGTTGGACCGGCTGCCGATGGTTTGCGACTATTGCGTGAATCACCACTCAGGGATCACCTTGGAAGTGCCTTTGATGATTGGAGCCTGACTGGGAGTTTGGATGGCGCTGTATCCTTAACTTTACCCTTGGGACAGTCATCCGTAGTTCCCGAGCAACAGGTTGAAGTCAACCTGAAGCACGGTGACCTTCAACTGAAAGGGCTCCGCCTCGATGCGACTGCGTTGAATGGTTTGGTGAAATACGATAGTGCGACAGGCCTTGAAGGGACCCAGCTGAATGGCAAATTGTGGGGCCGCCCGCTGACTGCTCGTATCCAACATATTGGCGAGGGGGATGCGCGGGATACCCAGGTGGTTATCGACGGCAATGCATTGGTTGAGT
Source organism: Microbulbifer sp. MKSA007 (assembly GCA_032615215.1). Lineage (NCBI taxonomy): Bacteria > Pseudomonadati > Pseudomonadota > Gammaproteobacteria > Cellvibrionales > Microbulbiferaceae > Microbulbifer > Microbulbifer sp. MKSA007. The sequence continues at coordinate 4,155,872 of CP128433.1, read as the reverse complement.
CGGTACACGCTTGGAGTTCGCGGCCAGAACTGCAGTGGCTGGAAGGAGAAATGGATTATCAAGCCCTGGTGACCATTCCTGCAAAATCAGCGGAAACCCCCTACGCCGCAGTATTTGAACTCACTTCCAACCTGGCCGGTGTGGCTGTAAACCTACCTGACCCACTTGGCAAGACGGCGGAAACAGAAACCAATTTTGTATTGCGAGTGCCGATTGGAGAGCAGGGCAGCTTGTTCCACTTGGACTATGGAGAACATTTACAGGGGCAATTCTGGCTGATTGATGGAGAGTTAGATCGGGCTGCAATCGCCTTGAATGCTGAGGCAAATTTGCCCTCCAAACGGGAGTTGACGGTCACTGGAGATATTTCCACTGTTGACTTGCCTCGCTGGCAGTCTCTGCTGGATGTTTACCAGTTGCCTGAACCAGCGAAGCCAAGCGCTGCCAGTTCTGTTGCAAGTAATGCAGAAAATCCAGGAGAGGCTGCGGGTAGTGCCAGTGAGCCACTTCCGATACGCCTGGATCTCAGTACAGACAAGCTCCAGTTGGGCTCTGCAGAAATTGAGCATATTCATGTTATCGGTGAGGGAGTGGGGACAGATTGGAAGCTCAAACTTGACAGTGAAATGATTGCAGGAAATCTAACCGGCTTACTGGATGGCAGTACACCGTTACGCCTCAAACTGGCTCATTTGCGTCTGCCTCAGCCAGAGAAACCGGCGGAAGTCAGTGATGAAGCTTTTCCCTTAGACCCCTTTGCGGAGGAGGTAGTAGCGGATCCTTTGGCGCAGTTTGATTTTACTAGTTTGCCACAAATCGATTTTAGTACTGATAACCTTCAAATAGGTGAAGAGGCCTTGGGGCCTTGGTCATTTAAGTTGAGGACAGCTGCAGATCGTTTGGTGGTGAGTGATATCCACGGCACGGTGAGAGGGTTCCGCATTGAGGGACAGGGCAAGCACAATGGCGAGCTAGGTGCAGAATTGGTGTGGATGAGGGATGCCGAGGGGCAGCAATCATCACAATTTATCGGCCGATTGGTGGCTGATGATCTTGCAGATATCCAGCGCAAGATGGGCCATGAGCCGTTGATTGAGAGTAAGTCAGCGATCTTTGAAACTGCTTTGAAGTGGGAGGGGGCCCCGACTCAGGTGAAAGGAAGCCTTCTCTCCGGAGAGCTTAAGGTTGATATTCGCGATGGCCGATTCCTGCGATCAACCGGTGCGACAGGCTCTACCGTGTTGCGTCTATTGTCACTGTTTAATTTTGATACCTGGGCGCGACGTTTGCGTCTTGATTTCACTGACCTTTACAAGAGTGGTATGGCTTTTGATAGGGTGCGTGGCGAAGTAGTCTTTGAAGGCGATGGTCAGCTTTTAATCGCTGTACCCATCCAGGTAGAGGGACCCACCAGTGAACTACAGATGGCGGGGCGGGTTAATTTAGTCCGCGAAGATCTGGATTTAACGTTGGTGGCTACTTTGCCAGTTGGGAACAACCTGGCTTTGGTTGCAGCCCTAGCCGGTGGTTTGCCTGCAGCTGCGGGTGTCTACCTGATCAGTAAGGCATTTAAAAAGCAGGTTAAAAAGGTCGCCAGTGTCAGTTACCGAATTAGTGGCGGTTGGTCAGACCCGCAAATGCGATTTGAGAAATTGTTTGATGGGGATGGCGCCAAACGTGAGGGCGCGGTTCTGGACCACGAGGGGAACAAGACACAGGTTGGGGTCGGTTCTGAAGAGAAGTCCCCACCTACAGCTTGAGTTTTAATATCCAGAGGCAGCGTGCAATAGCCATCTAATCTTAGTGATGATCCCCTGTAAAAGGAGCACTCTAGATGGCGTTGCATTCATTATTGCCCCTCCTTCTTTTTACAGCCGTCACCCTTTCGGCGTGTTCTGAGGCAGATGACCACCAGCGCGACCAGAATATGACGGTGGCTCAAGCTGAAAAGCATATTGCAGAGGGGACTGATCTCGATCAGATCCCTAAGTCTGTATGGAAGCAGATCCTGCCAGAGGATCGCTATAAGGTTCTCTGGAAAAAAGGTACCGAGCCCGCTTTTAGTGGCAAGCTTCTGAATAACAAAGAGAAAGGGGTTTATGTCACTGCGGGTTGCCGTTTACCGGTTTTCAGCTCTGAGCAGAAGTTTGAATCGGGTACTGGTTGGCCCAGCTTTTGGGATGTTGCCTACCCACAAAATATTGTCTTAAAGGACGATTACAGCTGGGGCTTGAAGCGGACTGAGGTGTTATCAAAGTGCGGGGAACACTTGGGGCATGTTTTTAAAGATGGCCCGGAGCCCACTGGTTTACGCTACTGCCTAAATTCTCTCGCCCTGGACTTTGTGCCGGCTTCTGGGGATAAGAAAGCGCAATAACTTCTGGTGTCTAGATTGCGGGCGCTGCCGGCCAGTTAACTCTGGAGCGCCCGGAGCCCTTATTCCGCTTCCTGGATAAAGAAGTCGCGAAGATAGCGGAATAATTTTCGTTGATTGGTTGGTGGCTTATTGTTTTTGATTTCTCGATGGGAGTCCCTAATCAGTTGGCGCAGCTGTTGATGGTCGACACCGGGATGCTGGTCAAAGAACTCACCCTGGGCACTATTGCCTTCTTCCAGTAGTCGTTTGCGCCAGTCTTCAGCCATTTTATCGAAACGCAGGTGTTGTTGGTCTCGCTCTTTAAAGCGGCTCAGCACTGTTTCTATCGCCTCTTGGTCGGCACTGCGCATCAACTTGCCGATGTACTGCATCTGGCGTCGGCGAGCTTCATTGGATTTGATCCGATGTAGCGTAGCAATAGCCTCCTGCAAGTCCTCATCTATGGGGACTTCAGCCAGTTGGGCCTTGGAGAGCTCGGTTAGTTGCTTGCCGAGATCCTGCAGCTCGTGCATTTCTTTTTTGACCTGAGTTTTACTTTTCGGCAGGTCGTCATCGTAATCGTCGTATTCGTACATCTTTGATTCGCTTTCGGTAAATAAGGGGGCTTGGTCCAGAGGTGATTTAGCTAAAGTACCAAGTGGCCAAGCCCAGAAAAGACATAAAGCCTACTACATCGGTGACTGTAGTAAGCGCTACCCCGCCGGCCAATGCCGGGTCTATATTCATGGCACGCAATGCTACTGGTAATATCGCTCCGGCGAGTGCGGCGGTTAATAGGTTGATTATCATGGCGGCAAGGATAATGACCGCAATCCATATATCGCCAAACCACATGGCGGTTATCAAGCCCATCACAAGCGCCCATAAAAGAGCATTGAGTGCCGCCGAACCCAGTTCACGGGAAAGTAGCCAGCTCAAATTACTGCGTCCTATCTGGCCTAAGGCCATACCGCGAATGACCACTGTCAGCGTTTGGCTACCGGCCACGCCCCCCATGCTGGCGACGATGGGCATTAGGACTGCTAGGGCTACCACCTTATCCAGGGTATTTTGGAACAAGCTGATCACCCAGGAGGCAAGCAGAGCTGTGAGCAGATTAATACCCAGCCAAACGGCCCGGCGCCGAGCAGTGCGCCCTACTGGGGCAAAGGTGTCTTCCTCCTCATCGAGGCCGGCAAGGCTCATCAGGGAGTGATCTGCATCCTCTCGGATAACATCTACTACATCGTCAATAGTGATTCGCCCCAGCAGGCGGTTATCTTCATCGACTACCGGTGCGGTAATCCAATCATATTTCTCAAACAAGCGCGCGACTTCAGTGTCGGGCATATCTGCGGGTATTGGTTCCACATCGGTATTGACCACTTCGCGAACTGTCACCGATGGGTCTGTGGTGAGAAGTTTGGATAGTGGCAAGAGACCGATATATTGGCCCCTCCGGTTAATCACAAAAAGGCTGTCGGTAGATTCCGGTAGTTGTTCGTGGCGCCTAAGGTAGCGAAGTACCACATCTAGAGTCAGGTTGGGGCGGACAGAGATGGTGTCCGTATCCATTAAACCGCCAGCAGTGTTCTCATCATAGGCGAGAACACTTTCAACCCGGAGACGGTCGGTTTCCGTCATCGATGAGAGCACTTCGGCAACAACTCGCTCCGGCAGCTGCTGAAGTATATCGGCGATGTCGTCGGCATCCAGGCCTTCCATCACCTCTACCATCTCCTCGGTATCCATAGTGGCGAGGATCTGGCTGCGCACATCGTCGGTGAGTTCCTGTAGGACCTCACCCTCTATTTCCCTGTCCACCAAATTCCAAAGTACCTGGCGGATACGCGGTGGAGAGCTCTCCAGCAATTGCGCAACACTCTGGGGAGTTAGGGTCTTGAGCATGCGCCGGACTTCTTGTCCCGTACCGCTATCCAGCGCGGCATACAGCTCACCCAGCTGATTCTGTGCGCGGAATTTGATTTCGGCTTGGGGAGAGCTGGGCACAACAAGTCCTTACTGCTAGTGGTGGATTTGGGAGGCGATGTAAAAGCTTAGCGATTTAATGTTTAGAGTGAGCTTTTCGTAGCAATAGTATACTGGCCTCTATTCAGCTTCGCCGAATCGATTGGAGATCAGTGTGCTGATAGCTTCCAGGGCGGCACTTTCATCTGTCCCCTCTATTTCCAGTTCCAGCTCCGTGCCTTTGCCTGCAGCTAGTAACATTAGGGCCATCACACTTTTTCCATCTACGGCTTTACCCTGGCAATGCACTTTAATATTGGAGCAGAACTTGGAGGAAGTCTGCGCGAACTTGCTTGCAGCGCGGGCGTGCAAGCCGAGTTTATTGATGATGGTCAGTTGGTGTTTCTGCATTGCGCTGCTCGACAAAAATCTATTTTTGTTGCTCCCTGTGGCGTATCTGGACGTTATCAAACTCTTTAGAAAATTTCTTTACCAGCTGTTCAACCATATAAACTGATCGATGTCGGCCCCCAGTGCAGCCGATAGAGACACAGGTGTAGCTGCGATTACTTTTCTGGTAGGAGGGTAGCCAGTTTTCCAAAAAGTTGGTGATGTCAGCCTCCATCTTTGCGGTCTCTGGGTGAGAGCGCAAGAATTCAGCGACCTCGATATCCTTACCGGTTTTTTCTCTTAGAGCTGGTTCCCAGTAGGGGTTGGGTAGACAGCGCAAGTCAAAAATCAAGTCTGAATCCACAGGCACCCCATACTTGAACCCAAAGGACTGGAAAAGAATCGCCATGCTGTTTGATTGTTCACCAACAACACGATTTTTAATCAGTTCGCGCAGTTGGTGCAAACTCAGGGTGCTGGTATCAATAACCATATCCGCGATGGTTGAGATAGGGGTGAGAAGCTCTTTTTCCTGATTGAGAGCTTCTAGCAAATGGGTGCAATCATTGCTGAGAGGGTGCTTTCGTCTGGTCTCACTGAATCGCTGTACTAAAACCGGCTCGCGGGCATCGAGATAGATAACATCACATTGAACCCCTGCCTCGCGCAAGGACTCAATAACACTGGGAGCCTGTCTAATGTCTTGCCAGAGGTTGCGGGCATCGACACCCAGGGCCAGAGGTGTGTTTTCTTTTGGCGGTTGTGCCTTGACCCTCTTAACCAGCTCCGGGAGCAGGCTGGTGGGAAGGTTGTCGATACAATTGAAGCCGACATCTTCCAGTAATTGCAGTGCAGAACTTTTTCCGGAGCCGGAGCGTCCACTAATTATCACCAAGCGCATGGAGAGCCCTTTTCTTTGATCAAGTCTTTATTATTTCGCTTGTTGCACTACCTGAACAATGAGGCGAATGTCAGCTCTGAGACTCAGTTACTAACAAAACCTCCTCTAGGCGGCTGCAGTACTATCAATAGCGAGGGCATATAGCTCATCACTACTTTGTGCTTGCCTTAGCTTATCTCTAACCTGGCTGTTGGAAAACAGAGCGGCGATTTCGGCTAGCGTATCCAGATGTTCCTGCTCAGCATCTTCGGGGACCAGAAGAGTAAATAGCAAATCGACAGGCTGGCGGTCGACAGAGTCAAAATCAATGGCGGGCTGGGTGGTACAGAGAACCCCAATGGGGCTATCACAGCCGGGCAGCCTGCAATGGGGAATGGCAACACCATCGCCGATACCGGTGGAACCAAGGCGCTCACGGGCGATCAGTTGGTTAAAAACTGTATCGGAGTCGTGTTGGGGATATTGTTCGGCGATGGCCTGGGCAATATTGAGCAGTAGCTTTTTTTGCTGCTCCCCGCCAGATGGCAAAGGCTAAGGCGGGGAGAGAGTAATGCTTCCAGTGTCATAGTTCAGCGATGGTTCTGCAACTTCTCTTTGTGTTTTTTCAGTTGGCGGTCCAGCTTATCGGTGAGCGCATCAATTGCCGCGTACATATCTCTGTCTTCGGATCCAGCACAGAGGTCGTGACCGTTTATATGTACCGTCGCCTCAGCTTTTTGGATCAGTTTCTCGACGGATAAAATTACTTGCGCGTTGGTGATGTTGTCGTAATGTCTGGACAGCTTCTCCATTTTGCTTTCGCAGTAGCTGCGCATAGGTGAGGTAACGTCGACGTGGTGGCCACTAATATTGATCTGCATGGATTTCTCCTTAAAGGTGCATCACAAGCCGGCGCTCACCCCCTATCGGGTCGCAACCCTACTAGGAAGTGGGCCAGAATGGAAGGATACACTCAAATTTTGGATTTTGGTTGCAGGTTGGGGGCGGAAGGTGCCAGTAGCGTATGACTGAAGGTGGGTTAGGGGTCAGATTAATTGGCTGTGTTTGGGTTGTAACTTAAATGAGCCTCTTTCTCTCACTTGAGGAGGGGATACCCATAGATTCGCGGTATTTCGCTACCGTTCGGCGCGCAACCTTGATGCCTTGCTTGTCCAGCTCCTGAGTGATCTTGTTATCTGATAGCGGCTTTCGAGGTACTTCTGTGTCAATCAGCTTGCGAATCAGGGCTCGAATGGCGGTGGATGACGCATCCTCACCGGAATCTGTACTGACGTGGCTTGAGAAGAAATATTTGAGTTCGAAAACTCCCCGTGGAGTCAGCATATATTTTTGAGTGGTCACTCGGGATATGGTGGATTCATGCATGCCAATGGTTTCAGCAATATCTGCCAGAACCATTGGTCGCATTGCCTCTGGGCCTTCCTCAAAAAAGCCTTGCTGCTTATCCACAATGGACGTAGCGACCTTTAGCAGGGTGTCGTGGCGGCTCTGCAGGCTCTTCAAGAACCAGCGGGCCTCCTGCAAGTGATCCCGCATGAAATTGTTTTCCCGGGAGTTGTCCGCCCGTTTTACCAAGGAGGCGTAGTGGCCATTAATCCGGATCTTGGGAGTGATTTCTGGATTGAGTTCGACCAGCCAGCGGTGATCCTTGCGGGACACAATAATGTCGGGAATGACATAAGCGGGCTGTTCCCCGCTGAACTCCTCACCTGGGTTGGGGGTTAGTGTCTGGATAAGGCGGATCACTTCGCCGAGCTGGGCTTCGTTGAGGCGTGTGCGTCGGGTGAGTTGCCTGAAATCCCTTTTTCCAAGTAATTCCAAGTGGCGCTCAATAATGGTCTGCGCTTCGTTTAGCCACGGAGTTTCCGCTGGTAGCTGCTTGAGCTGGAGTAGAAGGCATTCTTGGAGGTTTCTGGCCCCACAGCCAGCTGGTTCGAATTGTTGTACAGCTTTAAGGACTGCAACTACTTCATCTTCTTCGAGCTGAAGGGAGGTGGCTACGTCATCAACGGTGGTATTGAGAAGACCGTTTGGGTTGATGGCGTCAATAAGGTGCTCGCCGATCCATTTATCGTGACTGGAAAGTGCTGTCAGGTTTAATTGCCAGCGCAAGTGGTCTTGAAGTGTGTCGGTGGAAGAGTTGCGCTCAAAATTGGGGTCGTCGCCCTCGGTGGGGCCACTGTAGCTGCTGTAAATGTCGTCCCAGTGAGAATCAACGGGCAGCTCTGTTGGAATATCCTGGTTCCAGTCGGAATCACCAAGCTCTTTTTCCTCAGCGGCTGCGTGGTTTAAATCCTCTCCTACAGCGGCTGGAGGCTCTTGTTGTGCGTTGCTCTCGTTATTGGCTGTTGCTTGTTGAGCCGGGTCTTCACCCTCAGCTTCCAGCATTGGGTTGCTGTCGAGGGCTGCCTGGACTTCTTGCTGTAAATCTAGTGTGGAGAGCTGCAGGAGGCGTATTGCCTGCTGCAACTGGGGGGTCATGGTTAGCTGTGCGCCGAGCTTGAGCTGGAGAGACTGCTTCATAATTTAAAGTTGCAGGCCAGTGCGACAAAGGGTTCGTCAAAATTAACCCGAGATGGCGCAGACTACCTTGGCCCTCAAACTATTACAAGCAATAAGCATGCCGACTATTGCCTGCCAGGAGGTCGATTTCTATGTGAAGTATGATATGTTTTTCGAAATTTTACCTATTTAGTTACGCCTGTCATCATTTGCCATTAAATGGTGAACTCGTGTCCCAAATAGACTTCGCGCACTTGCTGGTTAGCGAGGACATCATCGGGCGTGCCTGAGGCAATAATATGTCCCTCGCTAACGATATAAGCAGTTTCACAGATATCCAGGGTTTCCCTTACGTTGTGATCTGTGATCAAGACGCCGATATCCCTGTCCCGCAAGTGGCGAATAATGTGTTTGATATCGTTCACTGAAATAGGGTCTACACCAGCAAAGGGTTCATCGAGCAAGACAAAGCTTGGGTCTGTAGCCAGGGCTCGTGCAATCTCCACCCTGCGCCGCTCTCCGCCGGATAGGGCCATTCCTAGGCTGTTTTTAATGTGTGTGATGTTGAACTCTTCGAGCAACTCCTGGGCTTGCTCTTCGCGCTCTGCACGATTGAGCCCTTTTCGGGTTTCGAGGATTGCGAGAATATTGTCGCGTACAGACAGGCGTCGAAAAACAGAGGCTTCCTGAGGTAGGTAACCGATCCCTTTGCGGGCGCGCCCGTGCATTGATAGGCGGGTAATATCTTCGTTATCGATCAGGACTTGCCCGGCATCGGCCTGCACCAGCCCAGCGATCATATAGAAGCAGGTGGTTTTCCCAGCTCCGTTGGGGCCAAGTAAGCCAACGACCTGTCCGCTTGACACGCTGACAGATACATCTTGGACAACTTTTCTTTTCTTATATTGTTTGGCGAGGTGTAACGCTTGTAGCGTTGGCATAATGAGTCCTGAAATCTAACCGCGGCCGAGAGGGGCAGCGGATTACATCATTGTAAATAGCGCTGTTTTACAGGCATTGAAATTTGGATGAACTACTGGTCTGTGTCGGTATTAGCTTCAGCAGGCTCGCTGGCTTCGGTGCTCTCAGGTTTCCAGATCATCTCAACTCTGCCTTGGCCAGGCTGGCTGCGAGCGCTCATTTGCTCAGTTGCGAGATCGTAGTCGATTTTCTCCGCAGTTAGGGTGTTGCCATCGCGATCGATATAAGCTTGCCCGGTGAGCTGCAGTTCTTCAGAGCTGATGACATACTCGATGCGCTCAGCACGGGCTTTAACAGGCTCTTCGCTCTCCAATATCTTTTGTTGGAAGTGCGCGGGGCGGCCCACAGCAATGACTCGGCTGATTTCATCGCTTGCGGTAAAGTAGACTTCCACGCGATCTGCCCTGATTTGGAGGGAGCCCTGCGTGATGACCACATTGTCACTATAAACCACTAAATTATTGGCGCGGTCGGCTGACATAGATTCCGAGCCCACAGAGATTCTTTGGGTTCTATCGTCAGGTAAAGCCTGTGCTACGGTGGTAATAGCTGCCAGCGTAATCGCAGTGAAGGTCTTAAGCATAGAGGGATAGCGGTTATTGGGTGTCATAGCTGCTCTTCACGTCGGATAGAATTTCCATCCGGTTTTCTTTCAGGTAAGCGCGCATCCCCGTTCCTTCAGTGCGGTTGGGGCCGGAGCTAATAGTAACAACTTTGTCGGTCTCGGCGAATTCCCTGTCAGGGAAGATTGTGATTCGCTGTGTCTCCAATTGGATGCCATTCGGGCCAGGGAGTTCATCAATTTGAACGTCGCCACTAAGTACGATACGTTCTCCTCGATTGAAGGCCACACCCCTTTTGGACCGAGTTGCCCACTTGGGCTGGTCGTCCGTATAGAACAGCATGCGCGGCTCTTTAAGGTTGGCTCGATCCCGACGTTTAAATTGAAAATAGGTGATTTGCTCTGCATCCACTCGATAAGCTAGGTTGCCTGCCTGGTCAAAATGGCGAGTTTCAGCCCCTTTGATAACAAGGTCCGCAGCCCGATTTTGTTGCTGAGGAGTGGGCCTTTTGCCTAAGAACTGTTCTGGCGGACTCTCGGAAAACCAGAGCCCGGCACTTATAAGCAGAATGACCAGTATGAGAGGCAACCACGAGCGCATCATTTTTCTCCGATATAGGGGGCGAGCGCCGCGTCAAAGGTCCCTTGTGCAATCATAATGCGGTCGCAGACTTCGCGTACAGCGCCCTCGCCGCCACGGGCCTCTGTGATCCACAGGGCTCGCTCCCGTACAGGGGGCTGCATTAGGTGGTGCGATGGGGCATCCGACCTTGGTCATTACCAGTAGATCGGGATAATCATCCCCGACATAGGCGATATCTTCCAGGCGGCATGACTCTTCAGAAAGTAACTCCTGTAGTGCGGCAAACTTGTCCTCCCGGCCCTGAATCAATTTATTGATACCCAGGTCGTGCGCTCGGCGCTCTACAACATTACTGCGCCGGCCGGTAATGATTGCTACACGTACACCAGAGTTTTGCAGCATTTTAATGCCATGCCCATCCAGGGTGTGAAAGGTTTTGAGTTCGTTGCCGCTATTGTCAAAATAAAGCTTGCCGTCTGTCAGGACGCCATCTACGTCTAATACAAGCCAGCGTACATTTCTAAGGGAGTCGTTTAGTAGTTGTTCATGGATCACTAGGGTTATTCCTATAAACTTACTGTCGTGTGCCAATACAAGTCTTTCATTTGAAGTTGCACGATTTATTCCGTGCGCTTCATTTTACTTTTCAGATAACACCGGCACGTAGAATGTCGTGCATGTGAAGTACGCCAAGGGGGTGATGCGTTTCATCTTCTACTACTAGAGCGGTAATCTTGTAGTCCTCCATAATTCGTAGAGCCTCGGCTGCCAGTGTGTCGGTAGAGACCGTTTTGGGGCGGCGGCTCATAACTTCTTCCATAATTGCTTTGTCTAGCTCAATCTTTTGATCGATTACCCTGCGCAAATCTCCATCGGTGAACACTCCTAGCAGCTCTCCCTCATCGTTCACTACGGTGGTTATACCAAAGCCTTTGCTGGTCATTTCAAGTAGGGCTTTTGAAAGTAATGTCTCCGGCGTTACTTGCGGAAGTTCGTTACCGACATGCATTACATCTTCTGTTTTCAATAAAAGCCTGCGCCCGAGTGCGCCACCGGGGTGAGAGAAGGCAAAGTCTTCGGCGGTAAAGCCGCGAGCCTCGAGTAAAGCGACCGCAAGGGCGTCTCCCATCACGAGAGTGACAGTTGTTGAAGAGGTAGGTGCAAGGTTGAGGGGGCAAGCTTCTGTTTCTACAGAAATATCTAAATTAACTTCTGCGGCCTGAGCGAGGGGAGAGTCGGTTTTGCCAGCCATGCTGATAAGTGGAATACCTAAGCGTTTTAATAGCGGCAGTAATGTGAGGACTTCAGCGGAGGAGCCAGAGTTTGATATGGCTATAACAACGTCATCTCGTGTGATCATACCGAGATCGCCGTGACTCGCCTCGCCGGGGTGAACAAAAAAGCTTGGTGTGCCAGTGCTGGCAAGGGTGGCGGCTATCTTGCGGCCAATATGCCCTGACTTGCCCATGCCGGTAACAATTGTACGGCCACGACATTGCATAATCAATTTACAAGCTTGCTGGAATTCTTCGTTTATTCTGTTTTCCAGTGCTGCTACGGCATCGGCTTCCATGCGGACGGTGCGGCGCCCAGCTTCCAAAATTAGATCCTGTGTCATCAACTGCCTCGAATCGCTTACTAGTGCTTTTTAAAAGTTGCCGTAAAACTGTCTAATTATGCGACAGTTTCGATATTTACTTATGCGACAGCGTGGATAATTTTTGTCATATGAGTCCAGTATTTAAAGGCGACTCGACTTTTTGCTGTCGTGCTAATCTATATTAGCGGGCTACTGGCGGCGAAAAAAGCCAGTGCGCATTTTAGATGTGTCAAATGACACGCTCGTACACCGCCACATTACCGGGTGCGGCCATGGTATAGTTTGCCGTCTCCGCTGTCAGCTATGTCACTCAATGGATGATCGACACACTCTCAGTTGGGCTGCGGGAAGGTTGATATGTGGTATTGCTATGGCACTAAATTCTGTCATATGCGTCCAAGGAATGATTTGCTAACTGGAGATAATTTGTGAACGCATCATTTTGGATTGGCCGAAACGGTTTGTCGCGGTGGATTAGATTTGCGCTTTGTGTTGTTTTTGCTTCTGCAGTGGTGCCTGTAGCCAATGCGGCCCAAAATCCATATGTAATGATTAAAGGGGTTTCCGATGAGCTTTTGGGGGTAATTCGTACCAATGCTCAGTATGCAAATTCAGACCCGCAAAGATACTACAGTGCTGTTGAAGGGGTGCTAACCCCGGTTGTTGATTTTGACTTTATCGCTCGTGGTGTAATGGGGCGCTATGCCAAGCAGGCGACTGCCGATCAACGCTCTCGCTTTACGGATGCTTTTCGTCGCGATCTTGTAGCGACATTTGCTCGTGGCGTGGCAAATTTTGGCGACCTGGATGTAAAAGTGGTCAATCCCGGCACCACACCTCAAGGTAATCGTGTAAATGTACTGCAGGAAGTTCGCAGTAAAGAGGGTATAACAAAAGTTTCGTATACCTTGGTGCGCAATCGGGCAGGTCAGTGGAAGTTGATCAATGTGATTCTGAATGGGGTCAACCTGGGTAAGACTTTCCGCAGTCAGTTCTCGCAGTCAATGCAGACTTATGGGGACATCGACAAGGTGATTTCTAATTGGTCAGCGGCAGACGATGCCGCAAATAAAGTGAGTTGATCCGCGAACTTTGGAGTGCGTAGCTGCGCACTCCGCTTGATTCAAGTACACTTGCGTGCTGTTTTTAACCAATCGCAAGTCCCTCCTATGCAACCAGACGAAATCAAGGCCCTAATTGAAGGGCAAATTCCCGACAGTACTGTTGAAGTGGCTTTTGAAGGTAGTCACCTGATGGTCACTGTAGTGAGCAGTTCCTTTGAAGGTCTGAGTCGTTTAAAAAAGCAACAGCTTGTCTATGCCGCTCTTGGTGAAAAAATCGCCGACGGCACCTTGCATGCCGTGCAAATGCAGACTCTGACTCCAGAAGAAGCCAGTCGTTAACTTGCCATTGCCACTGAGGTGTTGGCTATCTAGAAAGAAATTGAATGGATAAGTTGATAATAGAGGGCGGCAGCCCAATTTCCGGGACTCTGCGGATTTCTGGTGCTAAGAATTCAGCCTTGCCGATTTTGGCTGCTGCTTTGTTGGCTGACGGGCCCGTGCAAATCGATAATTTGCCGCATCTCAACGACATTACCACCATGATTACCCTGCTCCGGTGCATGGGGTGTGATGTCACTATTGATGAAAAGCTGGGTGTTGAAATTGACCCTCGCTCAGTCAATGACCTGACCGCTCCCTATGAGCTGGTTAAGACGATGCGGGCCTCAATCTTGGTTCTTGGGCCCCTGCTGGCTAGGCATGGAGTTGCGAATGTCTCCTTTCCCGGTGGTTGTGCAATTGGTAGCCGCCCAGTCGATATTCACCTGAAGGGCCTTGAGGCGATGGGTGCTGAGATAACCATCGATGGTGGTTTCATTCGGGCGCGCTCCAATGGTCGTCTTAAGGGAGCCAATATTGTCATGGAGAAAGTGACAGTTGGCGGCACTGAAAACCTGTTGATGGCAGCGGCACTGGCAGAGGGAACTACGACTCTGCACAACGCCGCTCGCGAGCCTGAAATCGTCGATTTGGCAGAGTTCCTTATTGCTATGGGGGCTCAGATTGAAGGGGTTGGCACTGACACCCTGCGTGTTCACGGTGTACCTAAGCTTACCCCCTGCAAGTTCACTGTTATGCCGGACCGTATTGAAACTGGAACCTTCCTTGCGGCAGCTGCAGCGGCGAGGGGCAAAGTGCGCCTGCTCAATACTCGTGCCGATATCCTCGATGCGGTTATGGTTAAGTTTGAAGAGGCTGGAGCTCATATCAGTTGTGGCGACGATTGGATTGAGCTGGATATGAAAGGCAATCGCCCTAAAGCGGTGAGCTTCCGTACAGCGCCTTACCCAGCCTTCCCTACAGATATGCAGTCCCAGTTCACAGCAATGAATGCTGTAGCCGAAGGAAAGGGGACTGTAGTTGAGACAATCTTTGAAAACCGCTTAATCCAGGTTCATGAGCTGAATCGAATGGGAGCAGATATCACCCTGGAAGGCAATACGGCAATTGTTACCGGGGTGGAGAAGCTTAAGGGCGCTCCAGTAATGGCTTCAGATCTGCGCGCGTCAGCTAGCTTGGTTATTGCTGGTATGGTGGCAGAGGGCACTACTATGGTGGATCGTATTTACCATATTGACCGCGGCTACGAGTGTATTGAAGAGAAGCTCCGACAGCTGGGCGCGAATATTCGGCGTGTTCCCGGCTGATTGCTACGAAGTTAATCCCAAGAGCCAATGACGGACTGGCGTAAATCGAAATGACTGCACAAATTACAATCGCACTGACAAAAGGGCGGATTCTTCAGGAGACCCTACCGCTTCTTAAGGCGGCAGGGTTGGAGCCTGCTGAAGACCTAACTAAAAGTCGAAAGTTGATATTTCCGACGAATCGCGAAGGGGTGCATCTCCTCCTCCTGAGGGGAGTGGATGTGCCCACTTATGTGCAGCATGGAGCCGCAGATATTGGTGTGGCGGGGAAAGACACCCTACTCGAGCATAGTTCTGATGGTATATACGAGCCTCTCGATTTGGGCATTGCCCGCTGCCGCCTGATGACCGCTGGTGTTAAGGGGGGGCAATTGCCCAGTGGCCGAATTAAGGTCGCTACCAAGTTTGTACAGAGTGCCAAAAAGCACTATGCCTCGATTGGCCGTCAGGTTGACATTATTAAGCTGTATGGGGCTATGGAGCTTGCTCCGCTAATGAATTTGGCCGACGAGATTGTCGATATTGTAGATAGTGGCAATACGCTAAAGGCCAATGGCCTTGAAGCCCGAGAGACTATTGCGCAAATCAGCAGTCGATTGATCGTCAACAAGGCAGCCATGAAGATGAAATATGCGCCAATCAATAGTTTGATTGAGAAGTTGGCATCGGCTGTAGCACAAACCAAATAGATACCCGAAGCATTATGACGAGCAAAGTAATTCGTCGGCTAAATACGGTCGATAGAGATTTCGATGGCCAATTGAAGCAGTTATTGGCTTGGGAGGCAGTGGCAAATCAAGAGGTTGAAAGTATCGTTGCAGAAATATTGCAGCGTGTTCGCGCTCATGGTGATAAGGCTGTTATCGAGTTCACCAACCGCTTTGATCATCGGCACCTGGAAAGGGCGAAAGACTTTGCTCTGCCGGCTGCTGAGCTTACCGCGGCTCTAGGTCGTATAAGTACCGAGGAGCGCGAGGCCCTGGAGGAAGCTGCTAATAGAGTGAGGCGTTACCACGAGCATCAAAGACAGGAGTCCTGGCGCTATACGGAGGCCGATGGGACTGTGCTTGGGCAGCAGATTACCCCAATGCAAAGTGTCGGCATTTATGTTCCTGGAGGTAAGGCGAGTTACCCTTCTTCCGTGCTTATGAATGCAATTCCTGCAAAAGTTGCTGGGGTTGACGCCGTAAATATGGTGGTGCCGGCTCCGAAAGGGGCGCTGAACGACCTGGTGTTGGCGGCAGCGGCAATAGCAGGGGTGGACCGGGTGTTTACGATTGGTGGTGCCCAGGCAGTAGCGGCACTAGCCTATGGTACTGAGTCTATTCCTGCGGTGGATAAAATTGTTGGTCCGGGGAATATCTTTGTGGCCAGTGCCAAGCGTGCTGTTTTTGGTCATGTTGCTATCGACATGATTGCGGGCCCTTCTGAAATTCTGGTTATTTGCGATGGGCAAACAGATCCCGACTGGATTGCCATGGATCTGCTGTCACAGGCTGAACACGATGAGCAGGCGCAGTCAATTCTGTTGTGCCCTGATGCTGAGTATCTAGATCGGGTTGAGAGTTCGCTGCAAAGGCTTTTGGTCGAGTTGCCCCGAGCTGAAATTGCCTCCCGCTCCCTTGCTGATCGTGGAGCGTTGATCCAAGTGGAGTCCATACAGAAGGCGATAGAAATCTCTAATCAGATTGCACCGGAGCACCTGGAAGTTTCAGTAGATAATCCTGAGGCTTACCTTCCTGGGATCCGGAATGCCGGAGCCATTTTCCTCGGGCGCTATACGGCAGAGGCATTGGGGGACTACTGTGCTGGCCCCAATCATGTCCTTCCTACCAGTGGCACTGCCCGTTTTTCCTCACCGCTGGGAGTTTACGACTTCCAGAAGCGCAGTTCGGTGATCTACTGTTCTGAAAAAGGCGCTGATACCTTGGGGCGCGTAGCGCATACTCTTGCGCTCGGGGAGGGGTTAGAAGCTCATGCCCGCTCTGCGGGTTTTCGGGTCAAGGATTTCTGAGTAATACACCCCGACAGATTCCTCTATGCGGGGTGTGTACATAGTGCACTTATTCTGTAGGGGGTATGCGGGTAGCCTGCCAGGCTAGGGCGCGCCACTCACCGTCTCGTTTAACAAACATGCCGGTGTTGAGGTAATAGCTTTGTTCCCCTTTACTGCTGTCATTAGCCGATAGTTTAAATGCAGCAATAGCGGCATCTCCTAACAATCGAATGTCAATTTCCTCGGCGGCATAGCTTGTTGTCACTGGTTCAGTGGGAGGTGTTTGCATTCCTTGCATAATTTCGCTTTTGCCAAAGCGCTTTCCGTTTGAGCTGGTGTATACCAGGTCCTCGGCCCAAAAGCGTTGGTGGGCCTGGGGATCAGAGGCAGCTTTGCTGATAAAATCAATCAGCAGTTTTTGTAAGTCTTCTTTATCTTCCGCTATTGCGGGAGTTACAGTTATTGTAAAAAGTAGAGCAAAAACCATTGAGCGCATGGAGGCTCCTCCTTGAGAGTTTATTCTATTGCTGTTTTTGTCTGTGGCTCTTCTGAAACTGTGGCATTAACCGTATGGGAGGCGCCTTCTCTAATAAAGGTTATTGAGATGGTATCTCCGGGGCGCAGAGTGGCCATAGTGGCCTCTCCCTGTTTGCCATCGCCGATAGGGAGGCCATCAATATGTGTGATGACATCTCCTGGCTGAAGACCTGCAACATGCGCGGGGCCCTCGTTGTAAATAGCTGTTACTAACACGCCACCAGTAGAGTTTAAATTGAACTCCTTGGCCATTTGAGGGCTAATGCCAGTAGCTTCAATGCCCAGCCAGCCGGGTACAACCCGTCCGTAAGCGATAATATCTTGCATGACTTTGAAGGCAATATTGGCGGGAATGGCGAAGCTGATTCCGCCTGAATAGCCGGATTGATTGAGAATTGAGGTGTTGATGCCGAGCAGGCGCCCTTGAGAGTCAACCAGTGCGCCACCAGAGTTTCCAGGGTTGACCGCAGCATCTGTCTGCAAAAAGTTCTGTAAGTAGCTGCCGGTACCTGAGTTTTCTAGGTGGCGGCCTTTCGCACTGATAATACCTTGAGTCACAGTTTGCCCAACTCCAAAAGGGTTGCCGATTGCTAGGACGACGTCGCCCACTTGTGCCCTGTCGGGCTCGCCAACAGAAATGGAGGTCAGGCCGTCGAGGTCAATTTTGAGGACGGCCAAGTCAAAATCTGTATCGCTTCCGACGAGCCTTGCTTGCGCTTCCCGTCCATCAGCTAAAAGAATAACAATGGCATCGGCCTGGTCGACCACATGATGGTTGGTCAGGATATAACCGTTATCACTGGCAATGACACCTGAGCCAAGATTGGATTGCATCCTCTGTCTTTGCGGGACATCCATGTTGTCGAACAAGCGCCTAAAAAGGGGGTCATTGAACAAAGGGTGCTGGCGCTGCGGCATGGCCATTCGGGTGTAGATATTGACTACAGCAGGGCCTGCCACATTGACGGCATGGGCATAGGAAACCGGACCTTGGGTATTATTTCCATTGGCCTCAGGGGCGATACCACGCAGTTGTGGGAATATAACCAAGAGCAGGGCAGCCATGGCAAGGCCTACCAGGGTTGGTAGGATCCAATCTTGTAAAAATCGGTTTTGGGACACTCGTGACTCCTCTTTGCGCTGATTATACACACGTCTCCAGGCGGAATCGCTGCACATGGACTTTGTTAGAGGAAATAGTTTCTTTTGGCTGGGTGGTTGTTCACGGCACAACAATTAGCATATAGGGGCTCTACAAAATGGCTTGGACAGAGGGGCAGTTTGTGAGCCTAATTGGAGGGCGCTTGTATTTCT
Organism: Microbulbifer sp. MKSA007; assembly: GCA_032615215.1. Taxonomy (NCBI): domain Bacteria; kingdom Pseudomonadati; phylum Pseudomonadota; class Gammaproteobacteria; order Cellvibrionales; family Microbulbiferaceae; genus Microbulbifer; species Microbulbifer sp. MKSA007. The sequence continues at coordinate 4,137,472 of CP128433.1, read as the reverse complement.
CACTCTACTATATAGCGATTGCCCAGTGTCCGGGTCTGCTTGCTTGGTTTTTGAGACCCTGGAGTTGCTCAGGGAGTGGAACTTGGGGGGTATAATCTAACTCCTGTATGGCAATGACATTGGTCGCTTACGATAGATGCGTATAATGGCCAATCGAAATTTTAAGACTAACCGGTAACTACTGTTTTTGGAGACCTAAATGTCCCTAGTTCGCCCCCATGGTAGCGTTGAACTTCAGCCACGCTTTGTATATGACAGTGAGAGGCATCACCAGTTGATGCACGAAGCGGAGTCCCTGCCGTCAATCGTGGTCAGTTCGGCAGCTGCCGCTAATGCGGTAATGCTTGGGGCAGGATACTTCAATCCGTTGCACGGCTATATGAACCTGGCAGATGCCATGAGTGTTGCTGGAACCTTGCGCACAGTAGATGGCCTGTTCTGGCCGGTGCCGGTTGTCAATGTTGTTAAAGACGCTAGTGAAATTGAGGGTGCCTCCCGTATTGCCCTGCGTGACCCGAATGTTGAGGGTAATCCGGTTCTCGCCGTGATGGATGTTGAGGCGATCGAAACCATTTCAGAAGAGCAAATGGACACCATGGCTGAGCAGGTCTTTGGCACTCTGGATGAGAAACACCCCGGTGTCGCAACCTTTAAGTCTGCGGGTCGAACTCTAGTATCGGGCCCGATCGAAGTGCTGAACTTTAGCTACTTCCAGAATGACTTCCCGGATACTTTCCGCACTGCGGTAGAGATTCGCAATGAATTCAAGGAGCGTGGCTGGAATAAGGTTGTAGCCTTTCAGACTCGCAACCCGATGCACCGCGCGCACGAAGAGCTGTGCAAGATGGCCCTCGACGGGGTAGAGGCCGATGGTGTACTGATTCATATGCTGCTTGGCCAGCTGAAGCCTGGTGATATCCCCGCTCCGGTGCGCGATGCTTCCATTCGCAAGATGGTAGAGCTGTACTTCCCGGCGAATACTGTGATGGTGACCGGCTACGGCTTCGATATGCTGTATGCTGGCCCGCGCGAAGCGGTATTGCATGCGGTATTCCGCCAGAACTGTGGCTGTAGCCACCTGATTGTCGGTCGTGATCACGCCGGCGTTGGTGATTACTACGGCGCTTTCGATGCTCAGACAATCTTCGATGAAAAGGTGCCCGAAGGCGCTCTTGAGATTGAGATTTTCCGTGCCGACCACACCGCTTATTCCAAAAAGTTGAATAAGGTGGTAATGATGCGTGATGTTCCTGATCACACGAAAGAAGACTTTATTCTGCTTTCAGGTACTAAAGTGCGTGAAATGTTGGGTGATGGTATTGCGCCGCCCCCAGAGTTTTCTCGCCCTGAAGTGGCGCAGATTTTGATGGATTACTATCAGAGCCTGTAAGTACCGAATAAAAAAGGCGGGTGATTACCCGCCTTTTTCTATTTCTTGGAAAGCTGCGTTTCATTATCTCGTACAGCTTATTAATTATTAGCTGCTCTCATGGGCCTCTTTTTCGAGCCCGTAGTCCTCAGCAAGTGTGCCTTTGGCGCCAGGTTCCTTAGGGGCCCAGTCGCGAGGCGGCTCTATATCCTGCAATTTCTCATCGTTGTCTTTTAATTTTCCACTGCCGGCTTTTAGCATCTGGCGGCCAATATCCTGGCTGGATAAGCGCAGCGCGCTATTAGACAGGTATTCGTGAACCTCTTTATAGCTCTCGGTGAGGTTGTGAACAAGTTGTGAAGTTTGGTCGAAGTGATCGTTGACCTGCAACTGGAAGTCTTCGAGTTTGTTGTTGGCCTCACGTAGCCTTTGCTCCAGCTCCTCTGAGCGCTCCACACTGGTACGCCCGCGCACAGCCAGGAATGCGAGGAATGCACCCAGGGTCATACCGAGGACGCCGACTAGAATTAATACCGATGTAGAGTGCACTTACTACCTCCTCAACTTGCTTTTTTATTGTACAGATCGCCTCGCGGGGAGATGAGGCTGCCAATCTTGGCCCAGCCGGTTTCTGCACTTTGGGTAGCCCGCGTTCGTGGCTATTGCCCCTCATAATAGAGAGGCCAGTATACGCGATTATTACGCTGACAATTAATGTTGTCGGTCAATTGCGACAGAATGGTTAGTGCCTGGTTCCAGTTTGCGGGGAGGGCTGGCTATTTCGGGTAGTTGCACTGTTGTAAAGGGTGCCAACCATGTCTCTCCGCGGTCTATGCGTAGATTGGTTGAATTTGATAGAGTGCGCGCCAGTTATTCAGTAGTCGAAGAAATTTTCCTCTATGTTGCCCGCCAAACCACTATTTTCTTCCCCTCTTGAGCGTTATGAGAGTGATCTTCAGCGTCCGGACTTTGTTGAGGATCAATCCCAGCGTCAGGCAGTTGAGGAGCTGCAGGATCTTCATCGGCGCCTGGTGGCCCGGTCTGAGCGCGGTGCGATCATCAGTTTTTTGTCCCGCATTCGCAGTCGCGCTAATGAGCCCGAGAAGGGTCTCTACTTTTGGGGTGGGGTAGGCCGCGGAAAAACCTACCTAATGGATGCGTTTTTTGAGTCCCTGCCGTTCGCGGAAAAACAGCGCACCCATTTCCATCGCTTTATGCGTCGAGTTCACCAGGATCTAAAGGAGTACGCAGGGGAGAAGAATCCGCTGGAGAAGGTGGCGGATAAGATTGCCCGCCGCGCTCGGGTGCTCTGCTTTGATGAGTTTTTCGTCTCAGATATTGCCGATGCCATGATATTGGCCGGTCTGTTGGATGCGCTGTTCCGCCGGGGGTGGCCCTAGTGGCGACCTCGAATATTGTGCCCAAAGGCTTATATAAGGATGGGTTGCAGAGGGTACGATTCCTTCCGGCCATCGATCTGCTGGAGAAGTACACCAAAGTGGTTAATGTCGATAGCGGTACCGATTACCGGCTGCGCACCCTGGAGATATTGGAGCTATATCATTCTCCACTGGGACCTGAGGCGGATAGCAGTCTGGAGCAGAGTTTTTCACAGCTGAGTGTCAGCGGCTGCGAAGCTCGTAGCGAGGTTCAGCTGCAAGTGGAGGGGCGCCCAATTCGAGCCTTGAAAGTAGCGGATGATGTTGCGTGGTTTGATTTTGTGGATCTATGCGATGGGCCGCGATCGCAAAATGACTATATCGAATTGGCCAGGGAGTTCCATACGGTGCTTCTGGGGTCGGTGGTCAAGTTTGATGAGCGTATGGATGCCCAGGCGCGTCGCTTCATTAATCTGGTGGATGAATTTTACGACCGGTGCGTGAAGTTGGTGATTTCTGCGGAGGTTCCAGCTGAGGAGTTGTACGTCGGCCGGAATCTTAAGTTTGAGTTTGAGCGCACGGTGAGTCGGCTTTTGGAGATGCAGTCCCGCGAATATCTGGAGCGGCCCCATCGCCCCGAATAAGTCTGTCGAGTCGGGGTAAATTCCGCTTGAAAAGCATACACTCCTTTTGTACTATCCGCGCTCTTTTGTGGGACGGCCCCTAATTCTGGGGGTCATATTACAGGTGTTTATAACATGAAGACTTACAGTGCCAAGCCAGAGGCGGTAAAACGCGACTGGTACATTGTTGACGCTGCGGACAAGACCCTCGGCCGTATTGCTGCCGAGATCGCAACCCGCCTGCGCGGCAAGCACAAGCCTGAATACACGCCCCACGTGGACACTGGCGATTACATCATTGTAATCAACGCAGAAAAGGTTCGCGTGACCGGTAACAAGGCCAAAGACAAGATCTACCACAGCCACTCCGGCTACCCTGGTGGTCTTAAATCCATCAGCTTCGAAAAGCTGATCGAAAAAGCGCCCGAGCGCACCGTTCAAAGCGCCGTTAAAGGCATGCTGCCGAAAGGTCCTTTGGGTCGTGCCATGTTCAAGAAGCTGAAAGTATACAGCGGCAGTGAACATCCTCATGTGGCTCAACAGCCGATTGAACTGGCGATCTAAACGGGAATAAATCTGATGGCAACTACTCAATACTACGGTACCGGCCGCCGCAAGACCTCTACTGCTCGTGTATTCCTCACAGCAGGCGAAGGTAAGATCACCGTAAACGGTCGCACTCTGGACGAATACTTCGGCCGTGAAGTGGCTCGCATGATCGTGCGTCAGCCGCTGGAAAAGGTTGAAATGGTCGAGAAATTCGACATCACTGTCACTGTTAAAGGTGGCGGTTCCTTTGGTCAGGCGGGTGCTATCCGTCACGGCCTGACCCGTGCCCTGATGCAGTACGACGAAGCGCTGCGTCAACCGCTGCGCGCCGCTGGTTATGTTACCCGCGACGCCCGTGAGGTTGAGCGTAAGAAAGTGGGTCTGCGCAAAGCGCGTAAGAAGCCGCAGTTCTCCAAGCGTTAAGCTTTCTTTTTGGCCCGGCTTTTGCCGGGCTTTTTTATATTCCCGTATCTGTGGTTATCCAGCGCTCTTATGACTTTTGCTGGATTTATCGCGGTTTCGCCGCGTGATTCCCGACGTTCCCCATAGCATTGCCTTGTATCAAATTGGCATTTTCTTTAACATTGCGCCGATTTGTATCCGCTTGATTTGTGGGGTTTATTCGCGCGGGCAATCTGCCGGGGCGGGACTTCTTTCAAGACTTTTTGGGTTTGGGCCAGCGAATCTCCGGGCTATCGGGGTCGCTGTGATGGGAGAACTACGTCATGAGTGATGACGGTGTAAATGTAGGACGGCGCCGTTTTCTAACCGCTGCCACCTCAGTTGTTGGTGGCGCGGGTGCGGTGGGGGTTGCCGTTCCCTTCGTCGCTTCCTGGAAGCCGAGTGCCAAGGCGAAAGCTGCGGGCGCTCCGGTTAAATACAACATTAGCAAAGTTGAACCGGGCCAAATGGTCACTGTAGAGTGGCGAGGTAAGCCGGTCTATGTTGTGCGCCGTACCGATGAAATACTGCAAGACCTGGAGAAAGTGGAGCCTCTACTGCGCGACCCTAACTCCGAGGAGTCTATCCAGCCAGCTTATGTAGATCCGGAAAACCGCTCTATCAAGCCAAAGCTGTTGGTGTTGGTTGGTCTGTGTACGCACCTTGGCTGCGCGCCTATGTACCGCCCGGAAGTGGGTGCTGCCGATCTGGGTGGCGATGAGTGGATGGGTGGCTTCTTCTGTCCCTGTCACGGTTCCAAATACGATATGGCTGGCCGTGTTTATACCGGTGTTCCCGCGCCTACCAACTTGGAGGTGCCGCCTTATTCCTATGAAAACGACGATGTAATCGTGATTGGCGTAGACCAGGAGGGCACCGCATGAAATGGCTCGCAGATTTCGGTGATTGGGTAGATCAGAGGCTACCCATTTACCAGGCCTGGGATAAGCACATGGGCAAGTACTACGCGCCCAAAAACTTTAACCTGTGGTATTTCTTCGGTGTTTTCTCCTTATTGGTCCTGGTCAACCAGCTGTTGACCGGTATTTGGCTCGTTATGAGCTACAACCCCTCCGCCGAGGAGGCGTTTGCCTCGGTTGAGTACATCATGCGAGATGTAGAGTGGGGTTGGTTGATACGATATCTTCACTCCACAGGTGCGTCTGCCTTTTTCGTGGTGGTGTACCTGCATATGTTCCGCGGTTTGATGTACGGCTCTTATAAGCCGCCCCGCGAGCTGGTGTGGATTTTCGGTATGTGTATCTACCTGGTGCTGATGGCAGAAGCCTTTATGGGTTACGTACTGCCTTGGGGCCAGATGTCCTACTGGGGTGCCCAGGTAATTGTTTCCCTGTTTGGAGCAATTCCCGGTATTGGCGATAGCCTGGTTGAGTGGATTCGCGGAGACTACCTGATTTCTGGTATTACCCTGACCCGCTTCTTCTCCCTGCACGTTATTGCACTGCCGCTGGTATTGGTATTGCTGGTAGTTCTGCATATCCTGGCGTTGCACGAGGTTGGCTCCAACAACCCAGACGGTATCGAGATCAAGAAGAACAAGGACGAGAACGGCATTCCTAAAGACGGTATTGCTTTCCACCCTTACTACTCTGTGCACGATTTGGTAGGTATCGCGGTATTCCTGTTTATCTTCGCAACTGTTGTGTTCTTCTTCCCGGAAATGGGCGGCTTCTTCCTGGAGTACGCTAACTTCGAAGAAGCGAACCCGCTGAAGACACCGCCGCATATTGCTCCGGTTTGGTACTTCACGCCGTTCTACGCAATCCTGCGTGCGGTTACCATGGATATCGGTCCGCTTACTGCGAAATTCCTTGGCTTGATAGCAATGGGTGCCGCTATTGCTGTGCTGTTTGTGCTGCCTTGGCTGGACAAGAGCCCGGTTCGCTCGATTCGCTACAAGGGTTGGTTGCCGAAGGGCTTGCTGCTTCTGTTTGCTGCAGTATTTATTATCCTTGGCTACCTGGGTGTTAAATCTCCGACCCCGGATCGTAACTTCCTGTCTCAGGTAGCGACCCTGTTCTACTTCGCCTTCTTCCTGACCATGCCGGTTTGGACGAATCCGAAGAGTAAGAAAGGCATTGGCTCCTGGGCTGTTTGTGTCATCTTTGGCGTGCTGTTCCTGTGGATGGCGGTTGCTAATTACTCCGTGAATACTTTCATGGTGGTTGTAACTCTGCTGCTAGCTGCCTTCTTTACGTTGCTGCCCTGGATTACCAATCGCGATGAGGTTTACCCAGAGCCCGAGCGTGTAACCAGCCCGTCTGGTGGTAAAACTTTCGGCATCCTGTTTATCGGTATTATCGTTGTCGGCCTGCTGACCTTTATCCCGATTAAAGCGGTAGGTGCAGAATCTGAAGTGGAGCTGGATCACATCAATATCGATCTGCGGGACAAGCCGTCCCTGCAGCGCGGTGCCAAGTACTTCGTCAACTACTGCATGGGTTGTCACAGTGCCAATTACTCCCGTTGGGAGCGCGTGGCCACTGACCTGGATATCCCGGTTGAGTTGATGATGGAGAACCTGGTTTTGGGTGACGACAAGATCGGTAACCTGATGACGATCTCCATGCGTCCAGATGATTCCAAAGTATGGTTCGGCGCCGCGCCGCCGGACCTGACGTTGGTTGCTCGTTCTCGCTCACCGGAATGGCTCTACACTTACCTCCGCAGCTTCTATAAGGACGACAGTCGTGCTACCGGGGTAAATAACAAGGTCTTCCCGAGTGTGGCCATGCCTCACGTTCTGATGGAACTGCAAGGCTTGCAGGAATGTGCCCCTGGCCCTAAGCGCGATCACGGTAAAGTTGTCCGCGATGAGCTCGGCAACCCGATTATGGATGCTGCCTGTGGTAGTCTGGAAGTCGGCAAGGTGAAGGGTTCTATGACACCTGAAGAGTTTGATGGGGCAATGTATGACCTCGTCAACTTTATGGAGTACATTGCTGAGCCGATGGCTGAAGATCGCAAACGTGTTGGCTTCTATGTGCTGGCGTTTATTTTTGTGTTCTTTATCTTCGCCTGGTTGCTGAACCGCGAATACTGGAAAGACGTGCACCACTAAAGCCGTCGCTAGTTTGTCTCTAATGGGTGGTGGGTTTACTCACTGCCCTTTTATATTTTGAATAAAAGGTCGGCTCTAGCCGGCTTAAAGTTTGAGGTAGTTTGAACATGGGTGTGCCTACCAACAAGCGCTCCTCGATGACCTTCTTCTCCGATGGTCGCAGCCACTATAGCCACCGAGTACGTATCGTACTTGCAGAGAAAGGGGTTTCCGTCGATATCACCGATGTGGACGCCGATGATAAACCAGCTGAACTCGCTGACCTCAATCCTTACAACTCCCTGCCAACCCTGGTAGATCGCGACTTGGTTCTGTTCGAGACCAAAGTGATGATGGAGTATCTGGACGAGCGTTTCCCGCATCCGCCGCTGCTGCCGGTTTACCCGGTTGCCCGCGCGCAGAGCCGCCAGATCATGCATCGTATCGAGCGCGATTGGTGTCCTCTGGTGGACAAGATCCTTGCCGGTGGTAAGGACGCGGCCTCCGCTCGGAAAGAACTGCGCGACAACCTGGTTGGTATCGCTCCGATGTTTACCGACCTGCCGTACTTCTTTAATGAAGAGTTTTCTCTGGTGGATTGCTGCATGGCCCCGCTGTTGTGGCGCCTTGAGCAGTTTGAAATCAGTCTTCCGAAAACCAAGCAGGTTAAGCCGTTGCTGGATTATATGGACCGCCTGTTTGCCCGTGAGGCATTCCAGCAGAGTCTGACCGAATACGAACGGGAAATGCGTTGAGGGAATACTGGTGAGCAAGCCGGCCATGACATCCAATCGTCCCTATATTCTGCGGGCGTTTTACGAGTGGATAACCGATAACCGGTGCACTCCTTATATTCTGGTTGATACGCACCTCCCCGGTGTTTTGGTGCCGCAACAACATGTGAACGACGATGGTCAGATAGTGCTGAACATCTCGGAATCAGCGGTTGCCAGTCTGACTATGGATAATTACGCCATCAGGTTTAACGCCCGTTTTGGCGGGGTTCCGACAGATATCCAAGTTCCAGTGGGGTCTGTGGTCGGAATCTACGCGCGGGAAAACGGACAGGGAATGGTATTTGAGGCCGAGGAAACTCCAGAGCCGCCCGAACCGACGCCACCCACCAGTTTGGGTAAAAAATCGGTGAAAAAACCGGCTCTGCGTGTCGTTAAATAGTGCTCCTTTTCGCTGGTAGGGCAGATTTCTGAAGCCCTGCCAGTTCCCTTCCTTCACTTTTGTGACCCGGTTCCGGGTATACGCTTGTCCCAAGTCCGTATAATGTCGCGTTATCTTTTATTGCCGCGAATGTCATGCCGCCGTACCTTCAATGGCTGCGCTTTATTTGGCTGCCAGGGATGCTTCTGGTGCTTCTCGTTGCGCAGTATCTTCCCTGGATCGATCTGACCCACTTATACAGTCCGCAGCTGCCTGTGTTGCTATTGGCTATGGCAGCATTGCTCAGTTTTGGTTTTCGCTCAAGCCGGGTTGCGCTTTCAGCGCTGCTTATCATGGCCCTATACATCGCGGCTCACTCCCAGTTGCTCCCCAGCTTGGACAGGGATCTCCCGCTATATCTCTCACTGGTAGCGGTAAATCTTGTTCTCTTTACTTGCAGTCGTGATCGCAGTGTCTTCAGTATTTTTGGGCTGCTGTGGGGCCTGTTTTTGCTGGCTGAGGGGGTGGGTTTTGTCTTGCTCTACGATTGCTGCGCGCCGCTGAGGCTGGCATTTCCGGTCGAGAATTTGCCCAGGGGGTTGTCCGGGTTTTTACCCGACGCATTTTCGTTGCCACAATTGATCGGCAGTGTCTCCGCTCTCGGTGCTTTTGCCTTACTTTTTCTCTACCCTGGCCCCACCGCTATGGGTCTGTTTAGTTGTTCTATTTTGCTGCTGTGCAGTGTTTGGTTGGGCTTTCCTCTCGAGTTTACCGGGTCTGTAGCGGGAATATTGTTGGTCGCTTCGCTGCTTGGGGCCAGTTATGAATTGGCGTTTCGCGATGAGCTGACTGGGCTTCATTCCAGGCGGGCCTTCCGCTATCAGATGCTGACGCCAACATGGAATTACAGCCTTGCCATGGTTGATATCGATCATTTTAAGAGGCTGAATGATCGCTATGGGCACCAAGTGGGTGATCAGGCTTTGCAAATGGTTGCGGCTCAACTCGCGCGCCACTCTCACGGTGCCGTGTTTCGCTATGGTGGCGAGGAGTTTGTTATTTACCTTCCGGGCCGCAGTCGCGAGGCGAAAGAAGCTTTATTGGAAAAAATCAGGGAGAAAATCTCAAGCTACCCGCTGCGCCTAAGGTCATCGGGGCGTCTTGCCGCAGGGGCCTCACTAAGGGGGAAGGGCGGAGGGAGGCCAGTAAAAGTTACTGTGAGTATTGGCGTTGCCCACCGCAATAAAAAACTAAAGAAACCCGAGAATATCCTTAAAGCGGCTGATCAAGCGCTTTATAAAGCAAAGCGCAGCGGGCGAAATTGCCTGTCGGTCCACAGCTGATATAAATCAAGTAAATTTGAAAGTGACGCTTAATTCCCTTTTGGCATTGGTCAATCTGTTGTGCGCCACCGATACTGCAAAGCAGGGTATTGGAAGGGAGATTTGGTGTGCGGATACTCAGTCATACAATAGGTATTCTTACCAACCCGGAAAAAGAGTGGAAAGCGATACGCGCTGATCGCCATTCTTTTTTGAGGTGTTTGTAACTCATGTGCCGCTTCTGGCGTTGATTCCTACTGTGGCCGGTTACTTTGGGGTTACCCGGGTAGGCTTTCAGGTTGGGGGACATCTAGCAAAGCTGACACCTGAAAGTGCAGCTGTTCTGTCGGTTGTTACTTACTTTGCATTGCTGGTTGGCGTCTATTGCCTCGGAGAGTTTATTAACTGGATGGCGCGATCCTACGGGGTTGAGGGCGATGAGCCCACGCGCCATTATGAAGGGACGGCACTTGCGGTGTTTATTACTACGCCAATCTTCCTGGCGAGTATCGTCGTCCTTTATCCGCACCCCTGGCTCACGATGGCGTCGGTAGGCATTGCCGGGATGTATTCTATTTACCTGGTCTTTGCCGGCATTCCGATCCTGATGAATATGAATAAGGATCGAGCTTTTCTGTATGCCTGTGCAGTATTAACCGTTGCCCTGGTAATGATGGTTACGGTGCTTATTGGCTCCGTCATTTTATGGAGTGTGGGCATCGGGCCGGTTTATCAGCACCACGCCTATTAAGGCTTCACAACGCCAGCATTTGTGCTGGCGTTGTGCGGCTACCTAGACTTATCGATAATCGGTGGCATAGGGCAGTCCAGGCTGTCAGCGACGGCCCTTAACAGTTCGATCTCCTCCGCTTTAATTACCCCATTGTGATTCAAGGTGATCACAATCGCTTTCAGTAAGTCGGGTTTCTCCAGGGGCGGTATAAGGCTGGCGATTGCAATGGCCTTGTCCAGTCGTGGCAGGGTGATATCAGCGATGCCGGGTAGCGGGGTTATTTCAAGCCTGAGAGCACTGAGTCCCTTCTCATAAGCACGTTTTGCTGGAAGGTATTGGCTGTTTCCCGCATGGGCGATGGCTGCAATGATAAATCGTGAAGCATCTTTGTTGGCATGTTTGCTGTGGGAGAGGCGCTGTCGATCTGGAGCGCCGTCGAGCGCGTGCATTAATACCCGGTATAAGGCCCACTCCCAAACTTCAACTTTCCCATCGCTGTGTAGAAGCTTGATAAGGTTTCGTTTAAAGATCTGGTACTGCTGAGGGACTAGGGCACGCAAGGCCGGGATACATAGGTCTATCAATGCGAGGCGGGCGTTGCTCGGCAGTGATTCCATATGTGGTGTGAGTTTTTTCATCTCGCGGATAACAGCGGGGTGGGCAATTTTCTCCAAGAGGTTTAGCTGTTTGTCTCGCTCGGTTTTATCCTTGTGCAGAAGAAGGTAGTAAACCAGTGCCCGGGCGGTAAAAGGTTCGTGTGCAGCCTGTTGGATCAGAGGTGGAATAGAACCCAGCAGTTGATGCCCAAGCTCAACTTGGTGTGTATCTGGTTTGGCAATGCTGTTGTCCACCGCATCCAGAGCAGCCTGGAAAGGCGTTGTAGGAGCGGCCATGGCGAACTGAGGATTTTGCAATTCACTGGGTTTTACAGTCTGGGCTTCACTTTTTACCTGTTCTTCCGTATTGGCGAATAGGCCGTTCCAGGCGGGTTCTAACCTCTTTATACGCACCGGTAGTGGAGGGTGAGTGGCAAAAAGGCTGAGCAGCGAGTGTTTTACCCCAACCGCGAACAACATATGGTTAAACTCTGCTGCGTTGGGGCTGCTGAGTTCTGAGCCTAAATCGCGGCCACCGATCTTTTTCAGTGCGTTGGCAATACCGAGGTTGTTGCGAGTAAATTGTACTGCGGAGGCATCGGCAAGAAACTCCCGTTGCCGACTGACAGCGGCCTTGATCAGGTTGCCGATTAGCGTACCGGTGTAGCCGAGGATAATCAGAGTTATTCCCAGGCCTAGTAGCGGATATCTTATGGGGGTTACGCGCCTGTGGGGTGCTGGGCTTCTGATAAGGAGCTGCCCCAAAAGTCCAATAATTAAGATTCCGTGGAGCAGCCCGGTGATTTGGGTGTTTAGACGAATGTCTCCATTGAGAATATGACTGAACTCGTGGGCAACAACTCCCTGTAGTTCCTCCCGGGTAAGCTTTTCCAAGGAGCCCCGCGTCAGGCCAATAATGGCGTTGGTAGGGTTTTGGCCAGCGGCAAAGGCATTGATGGTGCTGTCCTCAATGATGTAGACATCGGGTACCGGAATACCTGCTGCAATAGCGATCTCTTCCACAACATTGAGTGCTCTCTTTTCCCGCTCAGTCCGCGCGGAAGTATTAAGTTTGTGCCCTCCCAGGGATTCCGCCACAGCCTTTCCCCCAGGGGATAATTGATGGAACTTGTACAGACTGCCCGGAATAACGACGGTACCGATGACAAAGGCTATTGAGCCAAGGGTCTCCCAGCCCAGAAGTTGCACAACTTCAAAGGGAGTAAATGGTTGGCCGCGAGACAGTGACACCATGGCCGCCGTAGCCAGGGTACTCAAACTAATTAGGGCAATGAGGGCCAGGCTGAAGAGGAAAACCAGCAAACGACTGCTGTGCTTGGCTTTGTCCTGATGAACGTAAAAGTTCATATTTAAAACTCGATACGTGGCGCGACTTGAAAGGTTTCTGAGTCTGCGAACTCAAGCAGTTGGGCGTTGGCTCTGTGGCCAAAAAAGCCGGCCAGAAATACTGGGGGGAAGCTCTGCTTGTAGATGTTGTAGCTGGTGACGCAGTCGTTAAAAGCTTGGCGTGCAAATGCCACGCGGTTTTCGGTGCTGTTTAACTCCTCGTTGAGTTCGCGAAGGGTCTGGTCGGCTTTCAATTCCGGGTAGGCCTCAATCACCATATTCAGGCGACCCAGAGCGCTGTTGAGAAGGCTTTCTGCGCGGCCGAGCTTATCGATAGCGGCCGGATTGGTAGGGTTTTTAGCGGCAGATTTAAGGTCTGAAATTGCGGTATTACGCGCACTGATTACCGCTTCCAGGGTTTCCCTCTCGTGATTTAGGTATGCCCTGGCACTCTCTACCAGATTTGGTACCAGGTCGTGGCGTCGCTTTAACTGTATCTCTATCTGCGCAAAAGCATTTTCGCTGTGGTTTTTCAGTGAAACCAGTTTGTTAAAGATACTGATGATGAAAAAGAACAGTGCGATGACCACCGCCAGCACAATAAGTCCCGTAGACCCCATAACGCTCCCCTATTTATCCCTGTTGGTGGCGTAAATAGTAACACGATGGGCTGATACTGATACGCACCGGTCGCACCCCTGGCGGAGCGGGGTGGGGCTTCGGCTATAATGCGGCGACATTAAAACAATTGCCGCCACCACAGTGATGGCGGCACAGAACTTGGAGCAGCCAGAATGAGTGATGTAACTTCGGACCCTGTAGTGATTGTCGGAATGTCGCGTACGCCAATGGGCGCTATGCAGGGCAGCCTTTCAGCCCTCACTGCCCCGCAGTTGGGTGCTGCGGCGATTCGCGCAGCCCTTGAGGACGCGGGTGTGGCACCTGCCGATGTGGATGAAGTGCTGATGGGTTGTGTGCTCCCGGCAGGTGTCGGTCAGGCTCCGGCACGCCAGGCATCACTGGGTGCAGGCATCCCTGTCGGCACTCCTTGCACCACTGTTAACAAGGTGTGTGGCTCCGGAATGAAGACTGTGATGATGGCCCGCGATGCCCTGCTGATGGGTGAGGGTAAGGTTATCGTTGCTGGTGGTATGGAAAGCATGAGCAATGCCCCCTACCTGCTGGCCAAGGCCCGCTCTGGTATGCGCCTCGGTCATGGAGAGGTCAAAGATTCCATGTTCCTGGATGGCCTGGAAAATGCTGCAGATGGCAAGCTGATGGGTACTTTCGCCGAATCTACTGCCGATAAGTACGATTTCACCCGCGAAGAGCAGGACGCTTTTGCCCTGGAATCTCTGGCGCGTGCCCAGGCCGCGATTGAAGGTGGTGATTTTACTCGTGAAATCTCCCCGGTCACGATTGCCTCTCGCAAAGGTGAGATTGAGGTGAGTGTCGATGAGGCCCCAGGTAATGCCCGTCCAGACAAAATCCCTCAGCTAAAACCGGCGTTCCGTAAAGACGGCACTGTAACCGCTGCGAACTCAAGCTCTATTTCTGACGGTGCTGCGGCGCTGGTGTTGATGCGCAAAAGTGAAGCCGAGAAGCGCGGCTTGAAAATTCTGGCTGTTCTCAAGGGGCAATCCCAGTTTGCCCGTGAGCCTGAGTGGTTCACTACGGCTCCGGTCGGCGCTATGCACAAGCTGCTGGAGAATGCCGGTTGGTCTGCGGCGGATGTGGACCTATTCGAGATTAATGAAGCATTTGCGGTAGTGACTATGGCTGCAATGCGTGAGCTCGATTTGCCCTGGGAAAAGGTCAATGTTAACGGTGGTGCCTGTGCCCTCGGCCACCCGTTAGGTGCTAGCGGTGCCCGTATCCTGGTTACCCTGTTGGCAGCGATGGAAAAGCGCGATGCCAAGAAGGGCGTGGCAAGCCTATGCATTGGTGGCGGTGAGGCTACAGCGGTTGCTATAGAGCGCGTATAAGTTACAGACTTGAGCGCTAACAAAAACGGAGGCAGTTGCCTCCGTTTTTGTTTGTGTAGTGCGGGAAGTATTAGTTGATGTATTCCACTGCTTTTACAACCTTCTGTACCCCGCCTACCGAGCGGGTCACTTCGGCTGCCCGTTCCGCTTCGGCAGGAGTTAGCAGTCCCATCAAATAAACAACTCCATTCTCGGTCACGATTTTGATGCGACCACTGTCTACTTCCTTATTGGCAAACAAGTTGCTTTTCACCTTGGTGGTTAGCCAGGTATCGCTGGTGCTAGCCAGTAAAGTGACTTTACCGCGCACCTGAATTTCGTTGTAGACCTGGCGAACATTCTGTACTTGTTCCGCTGTGCGCCCGGCGAGCAGGCGCAGTTCCTGGCTGGGCACCTGGCCGGTGAGCAGTACAACACCATTAAAAGAATTGATATTGATATTCGAGGTTTTCAGGTCCGGGTGAGCTTTGTTGATATTGACTGTGGTCACTGTCTCGATGCGCTGGTCATCAATATAGGTGCCAAAAGATCGCTCGCCGGGGTCCTGCTGTATGGGACCGTCATGGGTGGCCTCCAATACAGTGCTGCATCCAGCTAACAAGGTGGTTGCCGCGAAGGCAGCCAGGAGATATTTCCCCAGGGTCAACTTTTTGTTGTTCATCGTTTATTCCTCGTAGCCACCAAACAAACTACTGTCGATTAGGTCGCACAGGCAAAAAATTGTCAGAAGATGTACTTGGTGTACCTCTGCTGCGACATCGGATGGCACCCGTAGTTCAATATCATGGGTATCGAGCAGGGCGGCGCAGTCGCCGCCATCACCGCCGGTCAGTGCGAGTATGCCCATATCCCGGTCCCGAGCCGCACGCATGGCCTGAACCAGGTTTGAGTCGCGCCCATCGCTACTGATGATTACGAGAAGATCACCGGGCTGCCCCAGGGCGCGAACCGGGTGTGCGAAGGTGTCTGCACCGCCGTGGTTCGAGGCAACAGTGCCCATGGAGACGCCGTCGCTGTTGAGGGCCATAGCCGGTAAGCCGGGGCGTTCGCGCTGGAAGCCGCCGGTCAGTTGCGAGCTAAAACTTTGCGCCAATGCGCCACTGACACCATTGCCACAGAGCAGGACTTTGCTCTCTGCCAAGAGTGTATGCACCACCATTTCGCTGGCTTCTGCAATCAGCGGGGCCAGTATCTCGCCAGCGTTCATTGTGGCTTCAAGGCTGTGGTGAAAAAGGGTTACGACTCGCTGTTCCATTGTGTCCTTAATTCAGGTGAGCTCGAACTCACCATAACTTGACGGGGTAAATCTCGGTTTTGCCTCAGGCTTCGAAGGCGCTTTTAATCCACTGGACGTTTTGTGCATCGCCATCTATGGCAAGGACATCGAAGCGGCACGGACAGTCCAGTTTATGTTGCTGCAAATAGCGGCTGGCAGTGGCCAGTAGCTTAGCTTGCTTGCGTGAATCCACGCTGGCTGCGGCCCCGCCGAATTGGCTCTTACGGCGGAAGCGCACCTCCACGAACACGACAGTATCGCTTTCACGGGCGATAAGGTCTATCTCTCCGTGTGAACTGCGATAATTGCGCTCCAATAAGGTGAGCCCCGCGCGCTGCAAATAGCGGGCTGCGGCAGCCTCCATTTGGCTGCCGACAGTACCGCTTGAGCCCTTAAAAAGCCTCACGATTCCCACTTAATTCAATCGGCTCCCGCTGCGGCAACTGGGGCTCGACGGTAGTGATGGGCACCGGCACCCCTTTGTCGATTCGCGCCCACATTTGTTCGCGCACTATGCGGCCATCAGCGCTCAGGCTCAATGCGCCGGTGAGACCGTGTACTTTCTGTTCCGGGAATTGGCGCAACATAGGCAAGCGCGGGTAGAGGCGGAAGGCATCGGCACCTAGGGCATACAGTCTGGCAAAAGCCGGTACGGGCGACGCCTGCTCCTCGATATCCTGCTTGGTTTGATTGCTTTCAAATAGCCAGGGCAGGGCGGTAAAGCGAATACCGTTCATATCCCTGTCGCGATTGCGGTTGATGCTGCCACCAAAGACATGAGAGGTAGCGTATACGGGCAGGTCACTGGCGTAGTAGTAGGTCAGCATGGGGTTGAGCTGGCGCGCCTGCTGGGGTTGTGCTGCCAGGAATACCATATCGACATCGTCACGGCGTCTGGGGGTAAATTCCAGCTTTGCCGCCAGGCGACTCTGCAATTCCTTCTTGCGCGCGTTGCTGGCGGGAATTAACAGGGCATCGCTGACCAGGGCTGAGAACTTGCTGTTGTCCTTAAACGTTCGGCGAATGCTAACTGAGCCACCGAGGCGCAGCCACTCTTCTTCAAATGCTTCAGCGCCGCGCTGCCCCCAGCTATTGTCAGCGGTGAGGACCATTGCCTGTCGCTTGCCCTGCCGGTAAGCGTGCTGGGCAATTTGCCGCGCTTCATCTTCTATTGCCAGGCCAAACTGGACCAGGTCTGTGGTCAGGCGCCCCTCATCGCCGTAGTTGAGGGCGAGAGTAGGCACTGGCAGTTTTTCTGTGGCAAGCAGGTTGGCTACCTTGCTCTTATCCAGTGGGCCAACAATCATCTGCGCACCGGCATCTACGGCGCTCTGGTAAATTTCCTCAAATGGCTGATCGGAACCGGTGTCGTAAACCATCACTTTCGGAGTTGCGCCGCCAGCATTCAGAGCGGTGTAGTGGGCGGCCATAAAGCCATCCCGGATTGCCCTGCCGGCGTTGCCCAGGGGGCCGGACAGTGGCAAGAGCAGCGCCACGCGGTCTGCCCGCTGGGCGGCCAAGCGCTCTAACAGCTGCAATGCCTGTGGCGGATGGGAATTGGCACTATGGGCGGGCCAGCGCTCGCGCCAGCGGCTGAGTGCGGTCAGCTGTGAGCTGATATCCGTCTGGGTGTCGCGGCCCAGCAGGGCGAGTTGATACCAGGCGCGCATCTGGGTGTCATTACTTTGGGTGGCGCGAGCCTGCAATTCACTGGAGGGCAGCTGGGTCAAGAGATGCCAAAAGCCGTTGTTATTCTCTGTGATCGCTTCGTCGGACTGGGCGATATAGGAGATTTCGCGCCGCTCACTAATTGCGCTGTCGAGATTTCCCAGAAGTCCCCATAGGTCAGCGCGCAGGCTGCGTAGAGGTAAGGCAGTCTTCTGTGGTAACTCCGGCCACACATTTTCCAGGCGTGGAGAGGCTGCCAGGTCGAGGGCCTCAAAGAAGTCGTCGTCTGCGGCAAGTAGGCTGCCATAGACCTGTGCATAGCTGGCGAAGAGGTTGTCGTCCAGCTGTTCGGGCGTAATTTTGATTACCGCCTCTTTTGCCGTCTCTTTATCTCCCAGCTCGTATAGAATAGCGGCCGCTTGCAGGCGCTGTTGATCCCGCGCCGGTGCCGGCAGGGTGTCGGCACTGCGCAGCATACGTACAGCTTCACTGCGGCTTGCGGTGTGGCCGGCCGAATAATCCGGCTGGTAAACGTTTGGCCGGGAAGCCGGTGTCTGGCAAGCAGCCAGTGCGACTGCCAGTGAGGCAGCTGCCATTCTGGTGATTACAGTAGAGGTGCGCCGGGAAGAGGCGGACATAATCTTCTCCCGCAATATTTATATTTGGAGTGAACAGCTATGGGGCCGGATCAGGCGCTGCTTTATATTGTCGCTACGCCCATTGGTAATTTGGCCGATATGGTACCGCGAGCGATCGAAGTTCTACAATGTGCCGATCTGGTTGCGGCGGAGGACACACGTCACAGTCAGCGATTATTTTCCCATTTTAATATCGATACGCCATTGATGGCATATCACGATCACTCGGATGACAAGCGCACAGAGCAGATTTTGCAGCGTTTGGAGCAGGGCCAGACCATTGCCCTGATTTCCGATGCGGGCACCCCACTGATCTCAGATCCCGGCTATCGCCTGGTACGTGAAGCCCGGGAGCGTGGAATCAAAGTCTCCCCGATACCGGGGGCTTGTGCTTTTATCTCCGCACTGAGCGCCGCCGGACTCCCCAGTGACAAGTTTAGTTTCGAGGGATTCCTGCCGGCTAAGTCCGGTGCCCGTGAGCGAGCCCTACAGGAGTTGGCCAGTGATACCCGTACCCTGGTGTTCTACGAGGCCCCTCACCGGGTTGCCGACACTTTGGAGGCAATGGCGGCCGTGTTCGGCGGCAATCGCGAAGCGGTGATAGCCCGCGAGGTCAGCAAGGCCTTTGAAACTTTTCAGTTGATGCCTCTGGCAGAGTTGGTTGAGTGGGTCCGCGCTGACAGCAATCAGCAGCGCGGTGAGATTGTTTTGATGGTACGTGGTGCGGAGCGCTCTCGTGACAGTGAGCTGGATGGGGAGGCGCAGCGTGTGATGTCACTGTTGCTGGCAGAGTTACCGCCGAAAAAAGCGGCGGCGATCGCTGCCGAAATTACTGGAGTGAAAAAGAAAGCCCTGTACAACTGGAGCCTGGAGCAAAAATAAGGCACTGATTGCTGCAATTGCCTGTTGCAATCCGTCTGTCGCCTCTTTACTCTTCGCCGCGAGCTGGCCGGGCAATCGCTGTCGTCTTGTGCGATGGAGGAAAGTCCGGGCTCCATAGGGTGGAACGCCAGGTAACGCCTGGGGGGTGCGAGCCTACGGAAAGTGCAGCAGAGAGTAGACCGCCGATGGCTCCTTTTTTGGGAGTACAGGTAAGGGTGAAAGGGTGCGGTAAGAGCGCACCGCGCGGCTGGTAACAGTCCGCGGCATGGTAAACCCCGTTCGGAGCAAGACCAAATAGGCCCTCTATAGGTGTGACCCGCACTGAGGGCGGGTAGGTCGCTTGAGGTGTCTGGTGACAGGCATCCCAGATGAATGATTGTCCTCGACAGAACCCGGCTTACAGGCCAGCTCAACAATTTCAAAAGCCCGGCATTCGCCGGGCTTTTTTGTTTGCCTGATGTGGTGGTCCTGGCTCCGGTAGCCCTCTTTGTGTTCGCCTATTTCTTCTCGTTTAATTTCGGCTAAAGCCTCTTCTTGGCGCAAAAAAATTGATTAACTGTTAAGGGGGCGATCGTGCCAGATAGGGCTGTTCCGACTAGTTTCAATGTGCCAATATGCGCCACTTCTCTGGAGGCCGCGATTTTACAAGGGGTTATGGGGACTTTGGGGTCGAATTCCTTGACTTTGTGTCGACCAGTTTTATAGTGTCGAGAGTGGGAAAAAGTGGAAAATCGTGGAAATTTGTGGTTTATTCGCGATAAGTAAGTGGGTGTTCACACCGCCAGGTTAAAGTCGAACATCTTTCTCCATTGACCTGCCATATGGGAGTGAGTCGCGAGAGGCGCGATCTCCAAAGCGAGAACCACTAAACGTGTATTTGGGCAGCCACGCAATCAATATGGACGCCAAGGGGCGTCTGGCAATACCGGCACGCGTCCGCGATAGGCTATTGGATGAGTGTGCGGGGTGCTTGGTGGTGACTGCCCATACAGAGGAACGCTGTTTGTTGGTGTATCCGTCGCCCCAGTGGCAGCAAATTCTCCCGAAGATTGAAGCATTGCCCAGCTTTAACAAAGTGGCTCGGCGCGCTCAGCGCCTGCTGATCGGGTATGCCTGTGAGCTGCAGGTGGATGGCAATGGCAGGGTATTGATTCCGCCAACTCTGCGTGAGTACGCGGGGCTGGAAAAGAAATTGATGTTAGTGGGTCAGGGGAAAAAGCTGGAGCTCTGGAGTGAGGAGCGCTGGATGTCCTGGCTCGATGATAGTGAAGACGAAGAGGGTATGCCTGAGGAAATGGCATCCCTCTCTTTATAAGGGGAGTACCGGGTGTCTCAAGAATTGCATCGCAGTGTGTTGTTACGCGAGGCCGTAGACGCTCTGGTGACTGAGCCGGATGGGTTTTATATCGACGGCACCTTTGGCCGGGGTGGGCATAGCGCCTCAATCCTTGAGCATTTGGGGCCCAATGGCCAGTTGGTAGGGGTGGATAAAGATCCCCAGGCTGTTGAATTTGCAGAGCAGCGGTTTTCCGGTGAATCCCGTTTTTCCATTTGGCATGGGTCTTTTGCCGATATGGATAAGGCTGCCGGGCAAGCTGCCGGTAAGGTCAGTGGAATATTGCTCGATCTAGGAGTGTCTTCGCCGCAACTGGATCAGGCCGAGCGCGGTTTCAGTTTTATGCAGGATGGCCCCCTGGATATGCGTATGGATACCAGTCGGGGTATCAGTGCAGCGGAGTGGGTCAACACTGAGGCTGAGGCCGAAATGGCCCGGGTGTTTAAAGAGTACGGCGAGGAGCGTTTTGCCCGTCGAATGGCTGCTGCCATTGTAAAGCGCCGGCTGGAAAAACCATTTGAGCGCACCCTCGATTTTGCCGAGGTTGTGAAAGAGGCGAATCCGGCTTGGGAAAAAGGTAAACATCCTGCTACCCGAGTCTTTCAGGCTATTCGTATCCATATTAATGGCGAGTTGGATGATCTGCAGAGCGCATTGGATAAATCCCTGCAGTTGCTGGCACCGGGTGGGCGCCTAGTGATTATCAGTTTCCACTCTCTTGAAGACCGAATGGTGAAGCGTTTTATTCGGGAAAAAGAGCGCGGTCCCCAGTTGCCTCGTGGCCTTCCGGTTATGGATAGTCAGATAGCCAAGTCACTGCGTTCGGTGGGCAAGGCAGTGAAAGCCAACACGGTTGAAGTGGATGAAAATCAGCGGTCCCGCAGTGCAGTAATGCGGGTGGCAGAAAAGCTGGCGGGAAGCTGAGTTTATGTCTGGCAAGGCTCTACTTGGAGTGGGGGTAATGTGGATAGCGGTAATACTGTCGTCGCTATCTGTTATTCATACCACCCAACAAAGCCGAGAGTTAACTGCTGAGCTCGGTAAGGCACAAAAAGCCCACGATGAATTGCGCTATGAGCAGGAGCGTCTCCTTTTGGAGAAAAGTGCCTGGTCTGCCTATAGCCGGGTCGAACAGGTCGCTCGAGAAAAATTAAAAATGCATATGCCAGCACCTTCGGAACAGGTATTGGTAGTGGCGGATTAAGTTTTAACCGCCTTGGATGAAGACGTAAGTACCCCACTGCTTGCCCGGTGGGGTTTCTGCGTTTGGGGGCTTTGGCCTTTAAATAATTATAAAGAATTTTGCGTTAATTGAGTTTTGGAGTTCAGGCCCTGGAGAGTGGCATGCTCAGCCGGGATGCAAAATAAATAGATAACGCCAACTGGGAAAACATGGGCGCAGTCAAAAAAAGGATATTCAGCCGGGTATAGCCCGCTGGCGCTTTGCGCTGGTGGCGGTCCTGCTGTGCCTGCTCGCTCTTACCCTTGTGTTCCACTTGGCCAAACTGCAGGTAGTGCCTGCTGCTGAGCGCGGATATCGTTTCCTGCAAGACCAGGGCCGGGCCCGCACCTTGCGCACCGAAGAGATTGCTGCCTATCGGGGCTCAATAGTCGATCGAAACGGTGAGCTTCTCGCTGTCAGTACACCGGTACACAGCCTGTGGGCCAATCCCAAGCTGTTGAGTGAAATAAGCGATGCGAATTTAGTGCGCTTGGCTCGCGCGCTGGATTTACCGTCTTCCAAACTGGGCTCTCGCCTGAAGAAATACCGAAACAAAGAATTTATGTACCTGCGCCGGCACCTGTCTCCAGAAGAGGCTGAGAAAGTGCTGGACCTGGGTATTACAGGTGTTTTCAGTAAAAAAGAGTATCGGCGCTTCTATCCTGCTGGGGAGGTCGTAGCCCAGCTTCTCGGTTTTACCAATATCGATGATCGCGGCCAGGAAGGAATGGAATTGGCCTACGACGATTGGCTGTCCGGACAGCCGGGATCACGTCAGGTAATTAAAGATCTGAAAGGGCGTACGGTAAGGGATTTGGCAATTCGTCAGGAAGCGCAACCGGGCAGGGATCTGCGTTTGTCTATCGATATGCGCCTGCAATATTTGGCCTATCGGGAATTAAAGCGGGCGGTGTCGGAAAACGGCGCCGCTTCCGGCTTTATGGTGATTCTCGATACTCACAGTGGCGATGTGTTGGCCATGGCCAACCAGCCTTCATTTAATCCCAATGACCGCAAAGGGGTTAAATCGGCGGCTATGCGCAACCGTGCGCTGATCGACCAGTTTGAGCCGGGTTCTACAGTGAAACCCTTAACAGTATTGGCGGCTTTGGAAACCGGGCGCTACACCCCAAGAACAGAAATAAACACCAGCCCTGGATATATTCGCGTGCCGGGAAAAACCCTGGTGGATCCGGTTAATTACGGAAAAATAGACCTCACCAAGATTATTACCAAGTCGAGCCAGGTGGGAATTACAAAAATTGCTCTCGATTTGGAACCAAATTCTCTGCGGGGACTCTTTTATCGCTTGGGTCTGGGCGAGGCAGTGGGCAGCGGCTTCCCCGGTGAAGCACAGGGGATCTTGCCCAGTCGCAGCCGCTGGCACCCAATCGAGCGGGCTAATTTCGCCTTCGGCTACGGTTTAACAGTTAACGCTGTGCAACTGGCACAAGCCTACAGTGTACTGGCGAATGAAGGGGTTAAGCGTCCTGTTTCCCTGGTTTTATCCGGTGACAAAGTTCCGGGCGAGCCTGAGCAGGTTATTGAGCAGTCCTTGGCTGGGCAGGTTACTGCGATGTTGGAGACGGTGATTGGTGCTAAGGGTACCGGACGCCTTGCCGCTGTAGAAGGTTATCGTGTCGCCGGCAAGACCGGTACTGTGCACAAAGTTGGCAGTAGTGGCTATGCGGATAATCGCTATCGCTCAGTATTTGCGGGCTTTATCCCCGCTGATAATCCGCGCCTTGCCGCGGTAGTTGTTATTGATGATCCCAGTCACGCCAAATATTACGGTGGTGAAGTTGCTGCACCGGTATTCGGTGCGGTGATGACTGGTGCTATGCGCCTGTTGCAGGTTCCGCCGGAAAAAATTGAATCGGCGGAAGGGCAATTGGCCGCGCAGTTAAGCGAGAGGGGTTCAAAATCGTGAGTCAGCGCGAACAACATTCTGTTTCTATCAAAGAATTAGTGCCGGGATACGCCGGTATTCCCGATATTTCTGTCACTGGTATTGCCCTGGATAGCCGCAAGATAAAAGCGGGCGATGCATTTATGGCCTTGCGCGGTTCTGTGGTCGATGGTCGGGAATATATCGATGCGGCAATTACTGCAGGTGCTGCGGTAGTGCTTGCCGACGGCGACAAGTTGGAATGTAAAAGCCGTGGTGATATCCAGGTGGTCAGTGTTCCCGGTCTGGCAAAGCGGGTAGGGGAAATTGCCGCGCGCTTCCACGGTAATCCCAGTGGTGAAATGCACTTGGTTGGAGTGACTGGCACTAACGGTAAAACCACTTGCGCCTATTTGACTTCCCAATTACTGGCTCGCCACTTTGGCAGTGCAGCATTGATAGGCACCATCGGCAATGGTGTCTGGAAAGATAACCAAATCGAATTGCAGGAAACGGGTTTAACAACGCCTGACCCGGTGAGTTTACAAGCGGACTTTGCAAATTATCGCGATAGTGGCGTTGCCGCTGCCGCAATGGAAGTTTCTTCGCATTCCCTTTCTCAGGGACGTGTGCATGGGCTGATTTTTGATACGGCAATTTTTACCAATTTGAGCCGCGATCATTTGGATTATCACGGCAATATGGCCGCTTACGGCGCAGCCAAAGAGAAACTTTTCGGACTGCCTAAATTGAAGCGAGGAATCATTAACCTGGATGATCCGTTTGGCGCCCAGTTGGCAGAGCGCTGCAAATTGCGTGGCCTGCGCGTTATTACTTATGGGCTGCAGGCGGGTGATTTATATGTTGCTGATCTGCGTCGCCATGAGCGCGGTTTTTCTGTAAAACTTAATTCCCCCTGGGGCAGCGGTGAGCTGCACGCACCCTTAATCGGCGATTTTAATATTCACAATGCCTTGGCTGTCGTAGCTGCTGCAGCGGCAGAGGGCATGCCTTTTGAAGATATTCTTGCCGCTTTCCCCACTATTAAAGCGGTACCGGGGCGTATGGAGCGTGTCCTGGTTGAGGGTTCCGATGATGTGGGTGTATTGGTGGATTATGCCCATACACCAGATGCTCTTCGCGCGGCTTTAGCCGCAGCGCGCCCTTACTGTCGCGGTAATTTGTGGTGTGTTTTTGGTTGTGGCGGTGACCGGGATACGGGTAAGCGCGCGGCGATGGGGCGTATTGCCTCCGAGATGGCGGACCGTGCCATTGTGACTAGCGATAATCCGCGTAGCGAGGAGCCACAAAAAATTATCGACGATATTCTCGAAGGGGCTGCCAGTAATATCGAAGTTGAAATTGATCGCGCGACAGCGATATCTCAGACGGTATCTGCAGCCCAACCGGGGGATATTGTATTGATCGCCGGTAAAGGGCACGAGAATTACCAAATTATCGGCAGTGAAAAAATTCACTTCTGCGATCGTGAGCAAGCTGCTGCAGCTCTCAAAGCCCGCGTGGATGAACCGGGCCAGTCAAGTGAAGGCAAGGAGAGCCAAGGTGATTAATTCCCTTACGTTGCAGCAACTGCAAAGCCGTTTTGGTGGTGAGTTAATCAATGGCTCTGTGGAGTTTGAACTGGTTTGTACGGATACCCGCGAGCTGGACCCCAAATCTTTATTTGTTGCTCTGGTTGGCGAAAATTTTGATGCTCACGACTTTGTCGGTGAGCTGGATGGCCAGGTATTGGGATTGGTCGTCGATCGTGAAGTACCCAGTTGCAGTTTACCGCAGTGGCGCGTTGAAGATACGACGGTCGCATTGGGACAAATTGGCTTACTGTGTCGTGAGCAGTTTGACGGTCCGGTTGTGGCGATCACAGGGTCCTGCGGTAAAACCACTGTTAAAGAGATGCTGTCTGCAATTTTTTCCCAGAGTCATACACCCTGCGTAACCGAGGGAAACCTGAACAACCAGTTCGGTTTACCCATGACTTTGTTTGGGCTGACAGCGCAACACGATGTGTTGATTCTCGAAATGGGAGCTAACGGCCCTGACGATATTGGCTACCTGTGTAGTATCGGCAAGCCGCAGGTGACGGCGGTAAATAACGTAATGCCAGCGCATGTCGAGGGCTTTGGCTCTGTTGATGCTATTGCAAAAGCCAAGGGCCAAATTTATACCAGTTTGGATGTATCGGCGACGGCGGTGATCAATACCGATGATGGCTATGCGAATTACTGGTTGGAGAATATGCCCGAAGGGGTAAAGACTCTGGGTATTGGCTTATCCAATGAGTGTGCTATCCATGCGGATAATATTGTATTGAACCCTAACGGTTGCCCTTCATTTGACTTGGTAATTGAAGGCGTTGCCCACCCTGTTAGCCTGAAATTGCTTGGTGAGCACAACGTTCACAACGCTCTCGTTGCTGCTGGATGTGCTTTTGCTGCGGGAATACCTGCGGTGGAAATAATCAGCGGACTTAACACGGTGACGGGGGTTGCTGGGCGCTTGCAGGAGCAGGCAGGTATAGCCGGTGCAACCGTTATCGATGACAGTTACAACGCGAACCCGGGCTCAGTAGGTGCGGCCATTGACTTGCTGTCACAGCGTTCAGGTAAAAAAATTCTGGTGCTGGGGGATATGGCCGAGTTGGGGCCGGACGCGGAGGAAATGCATAGAAGCGTTGGAGCTTTGGCACGAGAGCGGGGCTTGGATGCGCTGTTTACCTTGGGGCCGCTGGGTACTGCCGCCAGCATGGCCTTTTCTGCGGGGAGGCAAGAGTCGCTGCGCAATTATCGCGAGAGAGAACCCCTGGTTACTGCTCTCGCTCAACAATTGGATGAACAAACCACAGTTTTGGTTAAAGGATCACGCAGCGCCCGTATGGAATTGGTAGCGCAGGCACTGCTTGGCAATAGCAGAGGGGAGAAGTAATGCTGCTTTGGCTAGCGGAGCTATTACAACAACATGTCAGCGGATTTTCGGTATTTAACTACCTGACAGTGCGCGCAATTCTTGCTGCTTTGACGGCTCTGGGTATTTCATTACTTGTGGGTCCGCGCATGATTCACTGGTTGAACCATTTACAGGTGGGGCAGGCTGTTCGCGATGATGGTCCACAAAGCCATTTGAGTAAATCTGGCACCCCGACTATGGGCGGCACCTTGATTCTCGCCTCAATTTTTGCCTCAGCCCTACTCTGGTCTGACCTCAGCAATCGTTACGTGTGGGTTACTTTATTAGTTACCTTTGTTTTCGGTGCTGTGGGCTTCGTGGATGACTATAAAAAAGTCGTTTATAAAAACCCCCGTGGCCTTATTGCTCGCTGGAAATATTTCTGGCAATCCGTTGCCGGGTTGGGTGCAGCTATTTATCTGTATATGAGTGCTTCAAGCCCGGCAGAGACCCAGTTTTTTGTTCCCTTTTTTAAAGATGTTGCGATAAACCTGGGACCGATATCTTTTATATTGCTGACCTACTTTGTCGTTGTTGGCTCCAGTAACGCGGTTAACCTGACTGATGGCCTCGATGGCTTGGCGATTATGCCTACTGTGATGGTGGGTGGAGCACTTGGGGTGATTGCTTATTTATCCGGCCATATGGAATTTGCTGACTACCTGCATATTCCCGCAATTCCAGGAGCTGGGGAGTTGGCGGTGTTCTGCGCTGCTCTCGGTGGTGCCGGACTTGGGTTCTTATGGTTTAACACTTATCCGGCCCAGGTGTTTATGGGGGACGTGGGCGCTCTGGCACTGGGGGCGGCGCTGGGAATTATTGCGGTAATTACCCGTCATGAAATTATTCTGTTCATCATGGGTGGTGTGTTTGTGATGGAGACGGTTTCCGTAATTTTGCAGGTGGCATCCTTTAAATTAACGGGGAAGAGAATTTTTCGCATGGCGCCTCTGCACCACCACTTTGAGTTAAAAGGGTGGCCGGAGCCCCGAGTCATTGTGCGCTTTTGGATTATTACCGTCATTCTGGTCTTGGCTGGTTTGGCAACACTGAAAATTCGATAAATAGATAAATGAGCCTGATCGCGACTTCTTCACAGCAGAAAGTGGTAATAGGTCTTGGCGCTACCGGAAAGTCGGTGGTGCGCTACCTGCTGCGTCACGGCCATACGCCGGTCGTGGCAGACAGTCGCGATAACCCGCCGGGGCTCGAAGCTTTTCGTCAGGAGTTCCCAGAGGTTGCGGTGGAAACAGGTCCATTGCGCCCGGGGACAATACTCGCGGCGAGCTTGATTATTGCCAGCCCCGGAGTTGCGCTTGCTGAACCCGTATTGCAGCAGGCGATTGCGGATGGGATTCCTGTGGTTGGGGATATTGAGTTATTTGCCCAGGCTCTGACTCGGATGCAGTCGACAGCAAAGCTCGCCGCGATCACCGGCTCCAACGGAAAGAGTACAGTGACCACACTCCTGGGGGAGATGGTTGAAGAAGCGGGGCTGATAGTTGATGTGGGTGGCAATATCGGTGTACCGGTGCTGGATTTGCTTGAGAAACCTCTGCCGGACATCTTTGTTTTGGAGCTTTCCAGTTTTCAATTGGAAACCACCTACTCGCTGGCGCCTACTGTAGCCACCATTTTAAATATGAGCGCGGACCATATGGACCGCTACCCCAGTATGGTGGAGTACCACCGGGCCAAGCAGCGTATTTATCGCGGAGCGGATCAGTTCGTGATAAATCGCGCGGACCCTTTATCCCAGGGGCCTCTTTCCCGAGAGAGACGGGAGTGGAGTTTTGGGCTTGATCAGCCGGATCTCAATCAGTTTGGCCTGCGCTTGCATGAGGGGCAGAACTGGTTGGCTCGAGGCACAGAAGTTTTAATGCCTGTGGCCGATTTGGCTATGGTGGGTAAGCATAATATTGCCAATGGTTTGGCAGCCCTGGCAATGGGCTATGCACTGGACCTGCCCACTGAGGCGATGCTAAAAGTTTTACGCAACTTTCGCGGGTTGAAACATCGCTGTGAGCGCGTGGCTGATTTTGAAGATGTTGTTTATGTTAACGATTCAAAAGGCACCAATGTAGGAGCAACCCAGGCGGCATTGGATGGCTTGGCTACGGCAACCAGTAAAATAGTGCTTATTGCTGGAGGGGATGGCAAGGGTGCTGATTTTGCCCCCTTACGGAAAAGTGCAAGAGCACTCCGGGCTCTGGTTTGTATCGGTGTAGATGGAGACAAAATAGCAGGTGTCTTTGATGGCCTGTGTGAGATTCGCAGGGCTAGCACAATGGCAGAGGCCGTCGTTGAGGCCAGACAATTAGCCAATGGCGGTGACTATGTATTGTTATCACCGGCATGTGCCAGCTTTGATATGTACCAGAACTTTGAAGCCCGCGGTGATGATTTTCGCCAGGCCGTTCTGGAATTATGCGATACCGCTGGTGACTCCCTTTGAGTGCCCAGGTTATCAAGGCTCAAGGTAGTGAATGGCAGGATGGGCTGCTGCTACTCAGTGTTCTGGTTCTGGCTAGCATCGGTGTGGTGATGGTTGCTTCAGCATCTATCGCCTTCGCTACGGATATTTATGGTGACCCCTGGTATTTCCTCAGGCGTCATTTGGCTTTTTTGATGGTTGGCGGATTAGCTGGATTTGTCGTTAGTCAGATTCCCCTGTCAATTTGGTCGCGACTGTCCTGGCCATTATTACTGTTTGCTTGCCTGTTATTGATTGCAGTGCTTGTGCCGGGGATTGGACGGGAGGTGAACGGTAGCCGGCGTTGGCTGGTATTTGCAGGCATAACTGTGCAACCCGCGGAAGTGGCTAAGTTCTGTCTGCTAGTTTTTTTGCCAGTTTTTTAACACGTCGAAATAAGCAACTACGCCATTGGACCAGCTTTATGGTGCCAGTGGTGATTCTCGCAACGGTTGCTCTGTTACTGCTTTTACAGCCGGACTTCGGTTCGGTGGTTGTAATTTCAGGCACCGTGCTGGCAATGGTTTTTTTGGCGGGAGCGCGCCTCCCCCATACTTTTTTATTGGTAGCTGCGGCTGCGAGTGGACTGGCGTTAATGGCACTGATGAGTCCCTATCGCTTACAGCGATTGCTGACGTTTCTGGATCCTTGGGGGGATCAGTTTGCCAGTGGCTACCAACTTACCCAGTCCCTGATTGCATTTGGTCGCGGAGAGTGGTTTGGAGTTGGTTTGGGCAATAGTGTGCAGAAACTGTTTTATCTGCCTGAGGCTCATACGGATTTTATTTTTGCCATTCTGGCAGAGGAATGGGGAATGTTGGGTGGCGTAGTGCTGGTAGGGCTTTTTGTTGTTCTCACCTACTCACTGCTCCGCCTGGTAAAAGAGGCCCTGGTGCAGGAGAAATTTTTCGTTGCACTTCTAGCTTTTGGTATGGCAGTGCTATTGGCAGGACAAGCTTTCGTGAATATGGGCGTTGCTTCAGGCCTGTTGCCGACTAAAGGGCTAACGCTGCCATTTGTCAGCTCTGGTGGCAGCAGCCTGATTGTATGTTGTGCATTACTTGGCTTGGCGATGCGGATTCGGGCTGAACTAAAAGAGCCTGCTGAAAACGGAAGCGGGGGGCTTGAGCTTTTGCGTCAGCTGCCAATATTCCATTCAACCAAGTTCAGTGTGAAGGGCAGCAACGGAGAAACGGTTTGATGTCTGAAGTAAATAAGCGTTTTTCTGGAAAGAAGTTTTTGCTGATGGCCGGTGGTACCGGCGGTCATGTGTTCCCAGCGTTGGCTGTGGCTAAAGCGTTGCAAGAGCAGGGAGCTGTTGTCGAGTGGTTAGGTACTGCCCGTGGGATTGAATCCCGTTTAATACCTGCGGCGAATATTCCTTTGCACTGCATTAAAGTGGAGGGTATTCGGGGGAAGGGAAAGTTGGCCTTACTTAAAGCCCCGTTGCAAATTTTGCGGGCAATTGCTCAGGCCAGGACAGTTGTTAAGCAGGTACAACCTGATGCAGTACTCGGCTTTGGCGGCTTTGCGACCGGCCCAGGGGGCGTTGCAGCCCGTCTCAGGGGGATACCGTTGATTATTCACGAGCAAAATGCTGTTGCCGGAACGACAAACCGCTTGTTAGCGCGGATTTCCAGCCAAGTGCTTGAAGCATTTCCCAGTGGGTTACCCGGTGCCAGGCAGGTGGGTAATCCAGTGCGCAAAGAAATTGCAGAATTGCCTGAGCCAGAAACACGAATTGGCAGCCAGTCGTCTCTGCGCCTTTTGGTATTGGGCGGTAGTCTCGGTGCTGTAGCAATTAATGAACTGGTTCCTAAGGCAATCGCATTGCTGAAACCCTCCCTGCGCCCGGTAGTGGTCCACCAGGCTGGAGAGCGCCACCTTCAGGCTGCCAAAGACGCCTATAAAGAGGCGGCAGTAGAAGCTGAGGTGCTCCCTTTTATTGCGGATATGGCTGAGGCCTACCGCTCTGCGGACCTGATTATTTGCCGTTCCGGGGCTTTGACTGTTTCTGAAATTTCAGCGGCGGGAGTCGGTGCAATCATGGTGCCTTTCCCCTTTGCAATTGATGATCATCAAACGCGTAATGGCGAGTGGTTGCAAAATGCTGGCGGAGCGATTGTTATGCAGCAGCGGGAAATGGACGAGCAGAAGTTATCCGGCTTGTTACAAAGCCTGTTAGAAGATCGTCAGAAACTATTGCAAATGGCGACCTCCGCGCGGCGCGCGGCAAAAACTGATGCGACTGAGCAAGTGGTTAACGCTTGCAGAGAAGAGCTGGCCTCGGCCAGGTAACACAGAATAAGTGGACGAAGGTTAAAGTAATGTCTTCAGTGCGGACAAACGAAGATAAAAGTTATGCGGTACCGGCCATGCGCCGTATCCGCCGTATCCACTTTATTGGGATCGGTGGTGCCGGTATGAGCGGCATTGCAGAGGTATTGCAGAACCAGGGCTACGAAGTCTCAGGTTCTGACCTGCGTGAATCTGCGGTTACTGATAGATTGCGCAAATTAGGGGTTAAGGTCCAAATCGGACACAGCGAGGAAAATGTTCGCGGCGTTGATGTTGTTGTTAACTCCTCTGCCGTACATGGCGATAACCCGGAGCTGATTGAAGCGAGAGAAAAGAGAATCCCTATTGTACGCCGTGCCGAAATGCTCGGTGAACTGATGCGCTATCGCTATGGCATTGCTGTGGCGGGAACCCACGGAAAGACCACCACGACCAGCTTAATCGCCTCAATCTTTGCAGCAGATAAAAAAGATCCGACCTTTGTTATCGGTGGCCTGGTCAACGCTGCCGGTGCCAATGCTGCCTTGGGCGAAAGTCGCTATCTAGTGGCTGAAGCTGATGAGAGCGATGCGTCTTTTATTCACTTACAGCCGATGGTGACGGTGATTACCAATATCGATGCGGACCATATGGAAACTTATGGTGGCGACTTCGAAAAGGTGAAACAGATCTTTATTGATTTTGTACACAACCTGCCATTTTACGGTCTGGCGGTAGTTTGCGGGGATGATACCAATGTTCAGGAAGTCATCCCCAAGTTTTCCCGCCCGGTTCTGACCTATGGATTTGATGAGGGTAATGACTACCGCATCGTTGAAGTAAAGCAGGAACCTCTGCGCAGCCATTTCACGGTACAGAGACCCAAAGGTGATCTATTGCAGGTTTCTGTGAATACACCGGGTATTCACAATGTTCTCAATGCGACTGCAGCAATTGCTGTAGCTAGTGATGAAGGCGTTAGTGATGAAGCAATTCGCCAAGGTCTAATAGGCTTCCAGGGCGTTGGTCGTCGATTCCAGATCTACGGTGATTATGCCGTTAGCGATGATACCGAAGCTGATAAGGTGATGTTGGTAGATGACTACGGCCACCACCCACGTGAGGTAGCCGCTACTGTAAAGACAGTTCGAGATGGCTGGCCGGATCGTCGCTTGGTAATGATTTATCAGCCCCACCGTTATACCCGTACACGGGACTTGTTTGAAGACTTTGTTCAGGTCCTCTCTGAAGTGGATAAGTTGATTTTGCTGGATGTATACAGTGCGGGTGAAGCGCCAATTGCCGGTGCCGATGGCAGAACGCTTGCGCGAAGTTTACGCAACAGGGGACAGGTAGATCCGATTTTTATGGAAACTATCGATCAGGTTCCCCCGGTATTAGCTGATCTGTTGGAGCCAGGTGATATTGTCCTGACCCAGGGAGCTGGCAACGTCGGAGCACTTTCGCAAAGGTTGGCTGATTGGCGCTTGGGCGAGCGCAGCGGCGAGGGCTAAGTAGCTAGTGAAAGGAGCTGGAACGAAATCAGCCGGGAGAAAAAAAGACAGCTCGCGGAGCGAGCCCTCTTGGAACCGATGATCCCGAGAAGCTTCGTCTGAACTGGAAGCGGTGTTTTTTTTATTGGTGATGTTCGCAGGCTTTAGTGCTTTGCTCTATGGTGCAGTTTGGTTATGGCGATGGGTGCCATCGGTTGAGTTGAGTAATGTTGATGCCCTGGAGCAAGTTGAAGTACGCGGGGCTTTTAATGCGGTAACTGAAGAAGAGTTAAGAGAGGTGCTTCTTCCTCACTTGAAAGCGGGCTTTTTTCAGCGGACATTCAGGCGATGCAGCAGACATTACTGTCTAACCCCTGGATTACTTCCGCCTCGGTGAGCAGGCGTTGGCCGAAGGGTGTTGAGGTTGATATCACTGAAGCACAACCTCTCGCGACCTGGGGTAAAGATAAATTGTTGGTAGCGAGTGGGGATCTGCTGCCGCGTCCGTCACATATGGGGGTTCAGTCCCTGCCCGAGCTTGCCGGGGATGAAGAATTGGTAGAGCGGATTATGCTGCAATACCGCGCGCTTGCGGGGTTACTGACCACGCGGGATATGGAGGTTAAGCGGTTGTCATTTGACGACCTAAGCGGTTGGCATCTGGAGTTAGTGTCGGGAATTGAATTAAAACTTGGCCATGATGCTTTATTGGAGCGGGTACACCGTTTTCTGTATTTGAGTCGGGGTGTACTGGCGCCGCACTTGCAAAAAGTTGTCAGCGTCGATACGCGCTACAGCAATGCGGTAGCGGTTCAGTGGAAAGACGAAGAAAAGTAAACATCGAGACAGCCCGGGTGGCTGTTTTATAGATAAAAGTTTAAAAGCGAATGCTGTGTTCTGGTCCGATAGCAGAACCTGAAACAGAATGCAGCTCAGCGGGGTTGGCACGAAAATGACACAGGTATCCGATCAGCGCATGATTGTTGGACTGGATATAGGCACCTCTAAAGTAGTCGCTATTGTCGGTGAAGCTTCCGGTGATGGGGAACTTAATATTGTCGGTATCGGCTCTCATCGTTCCACTGGAATGAAAAAGGGCGTAGTGGTTAATATTGAATCAACCGTGCAATCTATACAGCGCGCTGTGGAAGAAGCTGAGTTGATGGCGGGTTGTGAAATTCACTCTGTGTACGCAGGGATTGCGGGAAGTCACATTCGCAGCTTGAACTCTCACGGTATAGTTGCGATTAAGGATCGAGAGGTTACCCAGCAGGATCTCGATCGTGTTATTGATGCTGCCAGGGCTGTCGCTATTCCTGCGGACCAGAAGATTTTGCACACGCTTCCGCAGGAATACCTGATTGATAATCAGGAAGGGGTAAAAGAACCTCTCGGAATGTCTGGTGTTCGCCTCGAAGCAAAGGTCCATTTGGTCAGCGGTGCGGTGAATGCCGCACAAAATATTGAAAAGTGTATTCGTCGCTGTGGTCTGGAAGTAGAAGATGTCATTCTTGAACAATTGGCTTCAAGTTACGCAGTCCTGACCGAAGATGAAAAAGAGTTGGGAGTGTGCATGGTAGATATTGGTGGAGGAACTACCGATATTGCTGTGTTTACTGGTGGATCTATTCGGCATACGGGTGTGATACCGATTGCTGGAGACCAGGTTACCAATGATATTGCCATGGCTTTGCGCACACCGACACCGCACGCAGAAGATTTGAAAATCAAATATGCGTGCGCATTGGCAAAGCTCGCTCGGGAAGGTGAAACCATCAAGGTGCCGAGCGTTGGTGATCGCGCGCCCAGGGATTTATCCCGACAGGCATTGGCCGAGGTCGTTGAGCCGCGCTACGACGAATTGTTTACATTAGTACAGGCGGAGTTACGTCGCAGCGGCTTCGAAGATTTGTGTGCGGCGGGTGTAGTACTTACCGGCGGCTCTTCAAAAATGGAGGGCGCGGTTGAACTGGCTGAGGAAATTTTTCATATGCCGGTTCGCCTAGCAGTGCCTCAGGGTATTGCAGGTTTGACGGATATCGTCAGCAACCCAATTTATTCCACTGGAGTTGGATTATTGATGTATGCGATGCAGCAGGAAGAGGCTCGAGAGGGCAAAATACAGCCTGTGCGCAACGATAATCAGTGGTGGGACAAGGTAAAGCACTGGTTTCGCGGAAATTTGTAATAGAGTGCAACCAGATTTAGCCATCCGGTGAAGGATTTTTTTAGGCATGGCTGTAAAATTCGACATGAGCAAGAAAGGGGAACAGCAATGTTCGAACTAGTTGATAGCGTACAGGATAAGCCTGTCATCAAGGTGATTG
Organism: Microbulbifer sp. MKSA007; assembly: GCA_032615215.1. Taxonomy (NCBI): domain Bacteria; kingdom Pseudomonadati; phylum Pseudomonadota; class Gammaproteobacteria; order Cellvibrionales; family Microbulbiferaceae; genus Microbulbifer; species Microbulbifer sp. MKSA007. The sequence continues at coordinate 4,102,468 of CP128433.1, read as the reverse complement.
GTGTCGGCGGCGGTGGTGGTAATGCTGTTAAGCATATGATCGCCAATGATGTTGAGGGCGTAGATTTTATCTGTGCAAATACAGATGCACAGGCCCTCAAAGATGTTGAGGCCCGCACTATCCTGCAACTGGGTAACACAATTACACGCGGTTTGGGCGCAGGGGCAAACCCGGATATTGGCCGTCAGTCCGCACTTGAAGATCGCGATCGCATTGCTGAGGTATTAACCGGTGCGGATATGGTATTCATCACTGCCGGTATGGGCGGTGGTACCGGTACCGGTGGTGCGCCGATTGTCGCTGAGATTGCAAAAGAACTGGGCATCCTTACCGTTGCGGTAGTTACTCGCCCATTTAAGATCGAAGGGCGCAAACGCACAGTTGTAGCTGAAGAGGGTATCCTTGAGCTGCGTGATAAAGTTGATTCTCTGATTACTATCCCCAACGATCGTTTGCTGGAAGTACTCGGTAGCAAGATCACAATGAAATCTGCTTACAAAGAGGCAGATAACGTTTTATTGGGTGCTGTACAAGGCATTGCCGACCTGATGATTCGTCCGGGCATCATGAACGTGGACTTCGCCGATGTGCGCACCGTAATGTCTGAAATGGGCATGGCGATGATGGGGTCCGGTTCTGCCGTCGGTGAAAACCGTGCGCGCGAAGCGGCTGAGAAAGCCGTGCGAAGCCCGCTACTGGATAACGTCAACCTGGCAGGTGCTCGCGGTATCCTGGTGAATATCATCACCGGTAGCGAAGAGGCGGGCTGTCAGGAACTGACCCTGGGTGAGTACTCTGAAGTAGGTGAGATTGTCCAGGAAATCGCCTCCGATGAAGCTACTGTGGTTATCGGTACAGCGGTAGATGATAAGCTCGGTGATGAGATGCGGGTTACCGTTGTGGCCGCAGGTCTTGGAGAGGGTACTCCTGCAGCGCGTCCGGCGAAGGTGGTGGATAATACTCGCCGCCCAGAGCCTCGCGAGCCTGTTCGTGAAACCCGTGAGGTTCGCGATAATCACAGCGCTCACGCTGGCCACAGCTCTGCGGGACTGGCAAGCCGCGAGGCCATTGATCCGCGCCCTCGTGCTGAAGCGGAGCGCCCCAAGCGCCCGGCTCCTGCCCTGAATCCCGCTGATGCGGATATGGAGTACCTGGATATTCCAGCCTTCCTGCGCCGTCAGGCAGACTAGGAAACGGTACCGCAGAGGCAGAACACCGCTCATGTCTGCCCGGCTCCGGCTGGGTATTGCCGCTGCGGTGCGGCTTTTGCTCGGGTCTACCTTGTCGAATGGGTGGGCCCTTGCCCCGTTTGTGTAGATTTTGATCAGAACTGGTGAGTCGCAATAACTATCTAAAATAATTAACAATTATTAACAGCGCTTGCGGAGCTTAGGATCTTAGAATGCTGTCATAGCGACATGCGTTGGCGCTGCAATCTTTGCTTGATCTATCCTCATATAGGTAGGTGGTGCACAGTTGTGGTGACCACTCGCCCAGAATTGGTATTGGCGTCGCAATTGTGCTAGTATCGATGGCTTGCTGCGCCTTAGGGGCGTAGTCCACCGACGGGGAAAAGATAGTTTCATGATCAAACAGCGCACGCTTAAGAATGCTATTCGCGCCACTGGCGTAGGTCTGCACACTGGCAAGAAAGTTGTACTTACCCTTAAACCAGCGCCCGTAGACACCGGTATCGTGTTCCGTAGAACCGATTTGGACCCGGTAATTGAAATCGAGGCTCGTGCGGAAAATGTCGGCGACACTCTCCTTTCAACCACCCTGGAAAAGGGTGATGTTCGCATTGCTACGGTAGAGCACCTGCTCTCGGCAATGGCGGGCCTTGGCATTGATAACGCGGTTGTCGAGTTATCCGCGCAAGAAGTGCCCATTATGGATGGCAGTGCCGGCCCATTTGTATTTCTAATTCAATCTGCAGGTATCCAAGAGCAAGCAGCTCCGAAGAAATTCCTGCGAATCAAGAAGCCAGTAACTGTAGAGGATGGCGATAAGGTTGCCAGCTTCCTGCCTTTTAATGGCTTTAAAGTGTCCTTCACAATCGACTTTGACCACCCGGTTTTCCAGGGGCGTAACCTGAGTTCATCCGTGGACTTCTCCAGTACCTCCTTTGTGAAGGAAGTGAGTCGCGCCCGTACCTTTGGCTTTATGCACGAAATCGAGTACCTGCGCTCCAAGGGCCTGGTTCAGGGTGGTTCCGTTGATAACGCAATTGTGATTGATCAGTACCGCATTCTGAATGAAGGCGGGTTGCGTTATGAAGACGAATTTGTGAAACATAAAATTCTGGATGCGATTGGCGATCTCTATCTTCTGGGGACCAGCCTGATTGGTGAGTTCAAGGCCTTTAAGTCTGGCCATGCGCTGAACAATAAATCCCTTCGCAACCTGATGGCTCAGGAGGATGCTTGGGAAATGGTCACCTTTGAAGGTGAGCAGGAAGAAGCACCGATCTCTTATATTAAGCCTATTTTGGCAGTTTGATACTTTCGCAAGAAGCCGGCATTATAGTGCCGGCTTTTTTGTATGATTGTTTCACAGAGAAAGCCTATAGATTTTTGGTATCCTTATTGGTTTGGCACCTCGGCTTGTGAGCTGGGGACTAACGAAAATTAAAAATGTCGAACTCCTCACAGCTCCTATGAAAGTAATCCTGGTTAATGAGCGCGGTGCGACTCGCAGCTTTAATTTTGGCAGTTTGAGCAAAGCCCTGTTGGGGTTGTGCTTGCTGAGCCTCCCTGTGGGTGCATTTCTGCTGGGGGCGAATTTACCGGTTACTAAAACTGACCTATTTGATTCCCGAACGGCCAAGGCCTGGAGCCGCGCACTGCGCAAACAGCAGGAAGAAATTGCTGAAGCAGATAGAGAGGCGCGGGAGCAGCTGGCAGCTCTTACCGTTAAGCTTGCAGAGTTGCAGGCGCGTTTAACTCGCCTTGATGCACTGGGTGAGCGTTTAACCTCTGTTGCCAACCTCGATGAAGGAGAGTTTGAGTTTGGCAGTGCACCTGCTATCGGTGGGCCGGAAGACCCCGGAATCGCAGGTGCATCGGAGTTGCCGTATCAGCCACCGGAATTCCTGGATGTTATTGGAGATCTCTCTCATCAGATTGAAGATCGCCAAATGCAGCTGAACACACTCGAATCCCTGATGGCCAACCTCAAGCTTGAGGACGAGCAGTTTTTAGCGGGCCGCCCGATCAGCAAGGGATGGATGTCTTCCCGTTATGGTTATCGCACCGATCCATTCACTGGCCGTAGGACCTGGCACAAGGGTGTGGATTTTGCTGGCAAGATGGGCTCCGATGTTGTTTCGGTAGCCGCAGGTGTTGTCACCTGGGCTGATGAGCGCCATGGTTATGGTCAGTTGGTAGAAATTAATCACGGCAATGGTTATTCAACCCGCTATGGGCACAATAGTGAGCTGAAAGTGGGGTTGGGTGACGTGGTCAAGAGGGGGCAGACTATTGCCCTGATGGGTTCCAGTGGCCGTTCTACCGGGCCCCATGTTCACTTTGAGATATATAAGAACAACCGCACGGTTGATCCAGCTAGCTATATCCGCCGCACAGGCAGATAAGAACTATCCTTCCTTTACGCGTAATTGTTGGTAGCTTGGCATAAGAGTTGCCAGCGCTTGCGCCTTCCTGTTTACTTGCACCCCTCGCATAAAGGAGCGTCGGTGCATCGATCTGCCCGATATTAGCGCCGACAGCGCAAATAAGATAAGTGGTTTCTAGATAATGATTGGCAAACTGATTAAATCGGTCTTTGGTTCAAAAAATGACCGCGAGCTGAAGCGCATGCGACGCGTCGTGGGAAAGATCAACGCTTTGGAAGAGGATTTCCAGAAGCTTGATGATGCAGGCCTGCGGGCTAAAACGGATGAGTTTAGGCAGCGACTCGCTGACGGGGAAAAACTCGATCAAATCCTGCCTGAGGCGTTTGCGGCGGTGCGTGAAGCGGGTCGCCGGGCCATGGGTATGCGCCACTTCGATGTTCAGCTGATCGGCGGGATGACCCTGCATGAAGGGCGTATTGCAGAAATGCGTACCGGTGAAGGTAAAACCCTGGTTGCAACCCTGCCGGCCTATCTGAATGCACTTGAAGGCAAGGGCGTTCATATTGTTACGGTGAACGATTACCTCGCTTCGCGGGATGCCAATTGGATGCGCCCGGTGTATGAATTCCTGGGTATGACAGTGGGAGTTATTGTTTCCCAGCAGCCACCGGAAGAAAAGAAAGCGGCCTATGAGGCTGACATTACTTACGGCACTAATAACGAATTCGGTTTTGATTACCTGCGTGACAACATGGTGTTGCGCAAAGAGGACCGTACCCAGCGCCCTCAGAACTTCGCTATTGTCGATGAGGTGGATTCCATCCTGATCGATGAGGCGCGTACTCCGCTAATCATTTCTGGAGCCGCCGAAGACTCGTCCCACCTTTATATGGCAATGAATAAGTTGGTTCCCCAGCTGGAGCGTGCCGAAGAAGGTGGGGAGGGGCACTACACCGTTGATGAAAAGACTCGCCAGGTTGAGCTGACGGAGCAGGGCCACTTGTTGATCGAAGACCTGCTGTCACGCAGTGGGTTGATGAAGGAAGATCAGTCCCTTTACGCCCCTGGGAACCTGGGCCTGTTGCACCACGTGCACGCCGCCCTGCGCGCGCATGTGCTGTTTAACCGCGATGTGGATTACATCGTGCAGAACGGCCAGGTGGTGTTAATTGATGAGCACACAGGTCGGACCATGCCCGGTCGCCGTCTCTCCGAAGGCCTGCACCAGGCGCTGGAAGCAAAAGAGAGTGTGCAGATTCAGAGTGAGAGCCAGACCCTCGCTTCTACAACATTCCAGAACCTGTTCCGCTTCTACCCCAAACTTGCGGGAATGACCGGTACTGCGGATACAGAAGCTTTTGAATTCCAGCAAATTTATGGCCTGGACGTGGTGGTGATCCCCACCAATAAGCAAATTCAACGTGAAGATCTCAATGACCTGGTTTACCTGAGCCAGGAAGAGAAGATGGAAGCGATTATTGAGGATGTGAAGCACTGTCGTGAAAAGCAGGCTCCAATCCTTGTAGGTACCGCTTCTATCGAAACCTCTGAAGAAATGTCCCGCAAGTTGCAAAAGGCGGGAATTAAGCACCAGGTTCTCAACGCGAAATACCACGAGCGCGAAGCACAGATCATCGCTCAGGCGGGTCGCCCGGGTGCAGTGACTATCGCTACCAATATGGCTGGTCGCGGTACCGACATTGTTCTCGGTGGTAACTGGGAGGCTGAAGCGGCAGCCCTGGCCCAGGAGAAGGGTAGTGAGCTGACCGAAGCGGAGCTCGCACAAGTCAAGGAAGATTGGAATAAGCGCCACGAGCAGGTGATCGCTGCGGGCGGTCTGCATATTATCGGTACTGAGCGCCATGAGTCCCGCCGTATTGATAACCAGCTGCGAGGCCGTGCAGGTCGTCAGGGTGACCCGGGTGTTACTCGTTTTTACTTATCCCTGGAAGATAACCTTATGCGCATCTTCGCCTCCGACCGGGTGAAGAATTTTATGCAGATGCTGGGTATGGAGCGCGGTGAGGCGATTGAGCACCGCATGGTTTCCAACGCTATCGAAAAAGCCCAGCGCCGTGTTGAAGGCCGCAACTTTGATATTCGCAAACAGTTGCTGGAATACGATGACGTGGCCAATGACCAGCGTCAGGTGATTTACGGCCAGCGCAATGAGCTGCTGGAAGCTGAGGTTATCAGTGATACGATCTCTGCCATTCGTGAAGATGTGGTTGACGGCATTGTCTCCGGTTCTATTCCCCCCAGAGCGTGGAAGAGCAGTGGGATATTCCAGCCCTGGAGCAGCAGCTCTCTGGCGAATTGGGTATCCAGTTGCCGGTTCAGCAGTGGCTCGATGAAGATCGCACTCTGCACGAAGAGAGCCTGCGGAAAAAGATTACTGTCGCCGCGCAGGAAGCCTATGCTGCAAAAGTCTCCCGCATTGGTGAATCTTCCGGTGATGCCAATCTGATGCCGACTATCGAGCGTCAGATTATGCTGCAAGTATTGGATCAGTTGTGGAAGGAGCACCTTTCCAGCATGGACCACTTGCGTGCGGGTATTGGTTTGCGGGCTTACGCCAACAAAAACCCCAAGCAGGAATTCAAGCGCGAGTCTTTCCACCTGTTCCAGAGCATGCTGGAGAACCTCAAGCATGAAGTGGTGCGTATTCTTGCCCACGTAGAGCCGATGACTCGTGAGCAAGCGGAAGAGATGGAGCAGCGTCGCCTGGAAGAGCAGCGCAGGCAGCAGCTTGAGCTGCAACACGCTCAAGCTTCGGCGCTTCCAGAAAGTGAGCCCAAGGAGCAGCAGCCGGCTACCCCGGCACCGGAGCGTCGCGGTCCTAAAGTCGGGCGCAATGATCCCTGCCCCTGTGGTTCCGGGAAAAAGTACAAGCAGTGTCACGGCAAGCTGGCTTCCTCTACCCAGAGCTAATTCTCTACTGCTTGAATTCAGAAAATGCCCCGCTTAGTGGGGTATTTTTTTAACTGGAAAAAGAATTATCTGCGGAAAAGAATTCCAATCCCGCAGATAAGTTTATTTTTGGCTTGCCTTACTGAGTTTCGGCTTTGATAATGTCGGCCGCTCATTTATTTCCGCTATTCCGTTTGGGTGAACTGGGGTCTAGGTTTACCTGCAGCTGTGATAGCCCAAAGTCGTTATTCTTATGCCTGAATTATCCATACCCGCTGTCGAAGGGGTTCGCCTCGCCAGTGTGCCTGCCAGGATCAAAGACTGGGAACGCAATGACCTGTTGTTGGTTGAGCTTGCTGAAGGAACTTCAGTTGCAGCCACTTTTACCCAGAATACTTTTTGTGCGGCTCCAGTAACGGTGGCCAAAGAGCATATCGCCAAAGGAGAAGTGCGAGCCCTGGTGGTTAATTCCGGCAATGCTAATGCCGCTACTGGGGTAAGGGGACTGGCGGATGCCCGGGCTACTTGCGAGGCGGTGGCAGATGCACTGAAGATTTCTGCTGAACAAGTATTGCCTTTTAGTACTGGTGTCATTGGTGAGCACTTGCCGATGGAGAGGTTACTCACTGCTATCCCGGGGTCTGCTGGACAGCTTGATCCCGCCGGATGGGAATTGGCGGCCGAGTCCATTATGACTACGGACACCCGGCCAAAGATTGCGAGCCGCAAGTTAATGATTAATGGTGAAGAGATTGCCGTTGTCGGTATTGCCAAAGGATCCGGCATGATCCAGCCGAACATGGCGACCATGCTCGCCTATGTCGCCACTGATGCCGGTGTGGCGCAGCCCCTGCTAGATCAAATGGTGCGTGAAGTTGTCGGGGCCTCATTTAATCGAATTAGCGTAGATGGAGATACCTCGACGAATGATGCTTGTGTTTTGATGGCCACAGGTGCGCGGGGGGAGATGATCAGCAGCTCTGAGAACACTGGCTACCTGGAGCTGTACAGAGTAATTTCGGAAATACATATAGAACTGGCCCAGGCCATTGTCAGGGACGGTGAGGGGGCGACCAAGTTTGTTACCGTACAAGTGGATGGCGCGCTCAGCAGTGAAGAGGCCTTGGCAGTAGCTTTTGAAGTCGGTGATTCTCCGCTGGTGAAAACTGCACTTTATGCCTCAGACCCTAACTGGGGTCGGCTGGTTATGGCGATCGGTAATGCTATCCAAGGCGAGTTAGACACCGATAAGGTGGAGATTTTCCTCGATGATGTACAGGTGGTCAGTGCCGGTGGGCGCGCATCTGGATATCAAGAGCAGGCTGGAGAGCAGGTATTTTCAAAACCTGAATTTACAATCCGTATAGAGCTGGGTCGCGGTGCCAGCAGTGAGCACATCTGGACCTGTGACTTCTCTCACGAGTATGTCACCATCAACGCAGAATATCGGACTTGAGGTAGTAGAGTGAGTAAGGTTGTCCATGTTGCTGTCGGTGTAGTAACCCGAGGGGACGGCAAGATCCTGATTGCCCGCCGTCCCGACCATTTGCATATGGGGGGGCGCTGGGAATTTCCCGGTGGCAAGGTGGAAGCTGGTGAGTCTGTGCAGGAGGCGCTCTATAGAGAGCTACTTGAAGAAGTGGCCATTGAAGTACAGGAGTTGCAGCCTCTGGTAGAAATTCGCCACGATTACCCTGAAAAAACCGTGCTGCTGGATACCTGGCAGGTAACGCAGTTCACGGGTGAGGCCCTCGGGCGAGAGCAGCAGGAAATCAAGTGGGTGTCTGCTGGGGAGCTGGATAACTTCCACTTCCCCGATGCTAATCAAGCGATTATTGAAGCGGTAAAAGGGAATTTCTCCTAAGCTTCATCTTGAACAGCTGCTTGCAGGCAGCTGTTCAAATGGGTTGGATGGCCTTAATGGCGGGGCTTGTTCGGGTCCAGGTCATCACTCAGCACATCGTCATACACTGACTCCCCGGGAATCTTGTGTCCCTCACTAGCCCATTCGCCGAGATCAATCAGCTTGCAACGTTCGCTACAAAAAGGTTTGAAGGGAAACTTATCACTCCACTCAATGGGCTTTTTGCAGGTAGGGCAGTTGAGTGTCGGCGTTACGCTGGATTTAGGCATAAGTTAGCTTGGGCTCTAAAGTGATCTGGATCGGAATTGTACTCTAATTAACTTAGTTCGATTGTCTTGACCGGGCAATCTGCAAGTATTCCCGATGGAGCTGCTCTATTTGAGCTTTGAGTGAGGCTAAGTCACTAGCGTTATCCAGCACATCATCCGCCTTCTCTAGTCTTTGCTCCCTTGTCAGTTGGGCCGTCATGATTTTGCGAATCTGTTCCTGTTGGCTGTTATCGCGCGCGCTGGCGCGCTCAAGCTGCAAAGCCTCGGGTAGATCGACTACACAAATCCTGTTAACGAGCTCATATTGGCCTGACTCAATCAGGAGGGGGATTCCAATATTGCGTAGGGCCCCTGATTTGCGTTCAGTGAGGAAGTTATTTCTTCTCTAATCAGTGGATGTAAAAGGCTTTCCAGCCATTGCCGTTCGCCTGGGTCGTCAAATATCAGTGTGCGCAGTTTGCTCCGGTTTAACTCGCCACTTTCCAGTAAGACATCGGCCCCGAAGTGTCGGGCTATCTGTTCCAGAGCGGGCTTTCCCGGTTGTACCACAACCCTTGCCGCCCAGTCTGCATCTACTACATTAATGCCCAGACCACGGAAATACCCAGCTGCTGCTGACTTTCCGCTACCGATCCCGCCGGTTAAGCCTACGGTAAACAATGGCTGCCCTCCCCAAGAATAAATAAGGTTGCGGTATAAATAAAAACCCCGGCCAGATAGCTGGCCGGGGTCATGGTAATGCAATTGGATGGAGAGTAGGTAGCTGGCGGCCTAACCGGTAAGCCCAGAGATATTGAAATACCAGTTCATAATATGATCCCCCCAAAGCATAGCGATCCAGCCGGCACCAGCGAGATAGGGACCAAAAGCGATGGGCAGGTTTCGGTCCCGCCCTACGGCAATGCTCCAGGATATTCCCGCGATAGCCCCTACGACGGCAGAAAGCAGGATGACCATCGGTAGCACCTGCCAGCCAAACCAAGCTCCGATAGCTGCCAGGATTTTAAAGTCACCAGCCCCCATACCTTCTTTGCCGGTAACAATCTTAAAGATGTGGAACACCAGCCAAAGAGATAGGTAGCCGGCAATAGCACCGATTACAGCGTCCTGCAGAGAAGCAAACACTCCCCAAATATTGATTAGCAAACCGGCCCAGAGTAACGGCAGAGTAATACTGTCTGGAAGTAGTTGTTTGTCAAAATCGATAGCTGTTAGAGCAATCAAAGCCCAGGTAAAAAAGCATCCAGCCAAAGCCTGCCAGGTGAAGCCCAATTGCCAGACAACGATAGCGGTCAAAATGCCGGTAATCAGTTCCACCATTGGGTAACGTTTGGAAATGGAGGTACCACAGGAACCGCACTTACCGCGAAGAAATAGGTAGCTAATAACGGGGATATTTTGCCAGGCTTTGATCTCAACTTGGCATTTGGGGCAGTGGGAGTGTGGTAGTACCAGATTAAAAGGCTTTTCTAACTCTTTCTGCTCCTCGCTAGGAGGCTTTTTATCAAAGTAACTATAGAAGTCCCGCTTATACTCCCGCTCCATCATAACGGGGAGACGCAGGATTACGACGTTTAAGAAGCTGCCTATAAGTAGGCCCAAAATAAAGGCGCTGCCTATGAGCAGCGCCGGGTAAAAGGTTAGGGTTTCAATCATCTGTTTTAAACAACTTGACCCAGCTGGAAAATAGGTAAGTACATGGCGATCATCAAGCCGCCGACCAGAATACCCAGCACTGCCATAATTAGCGGCTCAAGCAGAGTGGTAAGGTTGTCGACCATATTGTCTACAGCCTCTTCGTAGTAGTCGGCTGACTTACCCAGCATTTCATCCAGGGCACCAGACTCTTCACCGATGGCTGTCATTTGTATCAGCATGGTGGGAAAAACCCCCGATGTTCGCAGCGCGGTATTGAGGGGGATACCCGTTGCGACAGAATCTCTTATTTTAAGGGTAGCCTCGGTATAGATACTGTTTCCGGTTGCTCCTGCAACAGACTTAAGTGCGTCGATCAAGGGAACCCCGGCGGCAAAGGTTGTCGAAAGGGTACGGGCGAAACGCGCTGAGATAGAGTTGTAGGTAATTTGGCCGATAATTGGCAGTTTTAAAATAAGGCGGTCAAAAAACTCGGCCACTTTTTTATTGCGCTTTTTGGCTTCGATCGTGCCGCCAATACCGACAATAGTAATAACAAGGGCTATAAACCAGTTTGCCTGCATCCATTCTGACATGCTGACGACCAGTTTTGTGAATGCGGGTAGATCCGCTCCGAAACTAGAGAAAGTGGTGGCAAATTGAGGGACTACTTTGATTAGCAGAATTGAAGTTACAACAAGTGCAACTGCAATTACCGCAATAGGGTAGGTCATTGCTTTTTTGATTTTTGCCTTTAAGGATTCTGTTTTTTCCTTATAGGTAGCAATTCTGTCCAGCATGGTTTCCAGTGCGCCAGACTGTTCACCAGAGGCAACTAAGTTGCAGAATAAATCGTCAAAGTACATGGGGTGTTTACGCAGTGCATCAGCAAATGCCGTGCCCGAGGCAACTTCGGTGCGTATTTTATAAACTAATTCTTTGACCCCCTGGTTATCCATGCCGTCAGCAACAATCTCAAAGCTCTGTACCAGAGGTACACCAGCCTTCATCATGGTAGCCATCTGCCGAGTAAACAGCGCGATATCGGCAGGTTTGACTTTTTTCTTACCGCCGCCGAACAGGGGGGTAGGCTTCTTCTGTACGCGATTGGCGATGATTCCCTGTTTGCGCAGCTGGGCCTTTACCAGTGCTGGGCTCGTACCGTTGATCTCACCTTGAATTTTAGCCCCTTTACTGTCTACTCCCTTGTAGATGTATGCAACTGCTGTAGCGTTGGCCATAAATGTTACCCTGGATATACTTTTCACTTCTGCATTTTTGAAGTCGACAGAAGAGTGCTTTTGATTCTTTATTCGATATCTTAAAACTCGGCGGCTTATACCGGCTTAAAACGAGATTTCACTGCGGAGCCTAATCCCATATTAGGCTAATAGCAGTTAATCCTTCGTGACCCGGTTGGCCTCCTCCAGGCTGGTGACACCCATCACAACCTTTCTCAGTGCTGAAACTCTCAGATTGTTGAAGCCCTCTTGCCGAGCTTGATCTGCAATCTGAATAGAGTTGCCTCCTTCCATTATAATTCTGGAGATGCCGTCAGTGATGCGAACCACTTCATACACACCTACGCGGCCCTTATAGCCTTTAGAACAGTGCTCACAACCCACGGGCTGAAAGATGCTCCAGTCGCTTTCGGGGATTGTAACGGCGGAAAAGCCCTCAGCCTCGAGTACTTCGGGTGGAAGGGTGGCTGGTTTCTTACACTCATTACACAATCTTCGAGCCAGGCGCTGCGCAATAATAACGCTCACAGAGGTGGCAATATTAAAAGTAGGGACGCCCATATTCATTAGGCGAGTCAGGGTTTCCGGTGCAGAGTTGGTATGTAGTGTTGAAAGCACCAAGTGCCCGGTTTGTGCTGCCTTAATGGCGATTTCGGCCGTTTCCAAGTCCCGAATTTCCCCCACCATAACAATATCGGGATCCTGCCGCAGGAACGAACGCAGGGCCTCGGCAAAGTCGAGTCCGACTCTTGCTGAAACATTGACCTGGTTGATGCCCTCGAGATTGATCTCCACCGGATCCTCTGCGGTAGAGATATTGCGCTCCGGGGTGTTCAGGATATTAAGTCCCGTATAAAGCGAGACCGTCTTTCCTGATCCTGTGGGGCCGGTAACTAAGATCATTCCCTGCGGTTGGGCCAAGGCGTCCATATAGATTTGCTTTTGCTCATCCTCATACCCAAGGGCATCAATGCCGAGCTTGGCAGAGGAGGGGTCGAGAATACGCAGTACAATTTTCTCACCCCAGAGAGTCGGCAGGCTGTTAACGCGGAAATCGATAGCCTTGGTTTTGGAGAGCTTCATTTTTATGCGGCCATCCTGGGGAACCCGCTTCTCAGAAATATCCATCTTGGACATCACTTTGAGGCGTGCGGAAAGCCTGGAGGCCAATTGAATGGGAGGCTTGGCAATTTCGTGCAAGACCCCATCGGTACGAAATCTCACCCTGTAGGATTTTTCGTAAGGTTCAAAGTGGATATCCGAAGCTCCGGTGCGGATTGCGTCGAGAAGCACTTTGTTCACAAAGCGAACTACCGGTGCTTCATCGCCACCGGGTTCCTCATCACTGCCGCGATCGGAATCGTCCTCACCAACATTGAGGGAATCAAGTTCCTCGTCCTCCATGCCATCGAGACCTGCTCCCATATCGTCACCCTGGGACAGGTAGTTCTCAATGGCTTTGGCGAGCTTATCGGCTTCGACTATAACGGGGTCAGTATTCAATCCAGTATTAAAATTTATCTCATCCAGGCCGGCAAGATTGGTTGGGTCCGCCACCGCTACAAATAGCCGGTTGCCCCTTTTATACAGCGGAAGAGCGAAGTGTTTGATGACAAGCTTATCGTCGACGATATCCCTTGGAATCAGTTCAAAGTTATAGCTGCTGAGGTCAAAAAGCGGAGTGCCAAATGCCAGTGAAGCGATCTTGGCGAGTTCAGAGCTTTTAACCAGTTTGGTTTCCGCTATATGCTGGACAAAGCTTTGATTTTCTCGCCGGGCTGCTTTAACGGCAGATAGCGCGGTTGATTCATCAAAAATTTGATCGGCAACCAAACGCTTGGCTAGGCCGCTAAGAGGGGGTGCTGTCATTGGTCACACTGCCGTATAGGGTTACTACATGCTTGTTGCTTAAGAAGCTGGGTTAGCCTAAAGCATTACATCCAAAGCGTATATTTAGGATATCGAACGGAATATAGCGAAATAATGAACGAGAGCCAATAAATTGAAAGCTTGACTAAATGTCTCGGGTATAGCCGTCAACTGCTAAAGAGTGACAATTTTTGTCGGATATCGAAGATTAGTGTCAATCTCCATAGGGTGAATCTGATGCAGAGAACGAATGTGTGATCAGTAACGCAGTTGCAGGATGGGGTTGTAATTAGTATTTGTTAACGTTGGCACAAAGCTTGTATATTGTTCTGCGACTTCCTCACGGGATTCACTATTTCAAATAGTCTGTATGGAGACGGTTACAATGAAAAAGCAACAGGGTTTTACTCTTATTGAATTAATGATCGTAGTCGCGATCATCGGTATTTTGGCAGCCGTAGCTCTGCCGGCTTACCAAGATTACACCGCTCGCTCCCGAGTAGCAGAGGGCCTCACTTTGGCTACTGAAGCGCGCGCAATTGTTGCTGACAACGCAGCTAACGTAGTGCCGGATGCTGCCGGTGGCTTTGCAGCCGGTTACCCAACCTCTGCTGCAATTAATGCTGCGACTACCCCTTGTGCTGCTGCCGGTACTTGTACCCTGACTCTGGGTAATAACGGTGCTGTAGGTGGCTCCCAGAATGTAAACACCATTGCGGTAACAACCTCTACTGGTCAGATTGATATCGCTTTCGGTACTCGTGTATCCGCTGCAGGTACTGAGACCCTGAGCCTGATTCCCACTGCTGCAGGCGCTGCCCTAGTGGTAGGTACTCGCCCAACCGCACCAATTATCTGGACTTGCTACGCTGCAGGTAAGGCTAATGCTCCAGCACAGGCAACTCTGCCAGGCAATATTGCACCGGCTGAATGTCGCGCATAATCCTGCTTAAGTTGTGATAAAAAGCCTCCTTTATAGGGGGCTTTTTTTGTTGATAAGGTAGGTAGATGTTACAAGCAAAGTTAAAAGCGACGGGCTACCACGCTCTGATTACATTATCGGTAGCGGCTTTGATGCTGGTTGCCGTTTATGGGATTTGGTATCCAGGCGAACTTGCCGACATGATGGCGGGGGCGAATCTCTTTTTGCTTGTAATGGGGGTAGAGTTGGCTATGGGGCCTTTGATGTCCCTCGTGATCTTTAATCCCCAGAAGCCCAGGCGTGAGTTAGTCCGTGATTATCTTTTGGTGGGAGCTGTACAGCTGGCGGCATTAATTTATGGGTTGTATGTAGTCACACTATCGCGGCCGGTCTATCTGGTTTTTGTTAAAGATCGAATAGAAGTTGTTGCCGCCTCTGAGTTGGATGCCGTTGATATGAAAGCGGGAGCTAATGGCTATACGGATAAGCCCTGGTTCGGCCCAAAGCTGGTCTGTACAGAGGGGCCAGTGGATGCTCAGGAAAAATCAGATTTGCTTATCTCAGCGTTGAAAGGTAAAGACATCCAGTTGTACCCTAAATATTACCGACCCTGCTTTAAGGGTGAAATAGCTGGTAGGGCCTTTGGAAGGGACAATTTTGAACTTATTGCCAAGGCCGAACAGCAATCTCTACCTTCAGATCTACAGGATCAAGACTTCTTATGGTTGCCCGTTGTAACACGATTTGGGGCTTGGACCGCCGTTTTTACGAAGGAAGAGGGAGTTGATAACGCGACCTACTATAATATCTATCCTTTTGAGCAGTAATGACTTTAGGGTTGCCAGTGATGTGAGTTTACAGCCTTCTGTCTTCTTATACTTAGATGTAAACTCCTCCCTTACTAAGTGAAGTAGAGTTACTTGAGTGAGGGTTGCTCGATAAGGTCACTGGAGTACGTCTAGGGGAAGTCTCTTCAATGAAAATTTCTTGTCTTCTGGTGATTTTTCTCACTGATACTTGATATTCTTTTGGCGATGACATGGGTGGTCTTATAACTGTTGTTATTGGCCCCTTTAGAGACTTGTAGCTCCCCATGAACAATCAATATGCCTCCATGGATAATCTCTGCTCTATATAAGGTTTGATAGGCCTCATAAATCACTACATTTATGCAGCCTGTTTCATCTTCGAGGGTTAAAAACATCACTCCAGATGCGCTTCCGGGCCGTTGTCGGCAAGTTACCAGTCCAATGATCTCAATTCTTTCCCGATCACGGCAGTGGGTAAGGTCCTTTGCTTTAGTATATTTCTGAAACTTTTTTGCCTTCTTAGTAATGCGGCAGGATGTTCACCAAGGGTTAGCCCTGTACTGCTATAGTCAATATCGCTACTGTCTTTTATATAATTTCGCGGTAAAAATTTTGTCTGTGGCTTGCTGTGATCGGTTTCTATAGACGTCCAATTGTCGTTATGGCGATTTCGAGTCAAGCTGATAAATGCATTAGCCTTAGTAAGGCAGGAAAGCTGCTCATGGCTTAGCTTTGAAAGTTCTTGAAATTGTTCTAAAGAATGGACTTTTGCATCCGCTCTAAGCTTTAGGATAGCTTTCTCTGTGGTTTCTTTTAGCCCTTTAATTAGACGCATGCCCAGGCGTAAAGCGGGAGTTTTATTGCTGAATGCTGAATTTTCCTTGGACGGCATTGCCGGCGTATTAACTGATGTTTTTCCTTTAGTATCGTAATTTTTTGATGAGGCTCTTTGTTGAGGTGAAGAGAGCTCTTGTATCTCTAAGCTGTGATCCCAATAGCTATAAAGTACATCAATAGGCAAAACCTTCACCCCATGCCGCTGGGCGTCATAAACCAGTTGTGCCGGTGCATAGAAGCCCATCGGTTGGCTATTGAGTAGTCCGCAGTAAAAGGCAGCTGGATGATGATATTTAATCCAGGCAGAAAAATAGGCTAAAAGCGCAAAGCTTGCAGAGTGAGATTCGGGGAAGCCATAGGAGCCGAACCCCTTCATCTGGTTGAAGAGCTGCTCAGCAAAATTTTCTTTGTAGCCATTACTTTGTATTCCCCGCACAAGCTTATCCCTGAATTTATACAAGTCCCCATTTTTTCCCCAGCTGGCCATGGCTCGGCGAAGCTCATCTGCTTCACCGCCGCTAAACCCTGCTGCGACCATCGATAGTTGAATAACTTGTTCTTGAAATATAGGGACACCGAGAGTGCGCTCAAGCACTGGGCGTAAACTGTTATGAGGATAGCGCACGGTCTCCAATCCCTGCTTGCGTTTCAGATAGGGGTGTACCATGCCGCCTTGAATTGGCCCGGGGCGGACAATGGCGATTTCTATAGTAAGCTCATAAAAATTTCGAGGTTGTAATCTTGGCAGCATGCTCATTTGAGCGCGAGATTCAATTTGAAAGACTCCAACGGTATCGGCCTTGCACATCATTTCGTAGACCTGTGAGTCTTCGCCGGGAATATCCTGCAATCGCAATTTGGGGCCGTATAGAGCAATATAATTCAGGGATTTACGCAGTGCAGTCAGCATACCCAGGGCGAGCACATCGACCTTCATTAGTTTTAAATCTTCGATATCCTCTTTGTCCCATTGGATTAGGGTGCGATCCTCCATAGCGGCATTTTCAATTGGAACCAGCTGGTGTAATGGTTGTTCTGTAATAACAAAACCGCCTACATGTTGCGATAGATGTCTTGGAAAACCATATATTTGCTGCAGTAACTGCGGGAACATTTTTCCTATTGCGCTGCTCGGATCTATTCCCACTTTTTGCATCTGCTGGGGGAAACCATCTAGAGTGTCCCACCAGGCGCGTTCAGCAATAAGTTGTTCTATTGTGGCAGCGTTGATACCAAGGGCTTTGCCGATATCCCTTACGGCGCTTTTAAAGCGGTAGGTGATCTTGCTAGCGGTAAGTCCAGCTCTTTCGCGGCTATATTTTGTGTAAATATACTGAATAACTTCTTCACGTCGTTCGTGCTCAAAGTCTACATCAATATCGGGGGGTTCATTGCGTTCCCGTGAGATAAACCGTTCAAATAGTAATCCAATTTTATGAGGATCTATCTCTGTGATGAATAGGCAGTAGCAAACTACTGAATTGGCTGCGGAGCCACGGCCCTGGTACAAGATATGATTTTTCCGGGCAAACTGGACTATATCGTAAATGGTTAGAAAGTAATGCTCATATTGCAGCTCTGCTATTATTGCGAGCTCTTTATTAATAATCTCATCAATTCGCTTTTCAGGGCCCTGTGGCCAGCGAGCAGCCTTTCCTATTTGAGCTAGCTTCTTTAAATAGCTGCTCGCATTACTTTCTTGGGGGATAACTTCTGATGGGTATTCATAGCTGAGTTCACTCAAGCAAAAAGTACACTGTTTGGCAATGAAGTTGGTATTATCTATAGATTCTTTGGAGTGTAATGACTGGATATCACCTAAGCTGCGAAGGTAACGTTCAGCATTTTGCTCAATACGATACCCTAGATTATCCAGGGTACAGTTATGATAATTTGCGTTGAGTACATCTTGTAATGGCTTTCGGCTATAGCAGTGCATCAACACATGATTGGTTGCAACCAAGGAAATATTCTCTCTTCTTGCAAGCTCAGTAATTCTATTGGACTTAAGGCTTTCCTCTGCGTGTAGGTGGTTGTTGATGGCAATGTAAAACCGTTCGCTGAAGGTTTTCTTGATTTCTTCAGGTATTTCTATCTTAATAAAATTTGGAATCCAGATGGCAATTAGGTTTTTGCATAACTCTACCAAGTCACTTTGATAAGTAATGTAGGTTCCTTTTTCCCCCTTAAGCGTGATTTTGAAATTAACTGGCATAGCTCGCTGTAGGCAGTTTTGTCGGGAGCCAGTAGAACTATTTCTATGTTGTCATGCAGCCGGAAATAGCTGCCAAAAATTAATTTAAACTCAGGGTTTTTAGAGTCTGTAGACTTGATGTTTTCAAGTTCTTTATAGGCTCTAACGGCTCCGGAAAGAGAGCATTCATCGGTGATAGCAAGGGCTGTATATTGCAGATTGTAAGCAGTGTAGACCAATTCCTGCGGATGCGATGCCCCCTGCAGAAAAGAAAAGTTGCTTTGACAAAAGAGTTCGGCGTACCTCATGCTGATTCTCTCGGCGTCTATCTGTTGATTGTGATGGGATTTGGATTTTGGTGAAGATCAGTATTACGAAGGGGTTTAGGCTTAGCTATAAACACCATGTAAAAACCACTCTTCGGTTGTAAGATCCTGAAAGACCCAGTAGAGCTCATCTCTTCTATTTTTTGCGATATAGTAATCCCGCCCGTGACGCCCGTGCTGCCACCAATAGCCATCAATTCGCTCTGGCCCCTGTAATAGTTGTAGCTCTCCCTGATAAAATAATTTGTGCTCGCTACTTTCCAGTTTGGTTGGACGAGCTAATAGCCAATTGGGGCGCGGTGCTTGGATGGGCTTAATTTGCTGTCCCTTAGCGTTACTTTTAATTATCAGGGTATCTGTATTTTGCCAGGCCTGCTCCGGTAGGTAGCTTTCTCTCAGGGCGATTCCCGAGAGTGCTTGATGACCGAGGCGGGCTTTTAATTTGTCTAATAGCTGTTGGTTGCGTTTGTGTTGGCTGCCTTCACCAAATAAATCTTCATCCAGTGATCCCTGCTCCAAGGGGAGTAAATGCTTGCAATTTAAGCTGATCGATTGTACTGGCTGATCAAGAGTTGCTCTTTCCAATTGCAGTTTGGTTAGTGCTATTAGGCGTTGAGGGTCCAACTGCGGAGTGGAGAGTTCTACGGTTATTTCCTGAGATTTATTTTGGCCGAAATCCATATGCCAATTTAACTGTTGTGTGTAGAGCTGGCGCCGCTGCAACTGGGAGCATAATTCCCTTAGTAGGCGACCGATAGGAAATAGCAGCTGTTCGCTATTATCCAAGGGGCTGGGGAAAAATAGCTCGCTGCGGAATTGTGCTGGGGGCTGATAACTACAGACTGGATCTTGGCGAGTTCCGTTCAGGCGTGCCAGGTAGTCCACAAATGGACGACCAAAACGAGAGCCTACCTCAGAGAGTGGAATAGCGAGCAGCTGGCTTACTCGCTTGATACCACATGCGTAGAGCTTGGAAATAGTTTTGTTGTCGCAATTAAGGAGCTTGGATGGGGCAAAGCTAATCCACTGTCTCCACTGCTGAGGGCTGGGGGGAGAATCTGATTGCGCAAGCCAGCGCCGGTGTTCGGTCAGTTGGCTTAGCATATGAGCCGCACTGGGACTGTGGCTGAGGCCCATCAGGCTGTGGATTCCCATCTGCTCAAGCTCATCGCTCAGCTGTTGTATCAATGCCTTGAAGCCACCGCTGGCCTTTAGGCAGCCGCTCAGTTCCAGGTAGAGGTGGGCGGGAGTGCTCTCAGCATTGCTCATAGGCCCTGCGGACTGAGGTGATACAAGCGGTGTAAAGCTGTATGCCCACTGGGCCAGTTGCTGTAATTCTTGTTGTTCCCGCTGGGAATCGCGTTGTAGCAGCTGTAAGTCTGCACAGAGAGCAGACGCAGTAGCAATACTGAGCCCGGTCTCAACGCCGCATTGGGATGCCGCTGGGTTTCTATCAATCACCAACTGTTTTTCAACCACAACTTGGGCTAGAGCCTCTTCTCCTTGTAGCTGAGCGCGGGTCAGAACCTCTAACGGAAGCCTGGGGAATTGAATACAAAGCCAGAGCATGGAGCTATCCCTCGAAACCGTTCAGTGCATTGGTTGGTCCCGTCGGACCAGTTTTGCTGCTCTTGCCAAATAGAGGTTTTGGCCTGAATTTCCACCCAATTGCTTTAAAAGCCTTAGTGCCAGCTCTCCTTCCCTGGGGGTGAGCTGTAGGCGCAAGCTCGCGGGTGAGGGGTTTGCTGATTCACACTGAGGGCGAAAGTGGAAGTGCAGGCAGTCCCCATTGCGGGCAGCGAGTTGCAGGCGACGAAGATCTTTATGGTTCATGGATTGCCGCCCCTGCCAGCTGAGTAAGGCACCACAGCTTCCGGATTGTAGGGATTGCTCGATCGCCCAGAGAGTATCCTTGGGGCCTCGGGGGTGCAGGATCAGCAGGTTCTCAAGGCGGATACCACTGTTGGCCAATGAGGGCGCATAGGGGATATGGGGTGGATTGACCAGTATGACCATTTGCCCCCTCTGAGTGAGGCCTGCCAGGGCCGGTAGTATTAAGGTGAGTTCACCGATACCCATCTGGTCCATGAGTAGCTCAGTAGTGGCCCCTCTTGGCCAGCCGTGGTTCGCTAGGAGGGCATCGAGGCTTGGAAAACCACTGGCGATGCCGTTTCGCTGTCGTCGGGGTTCATTCGCTGCTTGCCAGATATCGGCTCTGGTGAGTAGCTGTGCCAGTTTCTGGTGTTTTGCCTGGCTTTCTAACTGATTGTTTTCTATGAAGTTTTCTGCGCTGCCCACGATTCCACCACTGAATTTTAGTCCGATCTGGCCACTGTCTTCGTCTTAATCTGTATGTGTATACAGTGATACTGTTAATTTATACAGTATCCATCCAGTGGCAACAAGTGAGAATTCATTGGATAGGCACTTTTTTGCACAGCCTAAACCGGCTATGATTCCGCCTCTTTAATTGAGCACTAATTATTCTATTCAGGGGGACGGAGTGAGTATCAAGTCCGACAAGTGGATTCGCCGCATGGCAGAGCAGCACGGTATGATTGAGCCTTTTGAGGCTGGTCAGGTGCGTCATAACGATAATGGCGATCGACTCATCTCCTATGGCACCTCCAGCTATGGCTACGATGTTCGCTGTGCTCGTGAATTTAAGATTTTCACCAATGTTCACTCAGCGACAGTTGATCCCAAGACCTTCGATGAAAACAGCTTTGTGGATGTTGAAGGCGACCACTGCATTATTCCGCCAAACTCCTTTGCCCTGGCGCGTACGGTGGAGTATTTCCGTATCCCGCGCTCTGTATTGACGGTTTGCCTGGGTAAATCCACTTATGCCCGTTGCGGTATTATC
The DNA here is from genome assembly GCA_032615215.1 of Microbulbifer sp. MKSA007. Taxonomy (NCBI): domain Bacteria; kingdom Pseudomonadati; phylum Pseudomonadota; class Gammaproteobacteria; order Cellvibrionales; family Microbulbiferaceae; genus Microbulbifer; species Microbulbifer sp. MKSA007. The sequence goes on along the minus strand of CP128433.1, from coordinate 4,081,152 downwards.
GTCAATGTGACGCCACTGGAGCCGGAGTGGGAAGGTCATGTGACTTTGGAGTTCTCCAACACCACTAACTTGCCCGCGAAGATCTATGCCAACGAGGGCGTGGCACAGATGCTGTTCTTCGAATCCGATGAAGTTTGTGATGTGTCCTATGCCGATCGTGGTGGCAAATACCAGGGCCAGCGCGGCGTTACCCTGCCTCGCACCTGATCACCGGTCTTACTGCAGTACTATTTCCTACCTATGACAGAGGTTTCTACCAGCCAGCTACCGGAAAGCGTCGATGTATTGGTCATTGGCGCTGGGGCAGCTGGACTAATGTGCGCGGCTACAGCGGGCCAGCGCGGGCGCAACGTGTTGGTCCTAGACCACGCCAACAAAGTCGGAAAGAAAATCCTGATGTCTGGTGGTGGCCGCTGCAACTTTACCAATCTCTACACCAGTGCAGAGAACTTCTACAGTAATAACCCCCATTTTTGTAAGTCCGCCTTGGCTCGCTATAGCCAGTGGGACTTTATTGCACTGGTGGAGAAGCACGGGGTTACCTACCACGAGAAAACCCTCGGTCAGCTCTTTTGCGACAATAAATCAAGGGATATTGTCGACTTGTTACTAGCGGAATGCCGTGCGGCCAAGGCACAGATCCGCACGCGCTGTAGCATTACTCAAATTCGAGCTTTGGGGCAGGGGTATAAGGTCGAAACCAGTATGGGGACGGTTACCTGTGAATCCTTGGTCGTGGCTACTGGAGGCCTTTCTATTCCCACCATGGGGGCGAGTGGATTTGGCTATGAGATTGCCCAGCAGTTTGGACTGGAGATAGTCCCGACACGAGCCGCACTGGTGCCGTTTACCCAGCATAAACGCCAGTTGGAGCGCCAGAGCACCCTGCCCGGTACCTCTCTTTCGGTGACAGCCTCTTGTGCTGAGGGCAGTTTTCACGAGCAGATGCTGTTTACTCACCGGGGGCTAAGTGGCCCTGCGGTTTTGCAAATTTCCAGCCACTGGCGAGAAGGTCAAACGGTAATATTTGACTTGGCTCCAGAGAAAAATCTGGCAGAGTGGTTACCGCTGCGCCGACAACAGAGCCCGGATAGCCACTTACACAGCGTTTTGGCTGAGGTTTGGAGCAAAAAGTTAGTACAGTTTTTCCTGCAGCGAGCGCAAATTGTTAGCCGCCCCCTAAAACAGTTTGGGGAGGGGGAGTTACAGCAAGCTGGGGAAAAGTTACAAAGCTGGAAATTGGTACCGGCGGGCACTGAGGGATATCGCACTGCTGAGGTAACATTAGGTGGAGTCGATACTGCACAGGTCTCTTCTCGTACTATGGAATGTAAAACCCGGCAGGGGCTTTATTTTATTGGTGAGGTTCTCGATGTAACCGGCTGGCTCGGCGGGTTTAACTTCCAATGGGCTTGGGCTTCAGGTCATGCTGCAGGAGAGGTGGCTTAATGGGAGATGTTATTCCTTTCAAAAGAAAAACCGCTTGGCAAAAGCACAAGGGCAGCACCCTGTGCAGGGAAGGTTTTCATAAATGGAAAGTGGTCACCGAGCGCAAGTTTGACGTAAAGCAGGGAAAGTTGGTTACTGAATATCGCTGTGAACGCTGCGGAAAAAAGAAAATTAAACACTTGTAAATTTTCATTCCCGCCAGATCGGGCATTCATAGGCCGACTCAATTAATAATTAGGTAATTTACTTTCCCCTACTAAGAGAGTTGTCAAAATTCAACATCTCTAATACGGGTGATTACTGCGAAAAGATATTTTGGGGTCTCAGGAATTTCTATAATTCACCTATCTATGATTACGGGGTTAGCAAATAATGCAACGTTACTGATGAGTTGCGCAGCAACGTTGCATAGGTTTATAAGTAGATTAAGAGACTGATTTGGTTTGCCCTGATAGATAGTCTACTGAACTGTGCCTCTTTAGGTTCAGCACGCCTTGTGTTACTTGCCATGTGATAGCCAGTGCACCGACGATAAACACGACATCACCAATAGTTCGTATCCATCTTAGAGTAACTAGCGTTCCACTTTGCATTAGGGTTTCACTGCGGGCATACCAAAGGCCTTCTGAAGCGCTCGCCATAAACTGGATAATACCGACCGGCAAAAGGCTGGTGAACAACATTAAAGCCAAACCTATATTCATCCACCAGAATGCCGTTTTCATCAATTTCTCGCTAAATATAAACTGGGGACGAATATATCTAAGAACGAGTAAACTAAAGCCCAATGCCAAGAACCCATATACTCCAAACAATGCACCATGGGCATGTGTGGCTGTGGTATTTAAGCCCTGAAGATAATATAACGCTATCGGTGGATTAATGGTAAAGCCAAGTACGCCTGCTCCTAACATATTCCAGAAAGCAACAGCTACAAAAAACATCAAAGGCCATTTGATTTTCACCATCCAGGGTGCACGATTTTTTAAGCTATAGTGATCCCAGGCTTCATAACCCAATAAGATAAGTGGGACCACTTCGAGCGCACTAAATGTGGCCCCTACCGCCATAACGGGTGTTGTCGTCCCTGAGAAATATAGGTGGTGAAAAGTTCCCGGTACCCCCTAGTAGAAATAATGACGCTGATACTAGAGAAGTCACAGTAGCCATGCGTTTAGATACAAGGCCCATACTGAAGAAGATAAATGCAAGCGCAGTTGTAGCAAAAACTTCAAAGAAACCTTCTACCCATAAGTGCACTATCCACCAGCGCCAAAACTCCATGACCGATATGTGTGTGCGCTCGCCATAAAAGAAGCCAGCACCATAAAACAATCCTATGGCAATTACGGAGGCAGTAAACAGGGCTAGCAGGTTTTTATCACCTTTTTGCTTTAATGCTGGAACAATGCCGCGCAGCATTAATGCCAACCATAATACGATGCCGGTAAATTTACCGATTTGCCATAGTCTGCCAAGATCTACAAATTCATATCCTTGATGACCTAGCCAAAAGCTGAGTTCTGGTGGCAGAGTTTGCGCAATGGCTAGATAATTGCCGACAAATGATCCAATAACGACTGCTATTAATGCCCAAAACAATATATCAACACCAAGTTTTTGGAACTTAGGATCTTTTCCACCGTTGATAATTGGAGCAAGAAATAGTCCGGCAGCTAAAAATCCTGTAGCTATCCAAAATAGAGCAGCCTGTATATGCCAGGTGCGTACCAGGCTGTATGGAAACCACTCCGATGTTTCTATCCCGTAGAATCCTTGTCCTTCGACGGTATAATGTGCAGTGAAACCACCTAAGAAAACTTGGAAAGTAAATAGTCCTACTATAGCTAGTAAGTATTTTCCAAGAGCTTTCTGTGAGGGAGTTAATTTAAAGGTGCTGATTGGATCTTGCTTGGGGGCAGTTGGGTGTTTGTCTTCGGTGCGTAGGAACGCCCATGCCCAAACTAGGGCGCCAATACCGGAAATCAATAAGACCACACTAATAATAGACCAAATAATATTTTCGCTAGTTGGCTTGTTGTCAATTAATGGTTCGTGGGGCCAATTGTTAGTGTAGGTTGCGCCACCTGTTGAACGCTCGGTTGAAGCTACCCAGGATGTCCAAAAGAAGAACTCAGTAAGTCGTGCTCGGCGATCAGCATCGGGCAGTGTAACCTCTTTCATTGCGTAATTTGCGCGGGTTGGCTGTAAAGCGGGATCACCTCCAAAAAGTGCATTATAATATTTTGCAGTTTTCTCTATAGCTGTGATTCTTCGCTTAGATAAAGTGGCAATTCCAGATTCGCTGCTATAGGTGTTGGTTCTATAATCTAATTTAAGATCATACAGAAGTTTGTGTTTTTCTCTTTTGGATAAAGATTCATATGGTAGGCCAAATTCCTCTTTTGCCGCTATTGATAACCAATTAATTAGCTCTCGATGTAACCAGTCAGCGGTCCAGTCTGGGGCTTGATAGGCTCCATGTCCCCAAATAGATCCCAGTTGCATTCCTCCAACGGATTGCCAAGAAGTTTGACCATCTAAAATTTTATCTTTAGTGGTCAGTATGTTGCCATTTTCTGAGACAAAGGCGTCAGGTATCGGAGGTGCTTTCCGATATATTTCACTGCCAAAATATCCGAGTATTGAAAAGGTTACAGCTAAAACGCCGATCAATGTCCACCAAAGAGATTTGTAAGTTCTCATCAGAATTATCCTTGCCAATATAAATTGGCTTTTTTAGCAATATGCTATTTAAACTATTAATTTTTGTATATCTCCCTAGGCTGCTTGTAAAACAAAACAACGTAAACATCGGGTATCTCTAATTTTTTGGAGTGGATCTATGCTACCTGATTGAGTGTTAATAGGTTTTAAGCCTGACTTTTCACGTTCTTGCTTAGCTGTGTTGATCTCACGAGATTGGCCTCCAGTAGAGGCGTTAACTTGCAACAGAAAAAACATAAACTCTCCTTTTCCTTGTGTTGCTTGAATAAATCAAATTGAGAATGGGTTTCTCAAAATAATGTTTGGTCTTGTAAGACATTGAATTTTTAGGTGACTGATACCTTGTATTTGGGTAATGAAAAGTGACCATTAATCGTTGTTAATCTGCCGCTCCTGGGTAGAGTTTACGTAAGCGAATATATCGATGTTCACTTCTCGGCCTCTTGGATTAATTAGCGACCTTGAATTCAGGAAAGCAGCCTCTGACTTCAGGGTGCTTTCGCTCGAAATTCCTCTAATAGCTTTTGGGGCAGTCATAAATAGCACATTCGGCTGTAACCGCAGCCTAAGGGCTAGGTTGAACGAACATTTGAGACTGAGCATTCTCTACCCCTTTATCTATACATGCATATAAGATGCATCTTTTGCGTGGCAATTTACACCTAAATCCCAATGATGTAAACTAGATGCATCTTTAAATTTTCAAGGGATGAAAATTCTTGGCTTCACAATGAGGGACTTTGCCAATGAAGATCACGCAATTTACCGACTACTCTTTGCGAGTGTTGATGTACCTTGCTATACAGGATCGAGAGTTAGTAACCATCAGAGAAGTTGCTGAGCGCTACCAAATATCTAAAAACCACCTAATGAAGGTGGTACAAGAGTTGAATCTCAAAGGCTACTTGATTGCAACCCGGGGTAAGTATGGTGGCATTCGGCTAAGCCGAACTCCTGAAGACATTAATGTTGGAGAGCTAGTTCGATTATTGGAGCAAGATACCGTGTTAGTAGAATGCTTTGGGACAAATAATCAATGTGTCATAACTCCTGCGTGTAGGTTAAAGAAAATGTTCGCCGAGGCTATGGAAAATTTTTTTATTTGTTTGGAGCAATACACCTTGGAAGACCTGGTATCAGGCCCGAGTCAGACTGACCTTATCAATATACTAGCTTTTCCTGCGAAAACTGAGAGGGCGCAGCAAGGTCCCTAGGTTAGGCTTATCTAATATTTGCTTGAGGGAGAAAAAGTACAGTTTTCCATTCAAAGCCTGGAATATTCATACTCTAGGATCTTTATTACATAAGGGGCTTTTTATCCCACCAGATGAAAAGCCGATCTTCAATTTCCTTTCACCCTATATCAGGATAGCCACTCAATGCACGTTGGTCTGACTTTTAGGTTTTAGGGGGTATTGGGAGTGCTTCCTGGAGTAGGGAAATACTCAGCGCACAAATTTATTGCTCCTGCACAAGCGCAACTCCTTGTTCTGGGAGATGGTTACTGAATATCGTTATGAGTGCTGTGGCAAAACGAAAGCGAGGATTGTGTCAATTTTGTCTTAAAGGAATCAGTTTAATCGGGAGTCGGCTTCCCTGCCTGAGTAGTGCGAGTATCGAAGTACTACGAACCCGCACGATACTGATTAACAACTTAAAAGCAGCAGCGAATTAATAACGATAGTAGCGACCGCGATAACGATAGTAATCTCTGCGCTTTCTTTCCCTATCATAGAGGTAGCCTGCACCGGCACCAATAACCGCACCTGCGGCAGTGCCACCAGGGCGCCCGCCACTGATCAAGGCACCTGTTACTGCGCCTATACCGACACCGGTGCCGATTCGGCGGTCGGTATCACTCATATTGGCGCAGCCCGTAACTCCAAGGCTTGCAGTCAATACTGCGGCCAAGCTGAGATATTTGATAGCTTTGATACGCATAGACACCTCTGTTACTGGAAGGTTGAGGTATAAAGAATCGGCGCAGGCCGACTATTTCGGAGCCAGTGTAGAGTCCGCATGCACTGGCAACAAATCCAAATTGGGAGTTTCATTCCCTTTTTTTGTCGATATTTAGGTGGTTGTTAAGGTGTTCGAAAAACAAGACTTGGTAGAACTGGCTCGACTCAAAATGCCATTTGGAAAATACTCGGGCCGGGTTTTAATAGATTTGCCTGAGGAGTACCTGCTTTGGTTCGCAAAAAAGGGGTTTCCAGAGGGGCGTCTAGGACAGTTGATGGCATTAGCCTTGGAGATAAAAGTAGCGGGATTGCAGGGGCTTATTGATCCACTGCGCTGACCTTTTAGCAGGTTTTCCCAGTATTGCAATCACCTTGGTCGGTTTGCTCTGCGGGACTTTGACATTAATATAGTAATGCCTAGGTGTGCTTTGCGGAGCGAAGCCCAAGAAAAAGCGGGCCGTAATGGAGACTGGACTGACCCGGAAATAGGCCCACAGCGGGTAACCACTGGTCTGAATGATTTCAGCGAGGTAGTAGCGGGAGTAGAGCCAGTCAGCTTAAAAGAGGGAGCGGTCGAAACGAATTCGGCCGCCACTCTTTTAAATTATTCTAAACTCAGTTCTCACCGACTAATATCCGCCGGAAATATTTTGTGAGAGAGTTGCCCGACTCGAAAGTCGGACGCAACTATCTACTAACTAACTGATCAGAGTGGGATTCGGATAACAACACCACCCATAGTGTGGCCCAGCTCAAAGTCAGTGCGCGGGCTGTCTACGTGATCGTTGTGACAGCTCACACAAGCAGGTGAAACACCTACATCCGCATATACTGCAGTGAAGTACTCGGTATCACCTAGTTTTTCGCGGCCGTAAAAGTTTTTCCCTGGGTTGTCGATTACGTACTGCAAGCCCTCTTTTTCCATCTCAGTGCGCGGTTTGTTTTGCTTGTTGATTGGCCACAGAGAGAGCAGGGCATAGTTAAAGCCAGACTCATTTTCGGCAACACGCTCAGCTCCCATACGCATCATCTGCGCGGGGAGTGGTAGCAATTTCTTATCTTGCCAGTGCTCATCAGCGTCGAGGATTTTCTCCTCGTTCTGCAGGCGGTTTACAACCTTGTTGGTGTAGTTGGCCCTGTCTGCCTCGATAACGGCAAAGATGGCATCCGCCATTCGCTCCGGAGCAACTCCCTGGTTTTTCTCACAGCCGGTGAGCAGTGCCAGTCCAGCGATAATACAAGCGGCAATACGCATATTTTCCCCTCCTATTGGGATTGATTTTGCTTGTTTTTGCTTTTGGTAATCCTTGCAATACGCTCGCGGATCAGCTCGAAGGTTTCATGCTTCTCTGCGGGTTTATGCTTGAAATTATTGTTAATCAGAGTTTTGTCAGCCAGGGCAGCAAGGGAGAATTCGGCTCCATGACAGCTCAGGCAAACGGGCATCATTTTTTCATTGGGGCGAAGGTTATGATTTTGATTATGGTTAACTACAACCTGTTCGCCATGGGTTTCCCGTGGTAAATGGCAGCTGGCACAGCTTACGCCACCCTCTGGGTTTGAATTCCAGGTATCGAAGTGAGGGGACTCTTTGTAAGAGAGACTGTGCTCATCACTGTGGCAACCCAGGCAAGCCTCTACAGCGGCAAATTGCAGATTTACTTCATGGGGCCCGTGACAACTGACACAGCTCAATTCATCCGTTGCGCTGGTATTCATGGGAAGGCGGGCCTGTTGCGGGGAGATGGCACCGACCTGCTGGATAAAGCCTTCTTCCAGCTTGTTGGACATGCGCATTCCATGTTTTCCTTGAGTGAAGGATTCTTTTTGATCGCTGTGGCAACTAGCACATTGCTCGACAATCTCAACGCTACTGAATAGCATTTGCCCATCGACGTGACAGCTGCTGCAGTTCACCTCTGTTTGTGCGTGAATACTCTGTGCCCAGACCGTTGCGATTTCTGCAGTCTGGCTAGAGCTGCTAATGTCTGCTTCGCTAACTTTTAAAGGGGCTTTATCTGAATGCTCATTTAGCCAGGACTGAACTGCTGTACGAGCGGGAAGCTTTGCAGTTTCCAATAGATCAGGTTGATCAACATGGGCGATAAGGAAGTCTTCATAGAGGGAGCCATTATCGTGATAGTTGTGGCAGCCCGCACTTGCGCAGGTTTCAAATCCCAGGTCTTTGTGACTACTGCGCTCTTCGGCAATATCGCTGTGGCAGTGAAAGCAAAAGTCGCCCGCCAGGGTTACTCCCATCTCTCCGGTGATTTGTGGTTTGTGCTCAGTGTGACAACTTACACATAGCCGGGCGTCAAGAGTCTCCAGAAGTACAGCATTGCGCGGATCTAAAAATTTCTGCCGGGGGTGTGAGTCGTCTACAAGCTCCAGTTCTTCCGCATGGCAATTCAGGCAAGCTTGCTGAACAGCATCCTCACCGGCAAAGCCATCGGTATGGCAGGAAGTACAAGCCAGCTCAATTTGATGGTGACCGTGCGTGGCATCTCCACTGATAAATAGAGATTTATCGTCAACGTTAAGGTTGTATGCCACCGCAGAGCCGATAGCCAGCGTTAGCAATACACCGTAATGCCAGAATTTAAATTGATATGATTTCATCTAGAAGTAATAAACCGCAAAAATATGGTAGGCGAGAAGGACCGGTAAGGCCCAGAGCAGGGCATAGTGAACTCGGGACCACCATTTTCGGTGTTCGCGAAGTTTCAGGTCAGTCCAGTGGTGGTTGCGCGCCATAAAAACGCCGACGAGAGAACCAGTTGCGGTTGCAGTTAGAAATACCAGCATCAATGCCAAATTCAGGTTTTCACCAAGGCGGAAGCCTGAATGTACAGCGAGAGCAAGTAGAGCGATTAAACCTGTAACGCTGTGTGCATAGCGCCAGTGATCGACATGCCCAAGGCTAAGTTTATTCCAACGTTTCCTGATACTGAGAGCGGCAGTAAACAAGCACATAGCGAGAATGGTATAGCCCGTAACCTGCTTCCAAAAATTGTCGTACCAGAGCTTTTCCCAAAAAAGTGCAGTCTGTACTGAGGGGGAAACTGGAGCTGGCGGCATCAGGAAAGCCAGGGCTATCAGGATTAATGACAGAACAGAAGTTATCAATATCCCCTTGGAGTGCCGCATTACCAAGTTGGGAGCTGGCACATCCAGAAGCTCAGCCATTAGTGGGCGGCAACTACCACAAACAGACCCGGCTGTTGTCGCTTGTTGCAGCTCATTTAAATTGCGCTTCCCAGCGGAAATAGCCTTGCATAATTCCCCTTTGGTGACAGAGTTGCACTGGCAGACTAGATAACTATCGGGAAAATCTTTAATGCTATTGCCGCTTTTTTTGGCAAACACTCGCCCTTCGCTTTCAAAGTCTTTCAGTGTGCGCAGAGAGATTTTTTGTTCCTGTGCTACAGTCTGACGCAATTCATTGGCTTCATCCCAGCTGCCAATATAAATGGCCCCAACGATGTATTCGCCTTTGATAAATAAGCGTCTATAGATCCCCTTAAAACGATTGCGATAGACATGGCTCTCAACGCCCTCTTGCTGATTGAGGTTTTCCGGGGTTACCTCTCCCATTATTCCGCAGGGAATATGGGCAATTTTCAGCTGAATATCGGTATAAGTGCCGGAGTAGGGCTGCGAGAGAGATTTACCGCTATGGTTGCGACGAATATGTGAGCAGCAGCTTTCAGCTTGTTCGTAGCCCGGTCGGACCAATTGGTAGACTTTCTTGTCAAACTCAGCGCACTCGCCTACGGCGTAAATATCCGGGTCGGAAGTTTGCATCCATTCATTGACTACGATTCCGCGTTTAGTTGAAAGTCCGCTCTGTTCGGCCAGGCTAATTTCCGGCTTAATTCCAGTGCACAACACGATAGCGTCGACGGGAATTTTTTCGCCACTTTCAAAAGTGAGTAGGCGCTTGCTATCGCTCTCTTCAATGGATGTTAGGGAGTCCGAAATTTTTAACTCTACACCCAGTGCAGTGAGTGCGGACTTTAGGAACTCCTCTCCTTCTTCACCCAGGAGCCCGCTGAGTAAGTGTCCTCTGGATTGTAAAGTGATGTTGTTTTTAGGTGTTTTTAACGCGGTTGCAGCTTCAAGGCCCAGAGCACCAGCACCGATAACACAGATGTCTGCATTCTGCTCCCTTAACTCAAGTAAATCATTGGTGTTACGCAGACTTCGAAAAGGGTAAACACCAGGCAGATCCGCACCCGGAATCTTCGGAATAATAGGATTTGATCCAGTCGCTATTATTAGCTTGGAATAAGGTTGTATATTCCCTGCAGCATCGGTGACTGTTTTTTTGGAGCGATCAATAGAGACTATTTTACGGTCAATATATTCTGCCAGGCGGTGGTCACTTTGACTGAGAATAGGGTTATCAAGCTCCTCCAACTCTACATGGCTTGATAGATATTGAGAAAGTTTAACCCGGTTGTAGGGAGACTCTGTTTCTGCTCCATAGATAACAATTTGAGCTTCATCACAGAATTCTAATAATTTTTGTGCACAACGCACACCCACCGGACCAGTACCGATAATTACATAAATTGGGTAACTGTTATCATTAGTGTGGATGCCGCTTGGTAATTGCTCGACAAGTGTGTCGTCTAGCTCAGTCATACCTCCCCCGACTGCTTTGATTTTCTATTAGTCTTTGTATTTTTAATTTGTCTGCCAGATGGCCTGCTAATTTTCTTAGACTAATATCCCACTCTTAGGTGTTTTTTTGAATTCTAATCCCTATATGTTTAAACAAAATTAAATAAACGTCTAGTACCGATTAGAACATGACGATAGAGAATTGGGTGTAAAGTAAGGTCAGGTCGGAAAATAAGGCTGGATTTAACTGATGCGCACAGTTTTTTTGGGGGGCTAAATGTATCTTGCCCAAATTCAGTGCTTAAATTTAATTTGGCTGTGAAAAATTGGTGGGGTGAGGGGAGTGCTTTCCAGTTACTTTGTGACCGCTGAGCGGCCAAAAAATATGCGGCCCCGTCCTTGTGGGCTGCGGACTGTAAAATAGTATGCCTATTGTAAAGATTTGTTTCCTATCGGCATTCCTAGGTTAAATATCTCACTACTCCTGATAAAAAAACTAAACGTTGCTTTTAGGAGGGCTGGTAAAGGACGTAGAGTTCTTTTTCTTCTAGGGCAGTACGACGAGTTAGCGCTTCACCGATTTTCTGATAATCCATTTTGAAGTCGCGAACCATTTCAGGAGTGAAGGCTTCGTGGTTATAGCGCTTGCAAAATTGCACAACAGCATTTGCAATTTCATTCATATCGGTGCGGAAATCTTTAACTACTTGCAGTGTGTGGGCATCGCCAGCCAGTGCTTGCTCCAGGTATACGTAAAAACGTACATTTTCTTTGATTAGATGGGCCTGGAAGCCAGATTTAAATTGGGTCAGTAGCTGCGATAGCTGGCGGTAGTTCTGCTTCTCATAACCCTCTGACCACATGCGCTGAAAAATACTGATCAAGGTGCGGTGATCGTCTTCAAGGGCTTTAATTAGAGTGGGATCGTAAGAGATTGTGCGGGCACCTTTAGCTCCTGCATAAGAGCTGCGAGTATATTTTTCCTCAAGGTCCGCCGCGTCTTCTGTTTTGTTACTTCGGAACATTCCAGAAATAAAACTAAGCATGAATTTAGTCTCAGTAAATTTAAAGGTTTGTTATTAGGTTTGATCGCGCCGCGAAGTTGGGGGTAACTTAAAGAAAGCAAAGCTATTTGGGTCCCGGCGGGCGTGGCGGATTTTACATTGGATGACAGTTGGTTTAACTGTTATGGAAGGGGCGAGTAAAGCAAAATTTTCAAAGTGGGACTTGTGTCACATTTTAGATCTTTGCTTTTTAATTTTTATCGAAATGCAGTTGATTATTGCCGGTAGAATCAAAATAAATTTAAATATCTAATTAATAAAAAAACCCGGCATAGCCGGGTTTTTTTAATTGCTTGAGCTTAGCGTTGCTCGAGCGGTACATAATCGCGCTGCGGGTAGCCGGTATACAGCTGGCGAGGACGACCAATTTTGTACGGATTGGAAATCATTTCATTCCAGTGTGCAATCCAGCCTGAAGTACGGCCGGTGGCGAAAATTACGGTGAACATATCGGTGGGGATACCGATAGCCTTCATAATAATGCCGGAGTAGAAATCTACGTTCGGGTAGAGTTTCTTCTCTACGAAGTAATCGTCCTCAAGGGCGATTTTCTCCAGCTTCTTGGCGATCTTCAGCAGAGGATCATTTTCTGCACCCATGGCGCCCAAAACTTCATCACAGATGCCCTGCATTACGCGGGAGCGTGGATCGAAGTTCTTGTAGACGCGGTGACCAAAGCCCATTAGGCGGAAGGGGTCATTCTTATCTTTGGCGCGCTTCACGAATTCGTCGATACGGCTTTCGTCGCCAATTTCCTGCAGCATGTTCAATACCGCTTCATTGGCACCGCCGTGAGCGGGTCCCCACAAAGTGGCAATGCCGGAAGAAATACAGGCGAACGGATTGGCACCAGAAGAGCCAGCCAGGCGGACAGTGGAGGTGGACGCATTCTGCTCGTGGTCTGCGTGCAGCAGGAAGATGATGTCCATTGCCTTGGCGACAACCGGGTCTATCTTGCTTGGCTCGCAGGGGTTGCCAAACATCATGTGCAGGAAGTTCTCGGAATAGCTGCGGCTATTGTCCGGGTACATGAAAGGCATGCCCTGGGAGTGCTTGTAGCACATGGCTGCCAGGGTTGGCATCTTGGCAATCAGGCGGTGGGCGGAAATCTCGCGGTGCTCCGGATTGGTGATATCCAGGGAGTCGTGATAGAAGGAAGCGAGGGCACCGACTACGCCACACATCATCGCCATTGGGTGGGCATCGTAACGGAAGCCTTTAAAGAAGCTCACCAGGGATTCGTGAACCATGGTGTGAGACATAATGGTGTCTACATACTTCTTCTTTTCTTCTGCGTTGGGCAGTTCGCCATTCATCAGCAGGTAGCAGGTTTCCAGGTAATCGGATTTTTCTGCCAGTTGCTCGATGGGGTAGCCGCGGTGCAGCAGTTGGCCCTTGCCGCCATCAATAAAGGTGATCTTGGAATCACATGAGGCGGTAGATACGAAGCCCGGGTCGTAAGTAAATAAGCCTTTACTGGTCAGACCGCCGACATCAATAACATCGGGGCCGAGGGTGCCGGAGCGAACTGGCATCTCAAGGGCGCCGTCGATACCATCGACTGTGAGGTGCGCTTTTTTATCGGACATTGCGGACTCCTAAAAATGTTCTTATGCCGGCCTTTTCCCGCTGTTTTCGGGAGCTAGCGGCCTTTTGAGCGGGGCCAAACTTAAGTGCCGCGCCGCAAATTGTCAAACCAAAAGGAATGGACGACCAGTCTATTGGCGACAGGATATCCGGTTCCGCTCCATACTCTTAGAGTATTTGTCTAGATAATGCACAGGAAAGTCTGAGGAAATCCCGCGATTCCCGATTTACTGCGCGATACTGGTGGGAACCCGGCGTAATCGCAGGCGTTCGTTGTGTTTTGACTAGTGAATGCCTATAATCCGCGCGGCTTGCGCCATGGTACGGCTACTTTGTATAAGGCTTCATCAGGTCGAGTGCAAAGTAATCAGCAAGCAGCTCGTCCCTCCATTGAAAAGCTAACGGGCGCCCGGTCGTTCAGGGCAACAAGGTGTTTTTCCTGTGAACAAAAACAGACCTGTCAATTTAGACATTTCCACTATAAAGCTTCCCGCTACCGCTGTGGTTTCCATTTTGCATCGTATTTCCGGTGTAGTGCTCTTCGTTGTTGTTGCACTACTACTGTGGATGCTCGATGTCAGTTTGGAATCCGAGCAGGGATTCGCCGAAATTGCAGCGGTATTTAACAGTATCCCTGCCAAGCTCATTCTCTGGGCATCGCTGGCGGCACTTATTTACCACATTCTGGCAGGTGTTCGTCATCTGTTTATGGATATGGGAGTAGGTGAAAGTCTCGAAGGCGGCCGTCGCAGCGCTGTGTCAGTGCTGGTGCTGGCTGTAATCCTTATTCTTCTGGCGGGAGTATGGTTGTGGTAAAAACAGTAACAAGCTTTGGCCGTAGCGGTACTTTCGATTGGCTCTACCAGAGAGTCACTGCGGTAATATTGCTCGCCTATACCCTCTTTATAGTGGGTTTTATCTTTTTTAGTAAAGACTTCGGCTACCAAGCCTGGTCCGAACTGTTCGCCCAGCGCTGGATGCGTGTTTTCAGCCTGGTTGCCTTGCTGTCCACCATTATTCACGCTTGGATTGGCCTCTGGTCCGTGGTAACTGACTACATCACCAACCGGATGATGGGCGGTAAAGCCACTGTTCTGCGCTTGTTCGTAGAAGTGATTCTGGCTGCCGTTGCCGTGTTGTACGCGGTGTGGGGCATTGAAATTCTTTGGGGTGTATAAGCAATGGCGAACATGCGTACTATTTCATTTGACGGGATTGTAATTGGTGGAGGCGGTGCCGGTATGCGCGCTGCCCTGCAGATGGCCCAGTCCGGCTATAAAACTGCGGTTATTACCAAGGTATTCCCGACTCGTTCTCACACAGTATCTGCCCAGGGTGGCATTACCTGTGCAATTGCCAGTTCAGATCCCAACGATGATTGGCGCTGGCATATGTACGATACCGTTAAGGGTTCCGACTATATCGGTGACCAGGACGCTATTGAATATATGTGTTCCGTAGGTCCGGAAGCGGTATTTGAGCTGGAGCACATGGGCCTGCCTTTCTCCCGTACTGAGGAAGGTCGTATTTATCAGCGCCCCTTCGGCGGTCAGTCTAAAGATTTCGGCCGCGGTGGCCAGGCTGCACGTACTTGTGCTGCTGCTGACCGTACCGGCCATGCACTGCTGCACACCCTCTATCAAAACAACGTTAAGCACAAAACCGAATTTCTGAACGAATGGTTTGCGATTGACCTGGTGAAGAACCAGGACGGTGCTGTTGTGGGTGTGATCGCCATGTGCATCGAAGATGGCGAAGTGGTTTATATCAAATCCAAAGCGACTGTATTCGCTACCGGCGGTGCCGGTCGTATCTTCGCTTCCACCACCAACGCACACATCAATACCGGTGACGGTGTCGGTATGGCCCTGCGTGCTGGCATGCCGGTCCAGGATATTGAGATGTGGCAGTTCCACCCCACTGGTATTTACGGTGCCGGTGTACTCGTGACCGAAGGTTGTCGCGGTGAGGGTGGCTACCTGATCAATAAAGATGGTGAGCGTTTTATGGAGCGCTATGCGCCCAACGCCAAAGACCTCGCTTCCCGCGACGTTGTGGCTCGCTCTATGGTTCTCGAGATTCTCGACGGCCGCGGCTGTGGCCCGGAAGGCGATCACGTATTCCTGAAGCTTGATCACCTGGGTGAAGAGCTGCTCAACAGCCGTTTGCCCGGTATCTGTGAGCTGTCCAAGACCTTCGCCCACGCCGACCCAGTTAAGGTGCCGATCCCGGTAGTACCTACCTGTCACTATATGATGGGTGGTATTCCCACCAACGTTCACGGTCAGGCTCTGACCCAGGACGCTGCGGGTAACGACCAGATTGTTGATGGCTTCTACGCCTGTGGCGAAGTTGCCTGTGTGTCCGTACACGGAGCCAACCGCTTAGGTGGTAACTCCCTGCTGGATCTGGTGGTATTCGGTCGCGCTTCTGGCCTGTTTATTGAGAAGTCCCTGCGCGAAGGTATCGAGCACCGCGAAGCTTCCGAGTCTGATCTCGAAGCCGCTATGGCTCGCCTGAATCACCTGGAAACCAATGAGAAGGGTGAGAAGGCTGCCGACCTGCGCAAAGAGCTGCAGGGCGTGATGCAGAACCACTTCGGCGTATTCCGTCGCGGCGACTTTATGGCCGAAGGTGTGAAGAAGCTTGCAGATCTGCGCGAGCGTATTGAAAATGTGCGCCTCGAAGACAAGAGCCGCGCGTTTAACACCGCCCGTGTTGAAGCGCTGGAGCTGCAAAACTTACTGGAAGTTGCCGAGGCCACTGCAGTTGCTGCAGAGACCCGTACTGAGAGCCGCGGTGCTCACGCCCGTGAGGACTTCCAGGAGCGCGATGATGAAAACTGGCTGTGCCACTCTATGTATTTCCCCACGGAAAAACGTGTTGGCAAGCGTGCAGTAAACTTCGCGCCTAACACTATGGAAGCCTTTGAACCGAAAGCTCGGACTTACTGATTCGGGAGCGGAATAGAGTATGTTGAAAGTAAGCATTTACCGTTACAACCCGGAAACCGACAAAGCGCCTTATATGCAGGACTATGAACTGGACACCAAGGGCAAGGACCTGATGGTGTTGGACGTTCTGGAACTGCTGAAAGCCGAAGATCAGACCTTGTCTTTCCGTCGTTCCTGCCGTGAGGGCGTTTGTGGCTCCGACGGTATGAACATTTCCGGTCGCAATGGTCTGGCGTGCACTACGCCACTGTCTGAAGCTGCCCCCAAGGGTAAACTGGTTCTGCGTCCGCTGCCGGGCCTGCCTGTTATCCGCGACCTGGTTGTGGATATGGAGCAGTTCTACGAGCAGTACAAGAAGATTGAACCGTACCTGCAAAACGATACCCCGGCTCCGGCCATCGAGCGTCTGCAGTCTCCGGAAGATCGCGAAAAGCTTGACGGTCTGTACGAGTGTATCCTGTGCGCCTGCTGTTCCACTTCCTGTCCGTCTTTCTGGTGGAATCCGGACAAGTTTATCGGCCCAGCTGGTTTGTTGCAGGCTTACCGCTTCCTGGCAGATAGCCGCGACCTGGCTACTGATGAGCGCCTGTCAAATCTGGATGACCCCTTCAGCGTATTCCGTTGTCACGGTATTCAAAACTGTGTCAATGTTTGCCCGAAAGGACTGAATCCGACGCGCGCGATCGGCCATATCCGCAATATGCTGCTGACCCGCGCCGTGTAGGGGATGCTGCGGCCGGTTATCGGCCCGCTGGGGTTCGCGCTCTGCGAACCCGGTGCCAGGTAGGGTGCCAAGCAAACGACAAAAAGCCGGTTCTAACCGGTAAAAAACTGAAAAGGGGAGGTGGCTTTGTGCGCCTCCCCTTTTGTGAGTGAAAGGAAAGCGCAGTGGCTCAAGAGAAGATAAGCACACTGCAATTGAGGTAGGCATCAACATGCACGAAAGTACCATGGAGCAGCTGTGGCGTAGCTCCCATATCTCCGGGGGCAATGCTGCCTACGTGGAGGAGCTTTACGAGACCTATCTGCACGACCCCAACGGTGTCCCCGAGGAGTGGCGCAATTATTTCGATAGCCTCCCCCGCGTTGAGGGCAGCAGCGATGTTTCCCACGCCGCTGTTCGCCAGCACTTTGAGCTGCTCAGCAAACACCGCGCGCGTCCGGTGGCCGCTCCCGGTGCGGCCGGCTCTGCCAATATTGAGCACGAGCGCAAGCAGATTAAAGTTCTGCAACTGATCGATTCCTACCGCCATCGCGGCCATAAAAAAGCGACCCTCGACCCCCTGGGTTTGATGGCTCGCGAACAAGTGCCCGACCTGCAACTGAGCTACCACGGCCTGACTGAAGGTGATTTCGATACCACTTTCAATACCGGTAGCCTGTTCCTCGGTAAAGAAGAGGCGACCCTGCGTGAAATCGTCGAGGGTTTGGAGAATACCTACTGTGGCAATCTGGGTGCGGAGATCATGCATCTCTCCAACCTGGAAGAGCAGCAGTGGTTCCAGCAGCGCCTTGAGCGCAGCCAGTCTAAAGCCAACTTCGGCACCGACATCCAGATTGAAATCCTGCAGCGCCTTTCCGCCGCTGAAGGCCTGGAGCGCCACCTGGACTCCAAGTACCCCGGCACCAAGCGCTTCGGTGTAGAGGGTGGTGAGAGCCTGATCCCGATGATGGATGCCCTGATCCGTCGCTCCGGCACCTACGGGGTGAAGGAAGTGGTGATCGGTATGGCCCACCGCGGCCGCCTGAATACCCTGGTTAATATCCTCGGTAAAAACCCTGCGGATCTGTTCCAGGAGTTTGAAGGCAAGAAGACCCTCGATACTTCCGGTGACGTGAAGTACCACCAGGGCTTCTCTTCCAACGTGATGACTCCCGGTGGGGAAGTGCACTTGGCCCTGGCCTTTAACCCGTCGCACCTGGAAATCAGTGCGCCTGTGGTAGTGGGTTCCGTACGCGCCCGCCAGGATCGCCGCAAAGATGCGACCGGTGAGAAAGTAATGCCGATCAACATCCATGGCGACGCGGCTTTTGCCGGCCAGGGTGTGGTGCAGGAAACCCTGCAGATGTCCCAGACCCGCGGTTACTACACCGGCGGTACTGTGCACATCGTACTGAACAACCAGGTGGGCTTTACCACCAGCAAGCGCGAAGATGCCCGCTCCACCGAGTACTCCACCGATCCCGCTAAGATGATCGATGCGCCGGTGCTGCACGTAAATGGCGACGACCCGGAAATGGTCGTATTGGCCGCGCTGCTGGCGGTGGACTACCGCTACGAATTTAAGAAAGACATCGTTATCGACCTGGTCTGCTACCGTCGTCGCGGCCACAACGAGACCGATGACCCCTCTGGTACCCAGCCGCTGATGTACCAGACTATCCGCAAGCACAAGACTACCCGCACGCTCTATTCCGAGAAGCTGGTGGGCGAGGGCATCCTGGACAAGGTTGCCGCAGACAAGCTGGCTAACGACTACCGCGACAAACTGGATGCCGGTGAAGACGTTGCTACCGGTCTTGTGAAGAAGCCGGACTCCTCCATGTTTGTTGACTGGAGCCCCTACCTGGGCCACGACTGGCAGGTGCCTGCAGATACCGGCTATGCGCTGCCGAAGCTGCAGGATGTCGCTACTCGCATGACCAACGTGCCCGACGGCGTGGTAATGCAGCGCCAGGTCTCCAAAATTTATGAAGACCGCCGCAAAATGGCCGGTGGCGCCCTGCCTCTGAACTGGGGCATGGCGGAAACCCTGGCTTACGGTACTCTGCTGGAAGAGGGCTTTATGGTCCGCTTTACCGGTGAAGACGTGGGTCGCGGTACCTTCTCCCACCGCCACGCGGTGGTTCACAGCCAGAAAGACGGTCAGAGCTACGTGCCTTTGCAGCATATGTTTGAAGACCAGCCGCCTTTCTATATCTACGACTCGCTGCTGTCCGAAGAGGCGGTGTTGGCGTTTGAATACGGCTACGCCACCACGACACCAAAGTCCCTGGTGGTGTGGGAAGCCCAGTTTGGTGACTTCGCCAACGGTGCCCAGGTTGTGATCGACCAGTTCATCACTTCCGGTGAGCACAAGTGGGGCCGTATGTGCGGCCTGGTAATGCTGTTGCCGCACGGCTATGAAGGTCAGGGCCCAGAGCACTCCTCTGCGCGCCTCGAGCGCTTTATGCAGCTGTGTGCGGAGCACAATATCCAGGTGTGTAACGCCACTACCCCGGCACAGATCTTCCATCTGCTGCGTCGCCAGGCTGTGCGCCCCATGCGTCGTCCTCTGGTGATTATGAGTCCAAAGTGGATTCTGCGTCACAAGCTGGCCACTTCCAGCCTGGAAGAGCTGGCAGAAGGTCGCTTCCACAACGTGATCCAGGACCAGGGCGTAGATCCAGACAAAGTGAAGCGTGTGGTTCTGTGTTCCGGCAAGGTTTACTACCACCTGCTGGAAGCCCGTATGGAGCGCGAACAGGAAGATGTGGCGTTCGTACGAATCGAGCAGCTGTACCCATTCCCGGACGAAGAGTTTGTGGAAGCGGTTTCCGCATTCAAGAAGATCAAGAGTGTTGCCTGGTGTCAGGAAGAGCCCATGAACCAGGGCGCCTGGTACTCCAGCCAGCACCACTTGCGTCGCCTGTTGTCGGAAACCCATCCGAAGCTGGATCTGGAATATGTGGGCCGCGCCCCATCCGCAGCACCTGCGGCGGGCTATATGTCCACGCACCTTGAAGAACAGAATAAGTTCATCAACGAGGCGCTGACCGTCAAATAACCGGCGGCAGTAATAAGTGAAGAGTCAATCTCAGGAAACAGAAAAAATGACGATCGAGATTAAAGCGCCAACTTTCCCTGAATCAGTTCAGGACGGAACTGTCGCCACCTGGCATAAACAACCCGGTGAAGCTGTGTCCCGCGATGAACTGATCGTGGATATCGAAACCGATAAAGTTGTGCTGGAAGTTGTTGCACCTGCCGATGGTGCCCTGACTGAAATCATCAAGGGTGAGGGCGATACCGTTCTCTCCAATGAGGTGATTGCCAAGTTTGAAGCGGGCGCTGGCGCAGCTGCTGCCCCGGCGGAAGAAAAAGCAGAAGCTCCGGCTGCCGAAGCCGCAGCTCCTGCGGCTGGCGACAAAATTGCCATGCCATCTGCCAAGAAAATGGCTGCTGAGAAGGGCGTAGACCTGGCGGGTGTTGAAGGCACTGGCAAGGGTGGTCGCGTTCTCAAGGAAGACGTAATGAAAGCGGGCACTGCGCCGGCTGCCGCTGCTGCACCTGCCGCCGCTGTTGCTGAAGTTGCGGTTGCTCCGGGTGAGCGCGTAGAGAAGCGTGTTCCCATGACCCGTATGCGCAAGCGTATCGCTGAGCGCCTGCTGGACGCTTCCCAGTCCACCGCCATGCTCACCACCTTTAACGAGGTGAACATGAAGCCGATTATGGACCTGCGCAAGAACTACAAAGACCTGTTTGAGAAGACCCACAACGGCACTCGCCTGGGCTTTATGGGCTTCTTCGTAAAAGCTGCAGTAGAAGCGCTGAAGCGCTACACCGCAGTGAACGCGTCTATCGACGGCAACGATATCGTTTACCACGGTTACCAGGATATCGGTGTAGCGGTTTCCTCTCCGAAAGGCCTGGTTGTGCCGATTCTGCGCAATGCGGAGAACATGGGCCTGGCGGATATGGAAAACAATATCCGCGATCTGGGTGTTCGCGCCCGCGATGGCAAACTGTCTATCGAAGAGATGACTGGCGGTACCTTCACCATCACCAACGGTGGTGTCTTCGGTTCCCTGCTGTCCACTCCGATTTTGAACCCACCGCAAACTGCAATTCTGGGTATGCACAAAATCCAGGAGCGCCCGATGGCGGTAAATGGCAAGGTGGAAATCCTGCCGATGATGTACCTGGCGCTGTCCTATGACCACCGTCTGATCGATGGTAAGGAAGCGGTTGGCTTCCTGGTAGCGATCAAGGAAATGATCGAAGATCCAGCGCGTATCTTGCTCGAAGTTTAAACAATAAATCTTGGGGCCTGCGGGCCCCCTCGATCACACTGCATTAGAAATATCTGGAACTGATCATGTCCGAAAAATTTGACGTAATCGTAATTGGCTCCGGTCCTGGTGGTTATGTCGCTGCCATCCGTGCCGCTCAGTTGGGCTTGAAAACGGCTTGTATCGAAAAGTGGAAAAACAAGGAAGGTAAATACGTAAATGGCGGTACCTGCCTGAACGTTGGCTGTATTCCTTCCAAGGCACTGCTGGACAGCTCCTGGAAATACCACGAAGCCAAAGATGCTCTCGACGTGCACGGCATTGAAGTCGGCAAGGTCAAGATGGATGTGAGCAAGATGATCGAGCGCAAAGGCGAGATCGTTAAGAAGCTGACCGGTGGTGTAGCAGGTCTGTTCACAGCCAATAAAGTAACCTCCATTTTCGGCACCGGCAAACTGCTGGCGAACAAGAAAGTGGAAGTAACCGACGACGAAGGCAACAGCACCGTCTACGAAGCTGAAAACGTCATTCTGGCTTCCGGTTCTGTACCGGTAAATATTCCGCCCGCTCCGGTAGATAACAAAATTATTGTCGATTCCACTGGTGCTCTGGAATTCACTGAAACTCCAAAGCGTTTGGGTGTTATCGGTGCCGGTGTTATCGGTCTGGAGCTGGGCTCTGTATGGAACCGCCTGGGCTCTGAAGTGGTTGTTCTGGAAGCGATGGATAAATTCCTGGCGATCATGGACCAACAGGTTGCCAAAGAGTCCCAGAAGATCTTCAAGAAGCAGGGCCTGGATATCCGCCTCGCTTGCCGCGTAACCGGCTCCGAAGTGAAAGGCGATGAAGTGGTTGTTACTTACCAGGACAAAGATGGTAAAGAGCACCAGGAAACTTTCGACAAGCTGATCGTTTGCGTTGGTCGTCGTCCTTACACCGAAGGCCTTCTGTCTGAAGATGCCGGTGTGAAGATGGACGAGCGTGGATTCATCTATGTCAATGACCTGTGCATGACTTCTGCACCGGGCGTATGGGCGATTGGTGACGTGGTGCGCGGCCCAATGCTGGCACACAAGGCCTCAGAAGAAGGTGTTGTGGTTGCCGAGCGCATCGCTGGCCAGAAGCCGATGATGAACTACGACGTGATCCCCAACGTTATTTACACTCACCCGGAAATCGCTGCGGTTGGTCGCACCGAAGAGCAGGTGAAGGCCGATGGCGAGCCCTACAACGTAGGCAGCTTCCCGTTTGCTATCAACGGCCGCGCTATGGCCGCCAACGATACCCAGGGCTTTGTGAAAATCATTGCTCACGCGGAAACTGACCGCGTACTGGGTGCCCATATTGTTGGCCCGTCTGCCGCAGACCTGGTTCAGCAAGTGGCGATCGCGATGGAATTCGGCTCCAGTGCTGAAGACATCGGTATGACGGTATTTGCGCACCCGACTCTTTCCGAAACTGTGAAAGAAGCGGCGCTGGGAGTGAACGGCCATGCGATTCACACCGTAAATCGCAAGAAGCGCAAGTAAGAATATTTTTCGATTTCGGGGCACTAATTATTGATTAATTAGCGCCCCGGTTTCATTTGTGGAATTTGAAATTTGCAACGACGGAAATTTTAAATTTCTCTTTCAGGTGCAGAGTGATCTGCAATTAGTAAACACATTTTATATGTGAATTGGTATTGACTATGAACTTGCATGAGTATCAGGGCAAACAACTGTTTGCGGAATACGGATTGCCGGTTTCCAAAGGCATTGCAGCGGAAACCCCGGCAGCGGCAGCAGCAGCGGCTGACGAAATTGGCGGTGATAAGTGGGTAGTAAAGGCCCAGGTACACGCTGGTGGCCGCGGTAAGGCTGGCGGTGTAAAGCTGGTAGATTCCAAGGCAGAGATTGAAGAGTTTGCCAAGAAGTGGCTGGGCGAGCGTCTGGTAACTTATCAAACAGACGAAAATGGCCAGCCGGTTTCCCGTATCCTGGTTGAAAGCTGCACTGACATCGACCAAGAACTGTACCTTGGCGCCGTTGTTGACCGCTCCACCCGTCGTATCGTTTTCATGGCTTCCACCGAAGGCGGCGTTGAGATCGAGAAAGTAGCGGAAGAGACTCCAGAAAAAATCCTGAAAGCCACTATCGATCCGCTGGTAGGCGCTCAGCCTTACCAAGCGCGCGAGCTGGCTTTCAAACTGGGCCTGAACCCGACTCAGGTTAAGCAGTTCACCAAGATCTTCCTCGGCCTGGCAAAAATGTTCCAGGAAAAAGATCTGGCCCTGCTGGAAATCAACCCGCTGGTAATCACCACCGAAGGCAACCTGCACTGCTTGGACGCCAAAGTGGTAATCGACAGCAACGCGCTATACCGCCACGCTGACCTGCGCGAAATGCACGATCCTTCCCAGGAAGATTCCCGTGAAGCGCACGCTGCCAAGTTCGACCTGAACTACGTAGCTCTCGATGGCAACATCGGCTGCATGGTAAACGGTGCTGGTCTGGCCATGGGTACCATGGACATCGTAAACCTGCACGGCGGCAAGCCAGCTAACTTCCTGGACGTTGGCGGCGGCGCGACCAAAGAGCGCGTTGTTGAAGCGTTCAAGATCATCCTGTCTGACGAGAACGTAAAAGCCGTACTGATCAACATCTTCGGTGGTATCGTTCGCTGTGACATGATCGCCGAAGGCGTTGTGGGCGCAGTAAAAGAAGTTGGCGTTAAAGTACCGGTTGTTGTTCGCCTGGAAGGTAACAACGCAGATCTGGGCGCCAAGGTTCTGAGCGACAGTGGCCTGAACATTATCGCGGCTACCAGTCTGACCGATGCGGCTCAGCAAGTGGTTAAAGCTGCGGAGGGTAAATAATCATGTCAGTATTGATTAACAAAGACACTAAAGTAATCTGCCAGGGCTTCACCGGCTCCCAGGGTACTTTCCACTCCGAGCAAGCGATTGCTTACGGCACCAAGATGGTTGGTGGTGTAACTCCGGGTAAAGGCGGCCAGACTCACCTGGGCCTGCCAGTATTCGACACCGTTAAAGAAGCGGTAGAGAAGACCGGCGCTGAAGCTTCCGTAATCTACGTACCTGCGCCTTTCTGTAAGGATTCCATCCTGGAAGCGGCCAACGCTGGTATCAAGCTGATTGTTTGTATCACCGAAGGTATTCCGACTCTGGATATGCTCGACGCTAAAGTGAAGTGCGACGAGCTGGGCGTGCGCCTGATCGGCCCGAACTGCCCGGGTGTTATCACTCCGGGTGAGTGCAAGATCGGTATTATGCCAGGTCACATCCACAAGCCGGGTAAAGTGGGCATCGTTTCCCGTTCCGGTACCCTGACCTATGAAGCGGTTAAGCAAACCACCGACTACGGCTTTGGCCAGTCCACCTGTGTGGGCATCGGTGGTGACCCCATCCCGGGTTCCAACTTCATCGATATCCTGGAAATGTTCCAGAACGATCCGCAGACCGAAGCAATCGTTATGATCGGTGAGATCGGTGGCACTGCTGAAGAAGAAGCAGCTGCTTACATCAAGGAAAATGTTACCAAGCCTGTAGTTTCCTACATCGCTGGTGTAACTGCTCCTCCCGGCAAGCGTATGGGTCACGCGGGCGCGATCATCTCTGGTGGTAAAGGCACCGCCGATGAGAAATTTGCTGCTCTGGAAGACGCTGGTGTTAAAACCGTGCGCTCCCTGGCTCAGATCGGCGACGCTCTGAAGGAAATTACTGGCTGGTAAGTAATTGCCAACTTTTAGTTTTCAAAAAAGCCACCCATTGGGTGGCTTTTTTTATGGCTGTATAAAGTCGGGTCAGATTAGGCAGAGTTGCGCTGGGCTCCCCCAGTAAATAGTTTTACCTATCTTTACATTTTCATGGTGTTTACAGTTTTATCTGTTGTTAAGTTTTCTTTTTATCGCTGAAAGTTGATTTTCATTCTCTCTTCATTTTTGTACTTCTATCTATAGGTCACGTAAGTCTGCGTTTTGTAAGGCTTTTCTTGTGGTTCCTAGTTCTTTTGGTTGCTTGCTGAAAATATTTGAATATTTTTTATTACAGGAATCGATTTTGGTTTTGGTGTTTGGGAAAGGTTTTTTGTGATCTCTTCCCTCTTTTTGTTTTCTATTTCTGTCGGGTGAATTTTGACTTGCCGAATTTGGTGCGGCAGTGTTGGTTCTCGTTATGGCAGCGAAAATAACTTTTCAGGAGGTGCGTCAGCATGGGGCTAGCTATAGATAAAAATATTCGAAAAATATCCTATAAGATAGACTTTGGTGGATTTTCTTTGGATAGGAATGAAGAGGTAGGTGGGGTTTGGCCGAATGGTGTGGTGAAATATTATGTGCCCTCCAATTTAGATTCCGGTTATGTTAATTCGGTAAAAAAGGCTATGTCTCATTGGGAAATTTGCATTTATCGAAAGTTCAGATTTGCAGCGATTAAGTTCCTGCAGGTTGGAGCGGCAGGCCGTGGAGTGGTTACAATTAAGGACGACCGCAGTAGTGCGACGGTAGGGTTTACCAATAAAACCGATCAATATTGTGGTGTAGATTGGAAAACTAATAGAGCAGCGATTGCCTCCCTTCCCCATGAAATCGGTCATACACTGGGTTTGGCCCACGAACACATGCGTGCCGACGCCCCTCTGTCAGTGAAGAACACACTTGACTCCCTGCAGCAGCAAACTCGGGTGCAAACCCTCACCAGGTTTTTAACACACAATTCTGCTTTTGATGGAAACTCCATCATGATGTATGACGACCAGGCAAGGGCACTGGGGATTGTAAAAAACACTCGTGAGGGAGGCTGTAAAATATCGGCCAATCAGGTGAATAGTTCTACCTGGAATCCCAGTGCTGGGGATCTTGATATGCTTTCATATCTCTATGATGGCAATCGTCAGACTCTGCCGAGATCTTTTGCCGGGCCTTTGATGTAGCCAAAAGAGCTAGGGTGCGATGCGGTTATTTTTATTGGAATAAAAATAAGGGAGTTTTTTGCTCCCTTTTTTATGTTGCTACATGGTGTCGGGCTGAGCTGTAGTGGCCTCTTTAAAATTCAATTTCATATCTATCAATTAAGAAAAGAATTTGCTGGGTTTTACTAGGAGAATATTGCCTTTCGGTGTCGATGATTATTAACTGTCAGCTCTTAATGTGGCGGATAAAAATTTATTATCGTAAGCTGTAAATCGTGGCGCCCTATTGATCTAAATTCTGAAGAGTAACTCTAGCTTACCTGTCAAATTTTAGCGGCCAGGGGTATAGGTAATATAGATGCCAATGCTTTTCTAATTTTCCTTTCTCGTAGCTGGTGATATACACGACTTGCCCCCACTCCTATACTGCCGAAAACCAATTGTTTAGGAGCGAATATGACCAGGGCATTGATTGGGGTGATTGGAGGAAGTGGCCTTTACGATATGCCGGGGCTGACTGAGGTGGAGGAGGTCCATATCGACACTCCCTTTGGCAGGACTTCGGACGCCATTGTCTGCGGTAAGCTCGCAGGTGTATCAGTAGCTTTCCTGGCCCGTCATGGTCGCAATCATCACCTGATCCCCTCCCAAGTGCCTTATCGGGCAAATATCCATGCCCTGCGCCAGCTCGGCGTGCGCTACATCCTGTCTCTCTCGGCTGTGGGCTCCCTACAGGAAGAGGTACGGCCGCTGGATATGTTAATCCCCGATCAGTTCATTGATATGACTCGCCGGCGGCAGAGTACCTTTTTTGGAGATGGCGCGGTTGCCCATGTGTCCATGGCCGATCCAGTATGCTCTGCTGTCGCTGATAGTTTGGCGCGTGCTTTCACGCAGACCCAGGCAGGGCAGCCAATTGAGTTACACCGAGGCGGCAGTTATATCTGTATCGAGGGCCCACAGTTTTCCACCCGTGCCGAGTCCCACTGGTATCGCAGTATGGGGGCGTCGGTTATCGGCATGACCAATATGCCTGAGGCCAAGTTGGCCCGGGAGGCACAAATTGCCTACGCCACGCTGGCTATGGCTACTGACTATGATTGTTGGCACCCTCGTGAGGAGGCGGTAACCGCAGAGGTAGCGATTGCGAATCTTCAGCAAAATGCCACGCGCGCGCAGCAAATTGCGATGGAAACCATACGTATTTTAGGGGCTGAGCAACCGGAGTCCTCCGCTCATACAGCACTGTTGAGCGGTCTGGTGACTCCCCTCGAAGCTATGCCTGAGGAAACACAAGCTGTAATAAAACCACTGCTCGCTCCGACAGAACCGGAGCTTGAAGAAATGGAGCAGTGATATCGATGCGTGAGACCTTACCTCTGCTGGAGCTATCGGACTTCCCCTCTCTGCACCGAGGGGCCATTGAGACCTTGCAGGTCAACATTGGCTACCGTTGTAATCAGCGCTGTTTACACTGCCACGTCAATGCTGGGCCTAATCGAACCGAGATGATGTCGGACGACAATTTGGCGCTGTTATTGGAAGTTCTTACGGTCCGTAAACCCCGTGTGCTGGATGTGACTGGTGGGGCCCCGGAATTGCACTGGGGTTTTCGATCCCTTGTAAGAGGGGCGCGAGAGCGCGGAGTACATGTAATTGATCGCTGTAACCTGACAGTTCTTTTTGAGCCGGGCCAGGAAGATACCGCTGAATTCCTCGCTGAAAACCAGGTTGAGGTCGTTGCCTCCCTGCCGTGTTACTCAATCGATAATGTCGATAAGCAACGAGGTAAAGGAGTATTCGATAAGAGCATTGCGGCGCTACAAAAATTAAATGCATTGGGCTATGGCAAGCCCGGCAGTGGCTTAGAGCTCAACTTGGTCTATAACCCCCAAGGACCCTTTTTACCCCCGGAGCAAAGTGCTTTGGAGGCGGACTACCGAAGAGAGTTGGCGAACCACTTTTCCATTAAATTTAATCATTTGTTCGCTCTCGCCAATATGCCAATCAAGCGTTTTGGTTCCATGTTGGTTTCCAAGGGGCAGTTTCACGATTATATGGCGCTACTTAAAGACAGTTACAGTGCGGATAATCTCGCTGATGTTATGTGTCGCAGCTTGGTTAGTGTCGATTGGCAGGGAAACCTATTTGATTGCGATTTTAACCAACAGCTCAACATGCCTATTCCCGGCCGATTACATTTGCGAGATTTAATCGAGATAGATCTAAAGGGGGCGGCAATTTGCGTTGCAGATCACTGTTACGGTTGTACAGCCGGGCAGGGAAGTAGTTGTGGTGGGGCTCTCTAACTTTCTGTTAACGCAGATGGAACCTGAAAACGATGAGTAAAAAAATCCTGCTGGTAGCCGCTATTGTCGTATTGGTGGTGGCTTTCTACTTGCTTGATCTACACCATTGGTTGAGCCTGGAAAAGTTAAAGGATGGAGCGGAGGACTTTAAGCGCTGGCAGATGTCGTCACCGCTTTTAGTCGAGTTTTTGTTTCTGGTCTTCTATATTTTGGTGACTGGCTTATCACTTCCCGGGGCGGCAATTCTAACTATTGCAGCCGGCGCATTGTTCGGTCTTTTCTGGGGTACTGTAATCGTTTCTTTTGCTTCCAGTATCGGTGCCACCCTGGCCTTTTTAATGGCTCGATATTTATTCCGGGACTATATTCAGGGGCGTTTCTCCGAGCGGCTTCAAGTCGTCAATAAGGGAATTGAGCGGGAGGGGGCATTTTACCTTTTTGCGCTGCGATTGGTGCCGGCTTTCCCTTTTTTCCTAATTAATATCCTGATGGGGCTCACCCATATTAAAGCCTGGACTTTCTACTGGGTTAGTCAGCTCGGAATGCTGGCGGGTACGATAGTTTACGTAAATGCCGGCACCCAGTTGATGAGAGTGGAAAATCTCAAGGATATTTTATCTTTGCCACTGTTATTGTCTTTTGTTCTATTGGGTGTGTTTCCCTTAATTGCAAAATATGCGCTCAACTGGCTTAAGCGCAGGCGTCAGGCTGGATGATCTAATTATGCAGAAACCTAAGAAGTTTGATCGTAACTTAATTGTCGTTGGTGGTGGTGCGGCGGGCCTGGTTACGGCTTACATCTCTGCGGCGATAAAAGCAAGAGTCACTTTGATCGAAGCAGGTAAAATGGGGGGAGATTGTCTCAATACCGGCTGTGTACCCAGTAAAGCATTGATTATGTGTGCGCGACAGGCCCATAGGGCAAGATGTGCGGGTGAGTTTGGGGTTGTACTCCATGAGCCAACAATTAATTTTCCCCGGGTTATGCAACATATCAAGGAGTCGATTAAAACTATTGAACCCAATGATAGTGTGGAGCGCTATAACGAGCTGGGGGTTGAAGTGCTCAAGGGAACTGCAGAGCTTATCGATCCCTGGACAGTTAAAACCCAATTAAATAGTGGAGGGGAGAAAATCCTGACGGCAAGGGCTATTGTACTAGCCACTGGCGCCGAGCCGAGTGTTCCGCCTTTTCCTGGGCTCGATCAAGTGAATTACCTCACCAGTGATACTTTATGGGAGCGGTTTTCTCAGTTAAAAACCCCTCCCCACAGGCTGGTATTACTGGGTGGGGGAGCTATTGGTTGTGAGCTGGCACAAGCCATGGCCAGGTTGGGTTCGGAAGTGGTTCTGGTGGAGAGGTCCGACACTATATTATTGGAGTTGGATGCTGACGTATCTGCGGCCGTCGCTGAGGCGCTTACTCTGGATGGCGTTAAAATTTTGACAGACCACGAAGCTGTTGAGTTTGAAGGTGTTCCTGATCGAGAAGGAGGCA
Source organism: Microbulbifer sp. MKSA007 (assembly GCA_032615215.1). NCBI lineage: Bacteria > Pseudomonadati > Pseudomonadota > Gammaproteobacteria > Cellvibrionales > Microbulbiferaceae > Microbulbifer > Microbulbifer sp. MKSA007. The sequence continues at coordinate 4,051,075 of CP128433.1, read as the reverse complement.
TACTCATTGTAGAAAATAAGGGCGATAGGGTTAAGCTCGAGTTTGATGAGGTGATACTAGCTCTCGGCAGAAAGGCGAAAGTAACCGACGAAGGTCTCGAGAACCTGGACTTGCTGGATAATGGCAGGTTGAAACTTGATGGCTACCTGCGAACTCGCTATCCACATATCCTTGCAGCTGGGGATGTGGCAGGGCCATACCAATTTACCCATATGGCCTCACACCAAGCTTGGTATGCAGCGGTAAATGCCCTTTTCGGTGACATTAAAAAATTTGCCGTAGACTACTCTCTGGTTCCCAGTGCTGTATTTGTCGATCCGGAAGTGGCGACTGTAGGCCTTTCTGAAAAAACTGCTAGTGAGCAGGGAGTGAATTACGAGATAACCCGCTATGATATCGAGCATTTGGACCGAGCTATAGTCGATGGTGCGCGGCGAGGATTTGTCAAAGTCCTTACGGTGCCGGGAAAAGATAAAATACTAGGTGTTTCTATTGTTGGGGAAAATGCTGCAGAACTAATTGCGGAGTTTATTTTAGCGATGAAGCATGGGTTGGGGTTGAATAAAATTCTCTCAACCATCCATATCTATCCGACCATGAGTGAAGCCAATAAATTTGTCGCGGGCAATTGGAAACGTGCTCACGCACCAGCAGCTATTTTACGTTTCTTAGAGGTTTTTAACCGCTGGAGGCGCAACTAATGCAATTCAGTGTGATAGTTCCTCTATTAAATGAAAAGGAACACATAGCCTCTTTACTGGAGCACTTGCAGCAATTGAGCGTGCAGGAAGATTGTGAGGTTATTGTCGTAGACGGCGGCAGTACCGATGGTAGTGTTGAGACCCTAGAGCAGTCTGGTTTGCAGCTGGTCCACGCCACTCGGGGTAGGGCGGTTCAGATGAATGCCGGTGCGTTAATGGCTAAAGGTCAGTGGTTAGTGTTTTTGCATGCCGATAGCCGTCTACCCGCAGATGCCCTCAAGTCCATCACAAACCTCGAAAAGGAGAATGCCCACTGGGGGCGTTTTAATATTCAAATTGTCGGACACAGTTTTTGGTTTCCCTTGATTGCGACTTTAGTTAATTTACGCTCTCGTTTTAGTGGTATTGCTACAGGGGATCAGGCCATTTTTGTGCGCCGTGGTTTGTTCGAAACTATCGGTGGATTCCCTGCGCAGCCGTTGATGGAAGATATTGAGCTGAGTCGCCGTTTGCGCAGTTATTACTGGCCCTATTGTTCTCGTGAAAAAGTAGAAACCTCAGGGCGTCGCTGGGAAAAGTACGGCGTATTGAGAACCATTTTATTGATGTGGCGATTGCGTTTTGATTACTGGCGGGGCGTATCAGCAGAGAGTTTGGCAAAACGCTATGAGTAGTTTTCTATTGCCGCCCATGCGTCTTGTAGTGATGGCTAAGGCTCCGTTGCCAGGGTATGCAAAAACTCGGCTAATTCCTACTTTGGGAGAGAAGGGCGCAGCCGCTCTCGCATTACAGTTATTGCAGGATACATTGGCAGAAGCGGTTAAGGCGAATCTGGGCCCTGTCGAGCTGCATGTTGCGCCTAACTCCAGGCACCCTTTTTGGCAGGAGTTCAAGTTGCCTCAGGGGGTAAAGCTATACAGCCAGTCAGAAGGTGATCTCGGTCAGCGCTTGTGGCGGGCAGCGAAAAGTTCTTATGCCGCTGGCCAGGGGCTCTTTTTATTGGGGACAGATTGTCCGGCATTAAATGCAGAAAGAATCCGAGCCGCAGCTGTGGCGCTAGTGCACACGGACTCTGTTATGTATCCCGCAAATGATGGTGGCTACACCCTGTTGGGCTTGAAGTACCTGCATTCTCGCTTGTTTGAAGATATATGTTGGAGTACTGAAGTCGTTGCCCAGCAAACCCTGGAGCGATTACTGGAATGTGATATGCGCTGTCAGCAATTGGATGTGCTTGCGGATATTGATGAACCTGAGGATTTGCAGTTTTTACCTAGAGCTCTTTCGATGAATCTGGCAGATTTTCGGGAAGCAGATTAAAAGCAATTGAGAGTAAGGAGTATTTCTAGCTTGAACCAGGAAGTGCTGGCTCTAGGAATATAACTTCCCTCGTGACCTGCCAGCGCCCATTTTCATACACCAAATCTATCGCCAGTTTTAACAGTTGCTCCTGGCCAGCCAAATTGTTTTTTCGCGAGAAGATTACTAAAGCACTGTTTTCATTTGCCACTATGCGGTGAATTTTTTTCCAGTCGTTGAGAGGTAGTTCACCCGCGTCACGCTTGGCTTTAAACATATTGATGAAGGCCGTTTTGTCTGCCACCGTGACCCGGTCCGAAGGATCTAGTATGAAGACCTCCATTTCCCGGTGGTAGACACTTTCCAGTTCGTCTTCTCTGCAGTACACCCCGGCCTGCACGAGGTAGTCAATAAACTGCTCGATCTCTCTTACCGTATCTGGATTATCCATCGCTCAGGCACTCCAACCGGGACCAGATGAATATAGATTAAGGTGGAGATATTTGGGGCTTTCTTCGGCCAGGCTAAGCTGGCCTAGAGGGGGATTAGAGAGCGGGGGCGGCGCTGGCTTCGGAATTCACTGCGCTGTTCTCAGCAAGGATCCCGCCGTTTTCATCATTGGCTGCGGCCAGTCGTTGTTCCTCAATGCGGCTACTCCAGCTCAGAAGGGCTTGATAGTGGCGGATATTCTGTACATAAGTCACCGGTTCCCAGCCTCGGGCATAGCCGTGTTTGGTGGTCTTGTAATACTGACGCTTGGCCAGAAGGGGCAGGTGTTCGCGCACATCGGGCCAAAGATCTGGATTGCCGCCCATTCGTTCTGTCAGTACCCGGGCATCCTCAAGGTGGCCATAGCCTACGTTGTAGGCAGCCAGTGCCATCCAGGTTCTGTCGGGCTCGCGAATGCGATCCGGCAGTTTGTTGCGGATTTGTACGATATAGCGGGCACCACCCTCAATGCTCTCTTCGGGGTTTAGGCGGTTTACACCGAGATCTTTTGCGGTGTTCAGAGTCAGCATCATCAGGCCGCGTACACCGGTGCGAGAGCGGGCACGCGGATTCCAATAGGATTCCTGGTAGCTGAGGGCCGCGAGTAAGTGCCAGTCGAGGTCATATTGGTCGGCAACCTTTTGCATGGTGCCGCGCCACTGGGGCAGGCGCTCGCGGCTGCGCTTGGCAAAGGCTTTGGCGCCGCCCACATTTAGGTCGCTGACGTGGCCGAAAAATTCTTCCCGCAACTGGGCAATCATGCCATTGGTATTGGCGCGCAACATAAAGCGGCGTGCACTGCGATATAGGCTGTCGTCATCACTTTGTGGGAAGGCCCAGGAAACCGGTTGGAATTGGGTGAGGTTGAACGCAACTGCAGTGTTTGGGTAAAGGCCGCGGTGAACTGCGTAAGCGTTGGAATCCACAATTGCATAATTGTATTTTCCTTCCTGCACCATCTCCACCAATTCCATGGCGTCCACGTCGGAGACTTCCTCCCAATCCAACTCGGTATAGCGGGTGGAGAGTTTCTTCATTTCTTCTGCGTGAGCACTACCGGCAATGACGGCGACCTTTTTTCCTTCGAGATCGCTAGTTTTACGCGGCCGCTGTTCGCCAACTCGGTAGATAACCTGTTGGCGAATCTCAAAATAGGATGGGGTAAAGCGGACTTGTTCGCGACGCTCTGGAGTTACCGTGAGGCCGGCAGCCGCGAAGTGCGCACCACCCTCCGGGTCGCGCAGCTGATCGAACATTTCGTCCAGATCGTGCACGTCGCGAATTACCAATTTCACCCCCAGCTCCTCAGCAAATGCACGCAGCATGCCGTATTCAAAGCCCGTCGGGTTGCCGGAGGCGTCTTCGTAATAAGTGGTGGGGCCGTTTTGTGACAGGACAACCAATTCACCGGTGGCTTTGACACGCTCGAGTGTATTCGGTGCTTTACTGGCAACCAGCAGGGAGGCGCAGCAGGACAAGGCGATCCCTTTGCACACACGGCGGACGTAGCGCAGCATACGGCTTTTCATCATCATAGGCTGTCCTCTCTAGCTAGTCCGTTGGTTTATTTGCTGTTGTGCCTAAGGCCCTGTATGTCGATTTCGCTCTCAAGTACGAGGGCAAAATTTGACGCAGTCCGCCAATTTTACATTATTTGACGACAATCTGCCCAGTTTGTCTTTTGAACACTGTGATCTGCGCGCTTGCAAAGCATTACAGACTTAGGTAGGCGAGCCTGACTTTGATACAAAGTTGGTTTATTTACAGCCAAGCTTGCTGGTCTTTTGAACATTCAGGTTACTAATTAGTTCATGTGTACCCAAGTGTCGGGCGGGTGTGTTGGAGTAGCGATGCTTCAGGTACAATTGCGCCTCTCAAATTTCCGGGGCCTTGTGCGAAATCCCATTCGCGCAATCTTTCTCATTTAGACAAGAGGCTATCTCCCGCAATGTTAGTTCTGCGTGGTGCTCCTGCACTGTCGAAATTCCGCCATAAAAACCTGCTCAATCAACTGCGCGCGCTGCAACCGACCATCGACGATCTCTACGCTGAGTTCGTTCACTTTGCAGACAGCGACTCACTGGATAACCAGGAGATGGCCCTGCTGGAGCGACTGCTCCAATACGGCCCAACCGAGGAAAAGCACGAGCCGAAAGGCGAGTTGATCCTGGTAGTGCCGCGTCCGGGCACAATTTCTCCCTGGGCTTCCAAGGCTACTGACATTGCTCATAACACTGGCCTGAACAAAGTTCATCGCCTGGAGCGTGGCATCGCCTACTACGTTACTGGTGTCGAGTTAACCGAAGCTGAACGCCTTGTGCTGGCCTCCCGCTTACACGATCGTATGGTTGAAGCGGTATTCACCGATTTTGCTCAAGCTGAGCAATTATTTGTGGAAGAAGCGCCGCGCCCGTTGCGCGGTGTGGATATTCTCGAGGGCGGTCGCGAAGCTCTGGAAGATGCCAATGTCACCTTGGGCTTGGCCTTGGCCGAAGATGAGATTGATTACCTGCTCACCAGTTTCCAAGAGCTGGAGCGCAATCCCACAGATGTAGAGCTGATGATGTTTGCCCAGGCAAACTCCGAGCACTGCCGCCACAAGATCTTCAATGCCTCCTGGACCATCGACGGCGAAGAAATGCCGCACTCCCTATTCGGCATGATCAAGAATACCTACCAGAAGGGGGGACAATGTGTTGTCCGCCTATGCGGATAATGCAGCCGTCGTTACTGGTAGCGAAGCGGGGCGTTTCTACCCGGATCCTGACAGCAAGGAATACGGTTTCAGCACTGAAGCCATTCATCTGCTGATGAAAGTGGAAACCCACAATCACCCTACCGCGATTGCTCCTTTCTCCGGTGCTGGTACCGGGGCCGGTGGTGAAATTCGTGATGAAGGTGCAGTTGGCCGTGGCTCCAAACCAAAAGTGGGCCTGACCGGTTTTACGGTTTCCAACTTGCGCATTCCCGGCTGGGAGCAGCCTTGGGAAGCCAACTATGGCAAGCCTGAGCGTATTGTTACCGCTCTGGATATTATGATCGAAGGCCCGATCGGTGGTGCAGCATTTAACAATGAGTTTGGCCGCCCGAATATCTGCGGTTACTTCCGTACCTTTGAAGAAAATTTCGATGGCGAGCGTCGCGGCTATCACAAGCCGATCATGTTGGCTGGTGGGTACGGCAATATCCGCGAAGAGCATGTAGACAAGCCCGAGTTTTCCCCTGGCGCAAAACTGGTAGTGCTGGGTGGCCCGGCGATGTTGATTGGCCTCGGTGGTGGTGCAGCCTCCAGTATGGCCAGCGGCTCCAGCTCTGAAGATCTGGATTTCGCTTCAGTACAGCGCCAAAACCCGGAAATCGAGCGTCGCTGCCAAGAGGTGATCGACCAGTGCTGGCAGTTGGGTGAGAGCAACCCCATTGCCTTTATCCACGATGTGGGTGCGGGCGGTTTGTCCAATGCTTTCCCCGAGTTGGTGAAAGATGGCGGTACCGGCGGTAATTTTGAACTGCGCAATGTGCCCTGTGATGAGCCGGGTATGAGCCCGCTGGAAATCTGGTGTAACGAATCCCAGGAACGCTATGTATTGGCAGTGATGCCGGAAGACCTGGAGCGCTTCGAGCAAATCTGTGAGCGTGAGCGCGCGCCTTACGCCGTTGTCGGTGAAGCTACCGAAGACAAGCACCTGCTGTTAAATGACAAGAAGTTTGAATCCAAGCCTGTAGACCTGCCGATGTCGGTGTTGTTCGGCAAGCCGCCGCGCATGCACCGTGAAGCAGAAACTCGCCAGGTGGAAAGTAAGGCATTTTCCACAGCAGATATCGACCTGAATGAAGCGGCTGAGCGGGTGCTGCGCCTGCCCACAGTGGCTAGCAAGAGCTTCCTGATCACTATCGGTGACCGCACTGTAACCGGTCAGGTTTCCCGCGATCAGATGGTCGGTCCCTGGCAGGTGCCGGTGGCTGATTGCGCGGTAACTACCGTTGCCTATGACAGCTACGCCGGCGAAGCCATGTCTATGGGTGAGCGCACCCCGGTGGCATTGCTGGATGCACCGGCCTCGGGCCGCCTGGCAGTGGGTGAGGCAATTACCAATATCGCCTGTACCCCAGTGAAGCAACTGTCCGATATCAAACTCTCCGCCAACTGGATGTGTGCTGCGGGCCATCCGGGTGAAGAGGAAAAACTTTATCGAACCGTAGAAGCGGTGGGTATGGAGTTGTGTCCTGAATTGGGCATTACCATCCCGGTGGGCAAGGATTCCATGTCTATGCGCACTGCCTGGGAGGAAGAGGGCGAGCAGAAATCGGTTACTGCACCGCTGTCTCTGGTAATTTCTGCCTTTACTCCGGTAACTGATGTCCGCAAGACAGTGACACCGCAGCTGCGCACCGATAAAGGTGAGAGTGAGTTACTGTTTATCGATCTGGGTGCCGGCAAAAATCGCTTGGGCGGCTCCTGTCTGACGCAGGTCTACAACGAGCTGGGTGACAAGCCCGCAGACCTGGACGATGCCAAGAAGCTGAAAGGTTTCTTCGAGGTGGTACAGCAGGCTCTGAATGAAGACCTGATCATGGCCTACCACGACCGCGCTGACGGCGGTCTGTTTACAACCCTGGCGGAAATGGGCTTTGCCGGCCGCGTGGGTATGGATGTGGAAATCTACGAATTGGGTGAAGACCCGATTGCGGCGCTGTTCAGTGAAGAGCTGGGTGCGGTATTGCAGGTTCCCGCCTGTGAAGCGGATATGCTGGTACAGCGCTTTGCCGCTGTGGGTGTACCCACCCACAAGATCGGTTACCTGAACAATAACGAACACCTGTGCATCACTAATAACGGTGTTGAAATCTTCAAGCGCTCCCGTGCTGAATTGCAGCAGATCTGGTCGGAAACCAGCTACCGTATCCAGTCCCTGCGCGATAACGCCGAGTGTGCCGAGCAGGAATTCGCTGCAATAGCCAAAGAAGACCCGGGCCTGACAGTAAACCTCACTTTCGATATCAACGACGATATCAGCGCACCTTATATCGCTAAAGGTGTTCGCCCGAAAGTTGCTGTACTGCGAGAGCAGGGCGTGAATAGCCAAGTGGAAATGGCGCACTCTTTCCACCGCGCTGGCTTTAACGCTGTCGACGTACATATGAGTGACATCCTGTCTGGCCGTGTAGCGTTGGATGAGTTCAAAGGTTTGGTGGGCTGTGGTGGCTTCTCTTACGGCGACGTACTGGGTGCTGGTGAGGGGTGGGCTAAAACCATCCTCTTTAACGATCGTGCCCGCGATCAGTTTGAGGGCTTCTTCAATCGCAACGATACCTTCGGCTTGGGGGTGTGTAACGGTTGCCAGATGTTCTCGGTGATCAAAGAGCTGATACCAGGTGCTGATCACTGGCCGCGCTTTGTGCGCAACCTCTCTGAGCAGTATGAAGCGCGCTTCGCACTGGTAGGCATTGAAGACTCACCTTCCGTGTTGTTTAAAGGTATGGCGGGTACTTACATGCCGGTTGCCGTTGCTCATGGTGAGGGGCGAGTGGAGTTTGCTGACCAGCAGGCGCTCGAGAAGTGTGAAGCTTCCGGCACTATCGCGATGCGCTACCTGAATAACAAAGGGGAAATTACCCAAACTTATCCGGCCAACCCCAACGGCTCGGTAAATGGTATTACCTCTCTGAGTTCTGAGGATGGCCGCGTGACTATTATGATGCCGCATCCTGAGCGTGTTGCTCGAGCTGTCAGCAATAGCTGGCATCCAGATGAGTGGAAAGAAGATTCCGGCTGGATGCGCTTGTTCCGTAACGCGCGGGTGTTTGTCGACTAAGACAAGTCATTCCCTCGGTTTTTGCCTGCCGAGGTACACGTAAAGATTGTGGTGGCCGTTTCAGGTCACCACAATCTTTAGCAAATATAGAAATATTTCTGTAATTTTTTTCAGCCCTTTCATTTCCTGGCGTATTTTTTCCCTTCCTTAAAGTAGAAACTTCAGCTACTGCTATACTTAAACGATTATTCGAAATAACGTTTTTGCTATGGTGCAGTTATCTGTTGTATTTGCAGTTTACTTGCTCATTGCTCCATCCAATGTCTTGCTGGGATTAGGGTTCACATTTAATTCCGCTCGATTCTTTTCAAATTTCATCGTTTTTAACCTTTTCAGAAAAAAGCAGTTTCTGAGGGGGTATTCCTGCCTGGTAAAAGTGATTAAGGAGAAAACTATGGCGTACAGCGAAACTCTGGCTGAAAAAGTGCGCAAATTACTTCAGGGAAATGAAGGCCTCAGTGAAAAGCAGATGTTTGGAGGTCTCGCTTTTATGTTGAATGGCAATATGGCCTGTGGGGTTGTTGGAGAGGAGTTGATGGTCCGGGTTGGGCCTGATGAGTATCAAACTGCGTTGGCCGAACGCTATACCCGGCCTATGGATTACACCGGGCGCCCCTTAAAAGGCATGGTGTATGTGGAAGAAGATGCTGTCGCAGAGGATTTGGATAACTGGGTCAGTCGTGGAGCGGTATTTGCGGGCTCACTTCCTCCAAAATAATCGCTTATATTCACTGAACTTAGCAAATTAGTTTCTTTTTATTGCATGGTGAGTGATTAGCAGTCAGGAGTTGGCGTGAGTTCGCTGTTTTCTACGCGTTGACTTCTGTACGGCCTACACTCAGCGAAATAAATGTGACCCCGGTTCTATTCCCTCTTGGTCCTTGCTGATTTACCGCTCAGTAGTCTGAAAGGATATTGATTATGTATTTTCTCGAATTGAATAACGGTGTAGAGATACCTCAGCTCGGCATGGGAATGGCTGCGATTGGCAGCTGGCAGCAGGATGATGAGTATGTAACAGAAGTTATCTTGAAAGCCATGTCAGTGGGATATCGTCATTTTGACACAGGATCGGTCTATGGAAATGAGCGAGCTCTGGGAAGAGCGATCAAAGAATCCGGCCTAGCGAGGGAAGAGCTTTTTATTACCAGTAAAGTTTGGGATACGGAGCAGGGAACCAATAAAACTCACGATGCATTTGCCCGTAGCCTAGAGCGTTTGCAGCTGGAATACCTGGACCTATATCTGATCCATTGGCCCATGCCGGCCTATACCCGGGAGACCTGGGGTGCAATGGAGGCGCTTTACCAGCAGAAAAAAGTGCGGGCCCTGGGGGTGTCAAACTTTCGTAAATCTGATATTGAACAACTGGCGACTTTCTCGGAAGTGCGCCCTGTTTGTAATCAAATTGAACTGCATCCCTATTTTACTCAGCAGCCTTTAGTAGATTATTGCCAGTTCCATAAAATTGCGATTTGCAGCTGGTCTCCTTTGGGGTCGGGATCTACATGGAGCGGTGTCGAGGCTCATGAAAAACCTCTCATAGATCCAGTAATTGTGGACATTGCGAATAATCATGGGGTGACTTCGGGGCAGGTTATCCTTAAGTGGAATATCCAGCAGCATCGCATAGTTATTCCCAAGGCGGAAAGCCTGGATCACATACGCAATAACTTCTTAATATCTGATTTTAATTTGAGCAATGCGGAGATCCAGGCAATTAATGGATTGAACTGCAATAAAAGGTTGGGCGGTGATCCCGATTATGTTAATCAGAAAAATATAATGGTCAAAGTGCCCGATTAAATTTTTTCCAACAAAGCATAGGTCGCTATAGCGCAGGCGGAAGTAACATTCATTGAGGAATTGATACCCTGCATAGGTATGTGTACCACAGCATCTGCCAGTTCAAGGAGTTCAGGGGTAACTCCATCCTTTTCAGAGCCCAATACCAAACATATTTTATCCCCTTTGGAAACGGGGGTATCTTTGAGTTCGACGCTGTTTGAGGCAATCTCCAGACAAATTAATCGATAGCCCTTATTTTTTAAGGTTTGCGCGATATTGACTGCAGATGAGTGATATTCGTAGGGAACGTACTTTTCTGTAGACCGGGAAACTTTTCGAATTTTGGAATTAGGTGGAACCAGGCTTTCACCGGTTAAATAAATTTTCTCTACGCCGAGTGCATCGGCGATACGAAATAGGCCGCCGACATTGCTCGGTGTGCCGATATCGGTGGCTAAATAGCATAATGGGTAAGTGTTTTTACTGGGTTGATGACTACTGTGATCTGTCTGCATTTTTCGATTTGTTACTATAGGAAGTAGGGAAGTTTCCACTTCCCCAGGATAATGTTGCGGTATTGATGGGGGAGTTAGTGACTGCTCTCTGCGATTTCGAGAGCCTCCTCGGCGACTCTTTGCGCAGTGGCCTGGCGATTACGCATCTGCTCTACCAGAGAGGGCTCCCGGTTGGCCTTTTGATTCTGGATATGCACCGCTTGCCTGTATACCTTATCTGAGACAATAAACTCTTCCGCTCGCTGGTTGATTTCACTGTAGCGTGTATTCAGTTCTGAGATCTTCTTGGATAGATGCTCAAGATCCAGGATATCGTCGAAGTAAAGGGCGATCAGCCGCTCGCACTCCCTGGCGATTGCCAGGTACTCGTTGCCTACCTGCCGATGTCCCTCATAGTTTTTCTTAAAATTGAAGAAAGTTTGCACGCCGCCCAATAGCGCGGCCAGCAGGGCCAGCGCCGCACCACTCCACTTGGTCCAATCAGGCAGCTCTGCATTGATCAGGGAGAAGAAAAGCGAACCGAGGAACAGGTTGACGACAACGATGGGCACCCCGCAAAGCACATGCAAATTGCGCCCCTTCATGGAGGCTCGGAAGTGGCTGTGTTTGCACAGGTGGGCATTCCAGCGGAGCTTCTCCAGGACTTCCACAGTGTTGGGTATATTGCTCATGATTCCTTTCCGCCCTCATTCTACTACTAGCTATTGTGGGCGATAGTTTGACGGATGCCAGCGAGATGTACAAAAGTGATGGTACAAAGGGCTAGTTTTTCAGTCTTGATAGTCAGGTATGTCCATATTTTGGGGTTCGCGTAAGTGATTGCATACCCTTGCTGCTCGAAATGCCTTCAGTTACATAGATTGCTATTTGATCACTGAACATCAGCTATTTAAGGGATTCAACGGTGTAACACCCAATTCCATGAGGGAATTTTACTCTAGGAATAAAAAGAGCTGCGCAAAAGGACCAGTTTCTTGTATTTTTATCGGCCATCTTGACCGAGGAGTTTATCCCCCTCCCAAGATTCAAACTTATAAAAATTAAACCCTTGAGTAGTTGGGGGCAGGTATGTCAATCGCGCGGCAGCGCTTTATAGTTTTGGGGCCTCTTTTTGCTGTGGCCTTCTATTTCTTTTTATCAGCGTTGGGGATGCAGTATCTACCGGCAGTAACTGCTGCAATTACCTTGTTAACTGTGATCTGGTGGATAACGGAAGCACTTCCAATCCCCGCAACGTCACTGGTGCCTTTTGTCCTCTTGCCTCTATTTGGAGTAGCGGATCATCGGGAGGTGGCAGCTTCCTTGGGAAGTCATGTCATTCTGTTGCTGATGGGGGCCTTTATTTTGTCCAAGGCCCTGGAGAAAAGTGGGGCCCACGAGCGCCTTGCCCTGTATATGTTGCGTATTGTGGGCGTCTCCAGCGGCCGCAGGCTGGTGCTCGGATTTATGCTGGCAGCAGGCTTCCTGAGCATGTGGATTTCCAACACTGCTACCACATTGATGATGCTGCCTATAGCCCTGGCAATTCTCAGTAAGATCGACAACGAGCGCTTAAGTATTGCCCTGATCCTGGGTATTGCCTATGCCGCAAGTCTGGGTGGGGTAGGTACTCCTCTGGGCACGCCGCCCAATGTTATTTTTATGGGAATATACGAGGAAGTAACCGGACGAGAGTTTAGCTTCCTGGGCTGGATGAAAATAGGAGTCCCAGTTGCTTTGGTGACGCTGCCTATAATGGCCCTCTGGCTGACCCGTCATGTGCATCTGAAAAATGATATTGAGCCCCCTCAAGTGGGAGAGTGGAGGCAAGAGGAAAAGCGAACTTTAATGGTTTTCGGTGTGGCAATTCTCCTATGGGTTACTCGCAATGCACCGTTTGGTGGTTGGAGCGAATTGATAGGTATTGATGCTGCCGGTGATGGAACCGTGGCTCTAGCAGCCGTTGTCGCTATGTTTCTAGTGCCCAACGGTAAGGGAGGGCGCTTGCTGGATTGGCAGACGGCAGAGACGATCCCCTGGGGAATGCTATTACTGTTTGCTGGTGGTATAGCGCTAGCAAAAGGTTTCTCCAGTTCCGGACTGAGCGATATGCTCGGCAACGGTCTTTCTTTCCTGACGGCGATGCCACTGTGGTTGTTGTTGGTAATTCTATGCCTTAGTGTGACCTTCTTGACAGAGATAACCAGCAATACAGCTACGGCAACCCTACTTATGCCAATTTTAGCTGTAGCCGCCACTTCAGCGGGTTTTGAGCCCATGGTGCTGATGATACCTGCGGCGATGAGTGCCAGTTGTGCATTTATGTTGCCTGTAGCTACAGCGCCTAATGCGATTGCGTATGGAACCGGTAAAGTACGTATACAGGATATGGTTCGAGAGGGCGCGATACTTAGTGTGACGGCATCGCTGATAATAGCGGGGATGAGCTGGTTGATCCTGGCTGGTTAGTGTTTGTCTATATCATAGCCAGCGTGAGATGTGCATAAGCAGGCGAATGGATAAAAGAAAAATAGATAGGGGAGATAGAGTTCGATGAATAAAACCACAGCAACACTGTTGCTCACCCTTGGTTTAGTAGGGTGTGGCGAGACAGAAAATAACCAAGTAGCAGAGAACAAAACCTTTTTTAGCGAACAGGCTTCCGCTCCTGTAGCCAAGAAGGTGCCCCATAAAATGGTTATGCATGGCCATGAGCGCATCGATAATTACTACTGGATGCGCGACGATGAACGTAAGGCGCCAGATGTTATTGCTCATCTGGAAGCAGAAAATGCTTATACCGATTCGGTAATGCACCACACCAAAGAGTTACAGGAATTACTCTTTGAGGAAATGACTGGCCGTCTGGAGAAAGATAAATCAACGGTCCCCGTTTATTATAATGGTTATTGGTATTACAGCCGCTATCTTCCCGAGAAAGAATACGCGATCCACGCGCGACGTAAAGGTACCCAGGAAGCAGATGAAGAGGTTATGCTGGATGTGAATGCACTGGCTGAAGGCCACGGCTACTTTAGTGTAGGGCGCCTGGCCGTTTCTCCCAGTAATCAATTGGTAGCATATCCTGAAGATAGCGTTGGGCGCCGTGTTTACACGATTCGCTTCAAGAACTTAAAGACTGGTGAGATGCTGCCAGATAAATTGGAAAATGCTTCACCAGTTGCGGTTTGGGCAAACGATAACCAAACTGTCTTCTATATCAATAAAGACCATCAAACTCTGCTCGGCTATCAGGTAATGCGCCATAAGTTGGGCACGCCACAGAGTGAAGATGTTGTTGTTTACGAAGAGATGGATAAGGCTTTCTATACGTGGATTTCCAAATCCCGGGATGGAGAGCTGATACGCATTCACCACAGTTCTACAACTAGCAGTGGCCAGTCAATCCTGGACGCAAACACCCCTCTCGCTGATTTTGCTCCCTTATACCCCCGGGAACAGGACCATGAGTATTCAGCGCTAAAGTTAGGGAATGATTTTTATATCATGACTAACTGGCAAGCTGAAAACTTCCGCCTTATGAAGGTTGCCATGGAGGATGCTGCAGATAAATCTAATTGGCAGGAAGTCATACCTCATAGTAGTGAGGTTTTGTTGGAAGATTTCACTTTATTTGATCATCATCTGGCAGTAATAGAACGAAAAGCGGGGCAAACAGGTCTCCGACTCATTAATTTAGAGAATAATAAGGATCTTCAAGTCGGGTTTAATGATCCAGTATACAGGCTGGGCTTGAGTTCAAATCCAAACTTGGACTCAGAGAGTGTTCGAGTGTCTTATTCGAGTTTAACGACACCAAATAGTATCTATGAAGCCAAGCTGGATAGTGGCGATTTGGAATTGCTTAAGCAAGACAAAGTTCTTGGTGGTTTTGACCCAGAGCACTATCAGAGCGAGGGTATCCTGGTAGCGGCACGAGATGGTGTTAAGGTGCCGGTATCTTTGGTTTATCGTAAAGATAAGTTTAAGAAAGATGGCTCTAATCCATTACTGCAATATGCCTATGGCTCATACGGCAGCACCGTTGATCCCTGGTTCCGCTCTTCAGTGGTGTCCTTACTTGATCGAGGCTTTGTATTTGCTATTGCCCATATCCGTGGAGGCCAAAAACTGGGACGTGCTTGGTACGAAGATGGAAAGATGTTCAATAAAAAGAATACTTTCACTGATTTTATCGATGTTACCAAGGCGTTGGGGAAATTAAAATATGGGGCCCCTGATAAGATCTTTGCTTCAGGTGGTAGTGCCGGGGGGCTGTTGATGGGCGCGGTAGTCAATATGGAGCCGGATTTGTACAGGGGAGTTACTGCGGCGGTGCCATTTGTTGATGTGGTAACTACCATGCTTGATGAGTCAATTCCCCTGACTGTTAATGAGTATGACGAGTGGGGAAACCCTAATAATAAGGATAGTTATGAATATATGCTTTCCTATTCTCCCTATGACCAGGTGAAAGCTCAGGATTACCCCAATATGTTGGTAACCACTGGGCTACATGATTCCCAGGTGCAATACTTTGAGCCAATGAAATGGGTGGCAAAGTTACGTGAATTGAAGACCGATGAAAATCAGTTGTTATTCAATACCAATATGGAAGCAGGTCACGGTGGCTCTTCGGGTCGTTTCCGTCGCTATAAGGAGACCGCTTTACAGTATGCATTTTACCTCGATTTACTTGGGTACAAAACTGGAGAGACTGATAAGAAGGTTAAGTAATAAATATATTATGCTTATTTTAGAGATATAGGTCTGATTATGGGTAGCTAATTATTTTTTATATCTCTACTTAAGTATCATGTAAATAAAGGGGAGCTAGCTCCCCTTTATTTATTGGGGAAATTGAAATATCCTTTTATATTTCAGTTTTCTGAAATATAAACTTTTAGAATTAGTTGGCTTTTTGCGTTGTTTAGGTAGGAAAAACACGCACCACCTTTTTAGTGTTCCGCTAAAAATCCAAATACTTTGAATTTCTATTTATAGGCGTAGAATGGAGATAGATTTACTGGAAGGTCTGAATTATGCGTGAGTTCGCCGCCATTGAGGCACCTGTGATTGATCGATTTGGAGGGTTAGATGGACTTCAGTCGAAGCTGGTGAAGCCAAAGCCTGCGCAGCTCTTGAGAGAGATACATGACAGTCAGTGGTTGTCATCGGCATCCCGGGCTGTTTTTCAAGCCGGTTTTAGTTGGAAGGTTGTTGAAAAAAAGTGGCCGGATATAGAGAAGATCTTTTACGGCTTTGATGTTTCGTTCTGTCGTTACTTACCGGAAGAGGCGTTAGATGACCTAATGCGGCAGGAAGGTATGATCAAGCACTGGACTAAAACTCGCTCCATTCAGAGAAATGCAGACTTCTTTTGGCATTTATCTAATGAGCATGGAAGTTTGGGAGCGTATTTCTCTAGCTGGAATACAGACAACTATATTGAGAATCTTCTGTACTTGCGTAAAGGTGGTGATCGACTCGGCGGTAAGACTGCCCAAGTATTTCTAAGACGAATGGGAGTTGATACTTTGGTTTTTGCAAGTGATACCATTCGAGCCTTAATCCGAGAAGGGGTTGTCGACAAGTCTCCCTCCTCCAAGAAAGACTGGGCTGCACTAAAAGCAGCCATCGAAACTTGGCAGTCTCAGTCAAATCGTAGTTTGAATGAGATTAGCCAGATATTATCACTTTCGGTAGGTTAAACAACTGGGGTATTTAGTTGGTAGAAGTATCTATTTCACTCCTACCAACCTGAATGCTTAATCAAAAGTTAATCGGTTGTAGCTGACGGCACAACCTGAAAATCCACGGACAACGAAGCCTCATACTGAACTTCGTCGAAGGAACTAACCTCTGTTTCTATATATGCTTCTGAAAAGCTATCTTCAAATTTGCTTTTTCGAGTTCTGGAAGCAGTAACGATAACCTCTTCTATTGCTCCAGCTCCCGCTGTCCCATGATAGCCGATATTATTTGTACGGACATTAACTGGTGTTAACTGAATGCTCAGGGTTCTCTCATAGTCAGCTTTTTGTTCCATGATTTTGGCTAGTGCCTTAGATCGGACCTTTTTTGTATATTCAGATACTTCTGAATGCTCAAAAGAAGTACTCACTATTTCTATTTCTTTATTTTCATCGGTTAGCCTTGCGATAGACTGTAAATGTCCCTCCTTGTTAATAGTTATTGCGACCCTATTAATAACTTTATAGCTGGAAGGATTTTTGCCTAGCCAACCAAATTGTGGGGAAGATGAAAATTTTGAATTTTTAATCTTAGCTCGGTCTATGCCAGCCTTTATTAAGCTCTCGGTTAATTGTTCACGCAAAGAACTATTGTTAGCAATGGCGTCTGATAGGAGGGGCTCTTCAGTGGTGACAATAATATTGACTATAGCCTGGTCTGAATAAGCCGTTTCTTTTGCACTGCCGTGGAGAGTCACAACTCTTGATATTGGGTAAATTAGGTCGCGTAAGTCCTGGGGGAGCCTTTAATCTCTGGGGTTGCCATTGAAAGGCTGGGAATGAGTAGCGAAGCTAAAAGAGCAAGTCTTTTCATATTGACACTTCCAAACTGTGAATAAATGACAATCTATCAGGAAACTGGCTTATTGCCGATCAATAGCACTATATCGGCTTTCCTAGTTTCTATCCAATTGTTGCAGCTGAAACCGTTCGTTGTAGTTGTATATTCGCAAAGTATCGCCCAATTACCATTCATGATGCGACTATTTCTGCTTTGGTATTTTAGTACCGTTTATCGCTGCAAAATTACCACTTATCGGTCTCAGCCAGGTTCTAAAACCAGTTCACAGACAATCGATTGCATCACTTTAAAGTGCGCACTTGGTCATCAATTGAGGATAAAAATTCAATGGATGACGGCAAGCAATAACAAATTATCTTAGTGACATACGAGTTGGGCAGAGCTGATGGGTTTACTGATAAATAAGAAGTTAATAGCGCTTTCTTTGACGGCATTGCTGGCCGCGTGTGGAGGTGGTGGAGGGAGCTCCTCTTCGGATTCGGACAACCCCTCTTCAGATAGTAGCGGTAGTGGTAATAATAGTGGCAGTAGCGGTAGCGGTAGTGGTAGCGATCAGGGTTCGTCCGGCAGTGATGATAATCCGATCTCGGATAATGTGGGCACTACAGTTGTGGTGGGAGACGTAGAGCATACAGATTTAGGCTTCGCCTCATTGACTGCCATTGACGTAACTTTGCCAGAAGGTATGAACAATGCCCGTGAGGTTTACCAGATGGCACACTATATAGCACGAACTGACGGGGAGCAGGATGAAGAGGATATTGATATCCCGATTCGTAGTTATACTGCGACCTGTGCAACAGATACCGATACTCCGAGAATGTTTGTTTCCACTACTTTGTCAGAGGGGGACACTGCTGCGGATACAACTCACGGTTCTATTTATGAGCTACAGTATGATCCGGATACTTCCAGTTTTGAGGCAACAGGTAATGCAACGCTGTTAAATCAGTGTTATGAATCCCACGGTGTGGCTGTAAGCTCTGATTGCTCCACAGTAGCAGTTCTATGCAATACAGATTATCAAGCCAATGAGCGTTATGAGGTTGAAGCTGACCTTGTTGAGCAATACGGTTCAACGTGGATGAAAATGGAAGATAACATTGCCACCATTGAATCCCGTATTGCGAATGAAATTGGTCTTCTGGTTGCGACCAATCACGGTAAATATATCGACTTTTTTACTGAACACCCTACGCTTACGTTTGACGATTTCCTTGCCGGTTTGGAGGCAAACTTCCCGGATACTGATTTTGGGGATTCGCCATCCTTTACCACTATTAAAGGGTCCGATATGCAAGAGGAGATGGAGTATATTATTTCCAGCCTTTCCTCTGGCGACTATGACGATTTACTGCAGCACATTCGAGATGCCAGTTACAGCTATAACGAGCAAATTTGGCTGCTAGAGTGGGAAAATCAGCCTTTAAGTGAAGTTCCTGATGCTTACGTAGTAAATAAAATGCACGGTGGAACTCATCTTGGCGCACAAGAGCTGATTTATGTTGAGGATGACAGCCAGGGTCGTAGTAGCTATGGTTTCTCAGTTTCTGCACGGGTATTTGATGGAAATGGGAGTTCTCACTATTCGGCAGGCTTAACGGTTATTGACCGTAATAATTGGTCCCTGGATATGAGCAGCTCAGATAATCGCGGTTGGTATTGGGCCTGCGGCGATGGTCACGTAGTAAATATTCGCTCATTCTATAATCCAGACAATGAGATGTTTGGTGCAATTTGCACCAGTGATTGGAACGACTGGATAGGTAGCACTCATGGGCAACTGGGTACCATTGCAGTGAAAATGGAAACTTCCAGTTCGTCTACAGAAGGGCGCTTTAATCACTTCGTACCATCAACGTCTGCGATGGTATCTAATGGTGGCGGTCATACTGTTGTACCAGTGGATGCCAATACGAACCTTTCTTTGATCGTCTCGCCTAAATATATTGAAGATGCGGATATGGATCGCTTTCTCCAGGATGAAGTCGGTATTGATCCGTCTGGGGAAGGTCCGTTTGATGAAGATTGTGCAGATTACGACACCACAAACTGTTTCCTGTCCTATATGAGTTATAACTATTGGGAAGATGACGATAGTTTCTCCACAATAACAAGACAGGGACTTTATTCTGGTGATGCATTAGACTCCAGCTCTTTAACCCGTATTGGCATCGCCAAGGTCAGCTCTACCGGTAGTATGGAAGGCCAGGGTTTTAATTGGTTGGTTGAGGATGATGATTGCCAAATTAGTGATCCACAACTTATTGATTTAAAAAATGGACGCTACTTGTTTGGGTATGCAAAATTCCAGTGTATTTCTGATAACTTGTCCTATAACCGTATTTATGCCGACAGCGGCTCTAAACGGTTATTAGTACCAAAAGCTTATTATGTAATGGAAGTCGATGCAGATCTAAACGTACTTGAAGGGCCAATCGAGTTACCTAATTATGGATGGGGTGGTTTGGATGAGCCTATGTACTTAGGTGATGGAAAAGTAGCTTGGACTTATATTAAAAACCCCACCTACGATAACTATGTGAGTGGTCAGAAAAATATTTGGCAGGCGATGATTTACCACTCAAATAGCGTTAATTAATTTTTTCTCCTGAACTGTTGTAATGATACTGGGAGATAAATTTGGTAAGGGAGCTCCTCCTTACCGCTCTCCTGGTTTTTCTACTGGAATTCGTCCTGATGTCTGAAATATGGCCACGTATATGGGAAATAAAGAACTTACTTTTTTGCTATCAAAAAAATTGATTCCTTACTAGGCTGCCACTCCTGATCAATAAGAAAACCAACTCGTGTAAGCTTGTCTAAAAGCTCCTGCCTGTCAATTTTGTGGACATAAGGGGCCAGGTTTATGCGTTGCATCACTGGGATCAAGAATCGCCAATTGCTTTTCTTAACTAATACAGTGCTTGATACAAATATGCCCCCGGATTTCAATAAATTGTAAACTCGCGCGATAGCACCATCTATATCCTCGATAAGGTGCAATATATTTAACCCTAAGATGGCGTTAAAACTATCTGGTTCGAATTTTAGTGAACCTAAGGTGCCTTGTTTAAAATTTATGTTTTTTATGGAAGCGATTTTTACTTTTTGCTTAGCAATATCCAGCATCTTCTCGGAAATATCAGTAGCAGTTATACTGTTCACATAGGGAGAGTGATGAATAGCGGTGCTGCCGGTGCCGCATCCAAATTCCAGTACAGACCAGTCTGCCTGAAAATATTCTTGTGTTATAGCCAGTTTTCTCTTGTAACTTTTTAAATCTTTTATAGGGCTTTTGGCATAGCGCGCTGCAGTTTTATCCCAAAACTTTTTTGGCTCTATCATTTTTCCTTCCTACCGTAGATGTTCAATGAGTATGCATTCGGTCGGCGGATAATCTACTACTAGATGATTACCTTTTGATTTTAAGTATATGTAGTATATTTCCCGAATCGTTAGACTCTAAAAATTATCTCCGTAGAGGTGCTCATATATTTATACCTTGTAATTCTTGCTGCATGTTTTAATTTAGTGCCACAATTTTTTATGGAAAGGGTGCATAACGTGTCATAGGTATATCGATAGAAAAGTGGCTACGATACTTGTGTGCTACGATAGGGGTTGATCAAAATTTAAACGATTTCAACCTTTTCTTTACGTAAGTTATTTCTTCGAAAAGATAGCTTGCTCCAAAAGTTTTTTAGAAGTGCTCACTCACCTTTAGCTTCATCAATACTGTGACCTAGAGCGAAGTCGCGGTTCTTAGTTTTTGCGAACTATGTCACATTCACCTAAGCCTCCTTCTCTTTATGACTAAATAGTCATATTGCTTGTCGCCCTAAGATTCTGTTTGGCGCTATTAGTCATATTCTTGGCACTAATTAACCAGATACCTTTCGCAAGCCATAAAACAGTCTCGGCAACATAAAAAGACAATTTAAAAAATTGGGATCAAGCCCGAGCAAAAATAAAAGGACATCACAATGACACTTTATCAACGATTGGGTGCGAGCTTCTCTTTACTATTAGCGGGGCTTTTGGGATCAGCCTCTGCTAGTGCGGATAACTGCTACATCCTGGTTCATGGCCATGGTACTGAGGGCCATATTAAGCAGCGTACTAACTCCCAGGGTAATCTTGAGCAGCCGGCTTTAGATTATTGGAGTGAGGCTTACTTCGATGAATACGCGGGTAGTGACTTTATTGAACAGTTGCGTGTAAATGGCGGCAATTACGGTGTGGTTGGTTACAACTCCACCGATGAGGGCGAGATGCCCTACTGGCATGACGGCACAGCGGGTGAAATCGCTCGGCAGATAATCGCTATTCGCAATGGCGAAGGCGATGATTATGAGCATGAAAACCAGTGTGCTGCCGATGACACTTTCTATGTGATTGCCCACAGTCAGGGCGCCACCCAGATGATGTACCTCGCAGGCAATGCCGTACCGGGGTCCCCTTACTATAACCGTGCTTACAACCAGCTGGATTCCAATACTGTGACCGAAACCTCGAAGGTTTGTACTGGCTCCTGGTTCTGGAAAAGCTGTAAGACGAAAACCGAAACCGTTAATGTCGCAGGCCTGAATGATAGTTACGCGGTTGAAGTGGACTTTGACACTGCTATTAGCGGTATCGCGGCAATCTTTACTACTGGTGGTGCAATCACCGGTACTGAGGGGGTTGATCGACTGTGTAACGGTAGCTGGATCGAAGATTTGATCAACGATTGGTTTATCGGTCGCGAGTGCGCAGCAGTACGTTACCTGCAGACTAATGATGTCTATGCTGTGCGCAACTATGTCGGCACCAACCTGGCTGCACCGGTTTATACCATTGGAGGCTACGCCGGTTTCCCTGGTATTGAGAGTGCTAGCTCTTTGCTGTTGGGCGGTGAAGACGATGGTTACATCAATCTGGCTTCCCAGATGAACTGCTCTGGTTCAGCTAAGCGCAACTTGTGGTCAAACCTGAAGGAATACAAGACCTTTCTGGGTATTGCTTACGGAAGCGCTATCTTCTCCTGCGATAATGACAATAAGGGGACAGCGCGTTCCTATAACCTGGCGAGTATTTATACCGATCATGACGCTCAGCGTAACGGCGGTATTATGGCCCCAGACTACACGGGTATCCCCGATGGCCTGAACTGTGGTGCCGGTAAAAATACGGCTGGTCGTATTGCTGCCTGTACAGAGTAATTGGCTCATCGTTTTAAAAAAGCCCGCTTAAAAGCGGGCTTTTTAGTTTGCGGGAATCACATATTTACTTCTATTAGTTTTTAGCTCTAGTGATCCTCTACCACTTGCAAATTGTTCTCTGCTTTCATACGAGATATTTCGATCTCTTCTGCAAAAATCTCGTGGATGCCGAAACGGTAACTGTCAGTACTATTTGTCGCATGGGTACCGCCTGGAATCGTTGTAAATGCAATGCGCCAGGGAGTGGTCTCTTGTTCTTTCCAGTGCTTATGCCAGGAGAGTGCATCTTTGCGCAGGTTTGGCATGTCTTTGGAGCCACTTGTTACTACCAGAGTCAGATCCTCTCTTGTCGCTTGTACAGGTTCCCTGTAGAAAAATTCCTGTTGTGGTAGGAAGGTGGCATTGCTGGCTATCAATCCTTTAAACAAGTCGGGCTTAGAAAATGCTGTGTAAAGCACAAAATATCCCCCTCGACTTTGACCGAAGAGAACTCGCTGCTGAGGGTCTACCGCGTAGCGGCTTTCAACTGCTGGTAAGAGCTCCTGCTCTAGAAAGTTGAGAAACTGAGGTGCACCGCCATACTTAAGTGTGTCACTGTCACTGTCACTGTCACTGTCATTGTCATCGGGTAGTGAAAAGTCAAAACTGCGATGATTGATCTCGGGTTTAAATGAGCCGTAAGCAATACCTACGATAATCGCCTCGGGGGCGTAATCATCGTAATGCATAAACAGGTGATTAGTAGCCAAAATTGGGAACAGTGAATCCCCATCGAGGAGATAAATGACCGGGTAGGTTGTATCCTCGTTTGGATTATAGCCCTCAGGCAGGCGAGTATAGATATGGTAGGGGCGCCCAATAATCGCTGAATCCAGCTTAAAGTAGTCCCCTTTCAGGGCAGGTAAGAACTCAAGAGGCTGGGAATGACTTTCAGGAGAAGAGTTACTTTGGTGGTTAGCAGGGCAGCCACCTAGCAGTCCGGCTGCTAATAGCGTTGATAGAAAACGAATAAGGGGCTTTTTCATCGAGTCTCCTATACTAACGGTGGGATTCATTGGTTGACTAAGTCTCTTCTTATATTCTCAAGTGGGGTGCTAATGAGCAATATAAAGCTTGCTGCTGGTATCGATTTTCCTGCAATAGAAGTAAAGCGACTTGGTGGAGGTGAGTTGGTACTGGGGAAACCCGAAGGTAGTTTCCTTTGGCAGATGGTAGTCGTTTACCGAGGTAAGCACTGCCCTCTTTGTACCAAGTATTTACGTGTATTGAGTGTGCTACTACCCCGCTATCACGCGGAGGGTATTGATGTGGTCGCTGTCTCTGCCGATACAGAGGAAAAAGCTTCTCTGCATATGGAAACAATCCAGCCGGGATTTACTATCGGTTACGGTTTATCAATACCCCAAATGCAGCAGCTTGGGCTCTATATTTCAAAACCCCGCTCCCCTGAAGAAACAGATAGGCCCTTTGCTGAACCGGGTGTTTTTGTCATCAACGAATCTGGAAGGCTGCAAATAGTCGACATTTCCAATGCACCTTTTGCGAGGCCTGACTTACAAACGCTATTGGTGGGTATCGAGTTTATCCGAAATCCTGATAACCATTACCCAATTAGGGGAACATATTAAGATTTTTTTAAATACCCTGCTAATTCAGGGAACTATATTTTGGATCATAAGTTTGTAGTAAAGTTAGAGGTCTGGAATTTAAGGGGGAGGGTAGTGACAAACGCTTTTCTCTCTGAGGTGAATAACTTCAAGCTTAATCCAATTGATAATAGTAAAGTCGTATTAATTGATGGCTCCAGCCAAAGAGCTATACCCGTTTATAGTAGAGAGATTGTTGCTCAATACCAATTTCTCGATAAAGTGTTAGTTATCCTACATGATTGGTGGTCTCTGGATCAGGGAGTTAATATCTACCTACTCTCTAGAGGAAGAGTTTTGGATTTTGCTTTGAGTTCGGATATCGACTTATGGGGAGATTTAGATGACGTGAAAGTTATCCAACCGGATACTATTTGCTTTTCTTTTCCGAATGCTTTGCACTGGCGACTGCGCTGCTATAAGCGGGCAAGGCCGGCTTTATATCTTTCTCTTCCTTATAGTTTTTGGTGGCGTCGAAACTTATTTTATTCCTGGTTTTCATTGCAACGCCTCAAGTGAATAGTATATATAAATATCAGGCGGCGAATCTGTAATTGTATATTACCCAAGTAAGATAACAGGTGTTTACCCTGTTATCTTACTTTTATTCAATAGAGCTGAACTTTCTTTGTTGGATTTTTGAAGCGATAGCTTCAACGTGAATAGCCTATTTAGAAATTGTTCAGCTCTTCCCGTAGATCGATCTCTAGTTCCTCTGAGCTAGTAATCCATACGCTTTTATCCGGCGCAGGAAACACACCTATTTCAATGCCGTCACCTTTTAAGCCAGAAAGCCATTTCTTTAAAAACTGTGGTAAGGGAATGCTTTTAGGGGTGAGGCCCGTTCCATTCTCAGCATAGGCTTGGGCAAATTCAGCGCTTGGCCATACTGGCAGATATTCAAAGCCACCATCTTCATCGGTGTGTATTTTAAGAAAGCAATTTTGGCTATCGATCAGTATCCAGATCTCCCGCTCTTCTCCGGCTATGCTCAGAAAATACTCGTAGCGATCTTCGCAGCTGAGATTAGTTATTTCACTTAAATCTGGGGTGCTCATATATCAATTCATTGTAGCTAGGTAATAGGCGAGTAGGGATAACTGAAGGCCTGCTCATCTAGAGGCATAGCTGTTATACCAATTAATGCGGGGCATTATGCGCGAATACAAGCCGCTATCCAAATGCTTTGCCGAGATGGTCAGCGGCAGGGGGAGAGAAAGAGTTTCTATAGAACTTAAGTCTATGGTTAGAGTGAAGAGGAAACTGGAATGCTCAAAATAAAAAAAACGGGCATTAAGCCCGTTTTGAATACTTCTCTTCCTGTGAGCGACTACTTTCTCCTTTTTAGTAATTCGCTAACCAGGAAGCGCTTACCACTGCAGTGCGCCGCCGGTTTGGTATTCGATAACGCGGGTTTCAAAGAAGTTTTTCTCTTTGCGCAGGTCCATAATTTCAGACATCCACGGGAATGGGTTCTGAGCGCCAGGGAACTGCTCTTTCAGGCCCAGCTGGCTAAGGCGGCGGTTGGCGATAAACTGGAGGTATTCCTCCATCATATTCGCATTCATGCCGAGTACGCCGCGGGGCATAGTGTCGCGGGCATAGGCTACTTCAAGCTCCATACCCTCGAGAATCATCTGGGTGACTTCCTGCTGGAATTCCGCTGTCCACAAGTGTGGGTTTTCCAGCTTAATCTGGTTGATGACGTCAATGCCGAAGTTCAGGTGCATAGACTCGTCGCGCAGGATGTACTGGAACTGCTCGGCAACACCGGTCATTTTGTTGCGGCGACCCATGGACAGGATTTGGCTGAAGCCACAGTAGAAGAAGATACCTTCAGTGACAGCGTAGAAGGCGATCAGGTTGCGCAGCAGCTCCTGGTCGGATTCAACGGTGCCGGTTTTGAAGTTGGGATCACCGATGGCCTGGGTGTGGGATAGGCTCCAGGCCGCTTTTTTGGCAACCGCAGGCACTTCGCGGTACATATTGAAGACTTCACCTTCGTCCATACCCAGGGACTCTACACAGTACTGGTAGGCGTGGGTGTGAATGGCTTCTTCAAAAGACTGGCGCAGCAGGTACTGGCGGCACTCAGGGTTGGTGATATGGCGGTAGATCGCCAATACCAGGTTGTTAGCAACCAGGGAGTCTGCGGTGGAGAAATAGCCCAGGGAGTACTCCACGATGCGACGCTCGTCCTCGGTCAGACCGTTGGGGTCTTTCCACATGGATACGTCTTTGTTCATGTTGATTTCCTGGGGCATCCAGTGGTTGGCGCAGCCGTCCAGGTATTTTTGCCAGGCCCAGTCGTATTTAAAGGGAACCAACTGATTGAGGTCAGCGCGGCAATTAATAATGCGCTTTTCATCCACCTGAATGCGGGCCGCACCCATTTCCAGTTCTTCCAGGCCGGGAGCCGGGTCCATATTAGCAACTGCGGCACGTGCGGCATCAACGGCAGTGGAGCCGCTTTGGGCCGCAGGCGACGCCGGAGCGGCTGTGTAGGAAGCGCTGGGCTCCTGCACGGATTTTGCCTGGGCCTCCGGCGTCGGTCGCGGTTCGGTTGCTTTTTCAGGTTGTTGGGGCTTGGTGTCGATGTCGTCCCAGCTCAGCATAGTTGGCCCTTTTGATCGGTCTCACTATCGAAAGTTCGATAAAAAAATTCTTAAATCTTCCTGGTGTATTACTCACTAATTGTGTGCAACCAGGGATGACATACCGGTGATATTTTTTACCGGTAATAATTCATTACAGGCTCGTATTTTTAACTCGCCTGGGCACAGAAAATCCTGTGCCAGATCAATTTTTGCTGCGCTTTTGTGCATTTATTTGCACTGAATTTTCGCTGGCAATTGCACTGGGTTTTCTCGGGAAAATAAGCCGCAGCCGATCCCCGGTCCCTATGGTATTACCCACTATTAAAATAATGGGTGGACCGGGGTCGCTGCGCATGGTCATGCCCGCACTTGCGGTTACGACGCTCTCCCCCGAGAGTCAGTGCAGCCCCTATAAAAAGGGGCTTAAATTTTACTGGCAGGCCTCGCAATCCGGGTCGTCCAGTGAGCAGGCCTGAGGCACTGCGGCCGGTGCGGGTGCAGCTTGCTCGGCAGGTGCTGCCGCAGCCATTCCGTTGCTACCGCCGTGTGCACTTACCGCGTTCAGGGTGCCGCTATTTACCGTAGATTTCTCTGTGGTAGTGGCAGCCAGTGCGCGCAGGTAGTAAGTGGTTTTCAGGCCGCGGAACCAAGCCATGCGATAGGTCAGGTCCAGCTTCTTGCCGTCGGCGCCGGCAATATACAGGTTCAGGGACTGGGCCTGGTCGATCCACTTCTGGCGACGGCTGGCAGCGTCCACGATCCAGCGCGGCTCCACTTCAAACGCGGTGCGGTATTTTGCTTTCAGGTCTTCCGGTACGCGATCGATTTTCTGTACAGAACCTTCATAGTATTTCAGGTCGTTAACCATGACCTGATCCCACAGGCCGCGATCTTTCAGATCGTGTACCAGGTAGGGGTTTACTACGGTGAATTCGCCGGACAGGTTCGATTTCACATACAGGTTTTGGTAGGTCGGTTCGATCGACTGGGAAACTCCGGTGATATTGGCAATGGTCGCAGTAGGAGCGATCGCCATCACGTTGGAGTTGCGCATACCTTGGGCTTTTACTTTCTCGCGCAGGCCGTCCCAGTCCAGAGTGGAGCTGGTGTCCTGTTCGATAAACTGCTGGCCGCGCTGTTCAGCCAGGATCTGGATGGAATCCAGTGGCAGAACACCTTTGCTCCACAGGGAGCCTTCGTAGGTCTGGTACTTGCCGCGTTCGGCAGCCAGGTCGCTGGAAGCGGAGATGGCTTCGAAGCTGATCGCTTCCATGGTGTTGTCGGCAAAGGCGACGGCTTCATCGCTGGCGTAGGCGATGCCGGCTTTGTACAGCGCGTCCTGGAAGCCCATCAGGCCCATGCCCACAGGGCGGTGACGCATGTTGGACTGACGTGCACTTTCAACTGCGTAGTAGTTGATGTCGATAACGTTATCGAGCATACGCACTGCAACTTTTACGGTAGTGGCCAGCTTGGTGCGGTCGAGTTCACCGTTCTCACCAATGTGTTGAGCCAGGTTGACGGAGCCCAGGTTACACACGGCGATTTCGTCGTCGGCCTTGGTGTTGAGAGTGATCTCGGTGCACAGGTTGGAGCTGTGAACCACACCGGCGTGTTGCTGAGGGCTGCGCAGGTTGCAGCTGTCTTTAAAGGTGATCCAGGGGTGGCCAGTTTCGAACAGCATGCCTAGCATCTTGCGCCACAGGTCTAGTGCGCGGATCTTCTTGAACAGACGCAGCTTGCCTTCGGCAGCCAGTTGCTCGTAGTGGTTGTAGCGCTCTTCGAATGCGGTGCCGAAAAGGTCGTGCAGGTCCGGGCAATCGGCCGGGGAGAACAGGGTCCACTCTTTGTCTTCGAACACGCGCTTCATAAACAGGTCGGGGACCCAATTGGCGGTGTTCATATCGTGGGTGCGTCGGCGGTCGTCACCAGTATTTTTGCGCAGCTCGAGGAATTCCTCGATATCCAGGTGCCAAGTTTCCAGGTAGGCACAGACAGCGCCTTTGCGCTTACCGCCCTGGTTGACGGCCACTGCGGTGTCATTGGCCACTTTCAGGAAGGGCACAACACCTTGGGACTTGCCGTTGGTGCCTTTGATATAGGAACCCAGGGAGCGCACTGGCGTCCAGTCATTGCCGAGACCGCCTGCCCACTTGGACAGCATGGCGTTATCGCGAATCGCGCCGTAAATGCCGTGCAGGTCGTCCGGTACCGTGGTCAGGTAGCAGGAGGACAGCTGCGGGCGCAGGGTGCCGGCGTTGAACAGGGTCGGGGTGGAACTCATGTAGTCGAAAGAGCTCAACAGGTTGTAGAACTCTACCGCGCGCTCGTTTTTGTTCTCTTCATTGATGCTGAGGCCCATGGCGACGCGCATAAAGAAGATCTGCGGCAGCTCGAAACGAATATCGTCGCTGTGCAGGAAGTAGCGGTCGTACAGAGTCTGCAGGCCCAGATAAGTGAACTGGTGATCGCGCTCGCCTTTTAGAGCTTCGCCGAGTTTTTCCAGGTCGAAGGTGGCCAGCGCAGGGTCCAGCAGGTCCAGCTCGATACCCTTTTTCACGTAAGTGGGCAGGGTAGAGGCGTACAGCTTTTCCATCTCGTGCTGGGTGGCGCGCTCGGCAACACCGAGGAAGCGCAGAGCTTCGGAGCGCAGCTTGTCCAGCAGCAGGCTGGCGGTAGCGAAGGTGTAATTGGGCTCCTGCTCAACCAAGGTGCGCGCAGTGATTACCAGCGCGGTATTGATATCGTTTTCGGAAACACCGTCGTACAGGTTTTTCAGGGCTTCGTTAAGAATTGCCGCGCTGTCGACATCTTTCAGGCCTTCACAGGCTTCTTTGACAACGGTGCGCAGGCGCTCCATATCCAGAGGTGCAAGGCTGCCATCGTCCTGCTTTACACGGATGCTGGGGTGGGCATCGACGGCTTGCTCGGCAATTTGAGCAGTTTTTTCTTTCTCTGCGCGCAGGCGGGCGTGTTCTTCGCGGTAGAGTACGTAGTCGCGGGCAACCTTTTGTTCACCGGCGCGCATCAGGGCCAGTTCTACCTGGTCCTGGATCTCTTCAATGTGGATAGTGCCGCCAGAGGGCATGCGGCGTTTGAAAGTGGCACTGATCTGGCTGACCAGTTCTTCAACTTGCTCGTGGACACGGCTGGAAGCAGCGGCGGTGCCGCCTTCAACAGCGAGGAAGGCTTTAGTGACGGCGACGGCAATTTTGCTGTCGTCGTAGGGTACAACGGTGCCATTGCGCTTGATTACGCGGATCTGGCCCGGTGCAGTAGCGGCCAGAGTCGTGCCGCCAGTCGCCTGGTCGCTGGAGGTGCCTGATTTTTCCGCAGGCACGGCTTGAGAGCGCCCTGTCTCTGTGTGCATGTAAATCTCCGAAAGGTTTGTTCTGTTGTCTGTCCGCGTGCGTTCAAAAGAACGGCGGCCACATGACTGTGTGGCATGGCGGAGCGTGTCCTTCGCTTTGCCAGTGTTTATCCACAGCTGTGGACACTGGAAACAGGCGGCTTGTCACCGGCTATCTGAAAAGGTTTGCCAGCTGCTGCCTGTGGCGGAAATTCCATTCCGCCCGCTTACCTCTGATTCTGCTTTGAAAAAAGCAGCGCCTGACGCCCACCGCCAAAAAGTGTGGTGGTGCGCCGGAATTTGCCCCACATAATGGGGGTGCTCTTGAGCCTCTACCCCAATATATAGGGGGTCGGCCTCGAGTGCGCTACAAGATAATGCGGTAGGCGGGTCAGTTCAAGGCGAATAACTATGTAGTTGTTTGTGGATAAATTGTGGGTAGAGGTGCTGAGTCAGTAGCCACTTTCGCGGCAGAGCCCGCCAGCCCTGGGCTGCAAAGGAGTGGGTGCCGGGAAAGAACGCTGGGTACAGTGTCTTACAATTTTTTTTAATAGCTAGAGCGCTGTAAATTAACAACGGCAATAACCATTTGCAAATGGCTGCTCTTTGAGCAAAGTGGTACTCAATTGCTCAATTTACTGACGCTTATTTAATTCTGACATCTTGGCTGGCTGTAAATTAGTCGTTGGCGCCGATTGCTAAATTTAGTGATCTCTTGGATTTTTTGTCGCCAATCGCATCTTTTATACGTTGTCGGGAGGAGAGGCGCAGGGGAGTGAGTACAGGTAGCAGGGTACAACCGCAGGAGTGGCTGTACCCTATTAGGGTTTATCGACTGTGGTCTTGGAGGAATTCCATCAGGGCTTTTTGCGCGTGAAGGCGGTTTTCAGCCTCATCCCATACCACCGAGATATTGCCATCCTCTAAAAGTTCGGCACTCACTTCCTCTCCACGGTGGGCGGGCAAGCAGTGCATAAAGATGGCATCGCTATTGGCGTGGCCCATCAGCTCATGGTCCACCAGGAAGCTCTCGAAGGCTTTCAGGCGGATCTGTTGTTCAGTTTCCTGTCCCATGGAAGCCCACACATCGGTGGCCACCCAATCGGCCCCTTTAACAGCCTCCACCGGATCGTGTACTACGGTGACCCGATCACTTGCCGAAGCGAGGATATTGGCGTTGGGCTCGTAGCCGGGCGGGCAGGCTATACGCAGCTCAAAATTGCACAGGCGGGCAGCATTAATATAGGAGTGGCACATATTGTTGCCATCGCCGACCCAGGCGACCACCTTGCCCTCAGGGCTGCCGCGGTGCTCCACAAAGGTTTGGATATCTGCGAGCAGCTGGCAGGGGTGGTAGCTGTCGGAGAGGGCATTAATCACCGGTACCTTTGAATATTCTGAGAAGCGCTCCAGTACCTGGTGGCCAAAGGTGCGAATCATCACCATATCCACCATGCTGGAAATTACTCGGGCGCTGTCTTCAACGGGCTCCCCGCGGCCTAACTGAGTATCGCGGGGAGACAGGAAGAGGGCGCTGCCTCCCATCTGTGCCATACCGGCCTCAAATGAAACGCGGGTACGAGTAGAGGATTTTTCAAAAATCATCCCCAGCACTTTGCCGCGAAAAAGGTCAGTATTTATTCCTTGAGTGCGCAGTGTTTTGAGTTCGATCGCGCGCTCAATAATTTGCTTGAGCTCTTCCGAAGACAAGTCTGTCAGGGTGAGAAAATGTCTGATCGCCATAAGCTGTTCTCCTTTTTTTGCATCAGACTGCTTGCAGTGCAAACTGGTGAATCAGTGAGCTGACATCGTTTGCCAATTGATGGCACTCGTCGTCGCTGAGTGTGAGTGGGGGGAGCAGGCGCACTACATTGCCGGCGGTAACATTTATCAGCAATCCGCGCTCGCGGGCTATGTCCACCAGTTTGGCACAGGGCTGCTGCAATTCTATTCCGATCATCAGCCCCAAGCCCCGCACCTCTTTGACCTGGTCGCAATCGGATAACTGCTGTTTGAGTTGGTGCTGCAGGCGTTGCCCCAATGCCTCGGCGCGCTCTAACAGCCATTCACTTTCCAGCGTATCGATTACAGCCAGTGCGGCACTGCAGGCTAGAGGGTTGCCGCCAAAAGTGGAGCCGTGGGTGCCCGCAGAAAATAATTGTGCGGCAACTCCCCTGGCCAGGCAGGCTCCGATGGGGACACCGTTACCCAGTCCTTTGGCAGTGGTCACCACGTCGGGCAATATGTCCGCATGCTGGTAGGCAAACATTTTGCCGCTGCGGCCGTTTCCGGTTTGCACTTCATCCAGCATCAGGAGCCAGTTATGTTGATCGCAGATTTCGCGCAATTGTCCCAGGTAGTTGGAAGTGGGCACGCGTACACCGCCCTCTCCCTGAACCGGCTCAACCAGCACTGCGACAATATCGTTGCGCTCACCTGCGAGCTTTTCGATGGCTGCGGTATCGTTAAACGGCACACGCAAAAAACCCTCGGGCAGAGGGCCGAAGCCCTCTTGGATTTTTTCATTGCCGGTTGCTGTCAGGGTAGCCAGGGTGCGGCCGTGGAAAGCGCTTTCCATTACCAGGATTTGAGGGGTTTCAATGTTGCGGCTATTGCCTAGCCGCCGGGCTAATTTAATCGCTGCTTCATTGGCCTCAGCTCCAGAATTGGAGAAAAACACATTGTCCATACCGGATAGCTGTACCAGCTTGTCTGCCAGTTTCTCCTGCGCAGGGATATTGTAGAGATTGGATACATGTAACAGGGTCCGAATCTGCTCGTGCAGGGCCAGGGTCACTTTGGGGTGGCAGTGGCCAAGGCCGCAGACGGCGATTCCAGAGATTGCATCCAGGTATCGTCGGCCCTGATCATCCCATACATAATTGCCTTCACCCCGCACCAGTGTGAGGGTTCGATCGCCATAGTTTTGCATGAGTGTCGGGGTGGCCACCGGGGCATCTCCTTAAATATTGACTATTTAGATTGTTTATTTTCCGCAGAAAATTCTGTTTAAGCTTTTTAATCTGCACTTTATATCGATTGGAGCAATGGTAACACAGCCTTTATAAGCTGTGTGCTATCTGGCTGGCTGAATTTTCAACATGGTATCCGGTGTTGTAGATCTGCGGTTTTTGC
Organism: Microbulbifer sp. MKSA007; assembly: GCA_032615215.1. Classification (NCBI taxonomy): domain Bacteria; kingdom Pseudomonadati; phylum Pseudomonadota; class Gammaproteobacteria; order Cellvibrionales; family Microbulbiferaceae; genus Microbulbifer; species Microbulbifer sp. MKSA007. The sequence goes on along the minus strand of CP128433.1, from coordinate 4,018,005 downwards.
TTTCATCGAGGGGATGGTGTACTTATTGCCGGCCCCACTGGGGTACAATGGATGCCGGTGCGCTATATCAGATGATGGTATGGTGCCTGTACACTTACTTTTTGCTTCGACCACCTGAGGTTTTTCACGCTTATGGATACACTGGAGAACATCAAGCAGCAGATCGCTGATAACACCATTCTGCTTTATATGAAAGGTAGCCCTAATGCCCCCCAGTGCGGCTTTTCCATGCGGGCCTCCCAGGCGATGATGGCTTGCGGTAAGCGCTTTGCCTACGTTGATATTCTGGCTAACCCGGACATCCGCGCTGAGCTGCCTAAGTATGCGAACTGGCCGACCTTCCCCCAGCTGTGGGTTAAGGGCGAGCTGATCGGTGGCTGTGACATCATTATGGAAATGCATGAGAACGGTGAGCTGAAAACCTTGATTGATGAGGCATCAGCGGAGAGCGAAGGCGAGGATTAATTTCCGCTTTTGCTCCAATATGTCTGCTGCTATAGATGGTAGGCATACTGTAGAAACAAAAAAACCGCAGCGGAAGCTGCGGTTTTTTTATGCCTGTGAGAGGACTTAAACTACTTGCCAGAGTGGCCGGCTGCAGTTTCCATTTGAGTTTGCAGGTAGTTTTGAATGCCAACTTTGTCGATCAGCTCCAGCTGGGTTTCCAGCCAATCTACATGCTCTTCCTCAGACTCGAGGATTTTCTCCAGCAATTCACGACTGCCGTAATCCCGAACGGACTCGCAATAGGCGATGGCTTCACGCAAGTCGGGAATGGCCTTGGATTCAATTTTCAGGTCGCACTTGAGCATCTCTTCGGTATTTTCGCCGATCAGAAGTTTGCCCAGGTGCTGCAGGTTGGGAATACCTTCGAGGAAAAGAATGCGCTCGATCAGCCAATCGGCGTGCTTCATTTCATCAATGGATTCGTGATATTCCTGTTTGCCCAGCTCTTTTAAACCCCAATTGTCGTACATGCGGGCGTGTAGGAAATACTGGTTAATAGCTACCAGTTCATTACCCAGTACTTTATTTAAATGCTCAATTACCTTGGGGTCGCCTTTCATAGCCTGTGCTCCTGAAGCCCTGCCAACTCAATAAGGTTTGCAGAGAGTTCCTATTTGTTAGTCGCTAGAGATTAGTTGATATTTTTAGTTACTAAAGTTTATTAGTCACTAAAGTCTGCGGCTGCCTGATTTACCTAATTTTATTTTAGGGTTTCAGCTGCAATCGGGGCTGAGTTTGCGTTGCGATTTGCGGCAAGTCAAGAAAAAATTTTTCTTGCGGAATGCAGGAAAAACAAGGGTTTTAACGCAAATTTAGCCGAAAATGGCAACGAAAATAATTCTCATTTAGGTTGTAGGGCAATATTTCAGCTTTTTAGTTTTTCTCTAATAAAAACTAATTTGTCATTAATGATTTGTTGATCGATTTTGCTTTTTATAAAAACTGAGTTGTCGTCATTCAGGCGCTTTAAATAGTCCTTTAATGCCTGTTTATCTGTTTTCCTATGGCAAACCTCAACAAGTGTTTCTAGTGCGTTGAGTAAATGGCACATAAATACACTACTTGATCTGCCGTGTTCGACAATTTCGTCGAGAGAAGCTTGGAGCAGTTGAGAAAACTCAAGCTTACTGCAAATTATTCGCAATTCCCCCGATGAGTCGGTAAAACAATTTGCGGGCTCAGGTCGATATAATACAGTACCAAGCCCCTCAATCAGGCGATCAACGCAGGAATAAGCAGTAAATGGGTCATTAATGCCTGGAGATAAAGCTCGCACAGCAATTTGTGAAAGCTGCTGGATAGAAAAGACCACATCTTGTTCTGCCGTTGGCTGGGTGCCGATCTGTATTGCAGACTGAATTGCAGGAATTATTCTTTCTGGGTTATTTGCCGGATAAACCTGGCCGATCATCTCCCAGTGATGCAGGTAGCTTCCCGGGTGGCAGTTCAGCTTTAGGCAGCACTGGAATTTCTGGGTTGTGCGAGTAATTCTTTGCTTATCGATAAATTGGACATAACCGCCCTTTGGGGTGGGGATGTCGATCCAACTTGAGCCGAGGTCCAGGCGTTTAGCATCGAATACTTTTTTGTTCGTAGATTCATGGCAATCTGGATATTCACGCTCTATCGCCTGCTGAAACTCGAGATTAATACGGTGGGTAATGTTATCGACCTGAATTGACTGTGCGACATTGTGAATAAAGTAAATAAGGTAGATAACACTGATTAAAGTCAGTACCAAAGCCGTGAGCACGCTAATGCCATAGCTAGCTATTTCGTTTTCCGCTGTGCCAATCGAACGCATAGTGACAATGGCATAGACATAGGTCGCCAGGAAAATCCCGAGGGATATCTGGGTCGCTCGGTCCCGGATAAAATTTCTGATCAAATGGGGGCCGAATTGATTAGAGGCGAGGGAGAGGGCAACCATTGTTATTGAGAATACCGTTCCGGCTACCGTGATAGTGGAGCCAGCAATGACTGACAAAAGGGCTCGAGCATTTTCGGTATTACCCAAACTAAACCATTGCAAACTGCCCCGGAATAAAAGGGGAGGAGCAGGAAGCGCTGTGTCCAGGTGAACGGTAAAGGCGCAGAGCGCTAGCGCCGCTAGGATCATAATCAGCGGGACGCTCCAGAAACTGGAGTGGAGGCGTTCATAGAGGTGTATAAGATACTGCTTCATAGATGGAGAAAGGCACGCCAGCGTGCTATCAGCTTAGCCTATGAGCTTTAGAGGGAGCATTCGGGAAGGTAACTTAGTGGTTATAGATTATGGTAGCCGGGATTCGGGGTCAGCTGGTGAAGTAGAATCGGCGGTAGTTAGCTGAGTAGACCATACTCCCGTTCATGGTCTATTCGATAAGCTAATTTGTTTATTCGGCCTCCCACACAGGGATGAGACCGCCAACTGGTGCCCCAAGGCCCTTACCGAGATAGCGCCATCATAGATTATCTCTTTGATCTGGCGGTTTGCTAAGCACTTACAAATACATATTTCTGGTTCAGTTCACTGCACTTGTTGTTGTCAGTGGGCGGTACAAAAATGTATGGATTAGGAATGTTGCTATATCTAAATACAATCGTTTTTGTGCGTAGCAGGGAAACTGCGGCACCGTTTTTGAATTTCAGTTGAACCGCGCTAAGCCGTTAAAGGAAGGAGCTTGACATAACTAGCAGGTGTTGAGTGAAAGCTGAGATATAAGAAGAGGGGAGGCGATCGCCAGGGACACGATCGCAGGTCAAAAGCCAAAATCAGCTGGCGGAGTAGAAGAGGCCGTTGTTGGCAGAGGATACCATCCCACCGCTCATGGTCTCATCAATGATCTCCTTGGTCTGCTCGGCACAGCGTCCACATTGAGAAGAAACGCCCAGCTGGCGTCTTAACGCCTTCACCGAAGTGGAGCCATCATAGATCGCCTCTTTAATCTGGCGGTCAGTTATGCCCTTACAAATACATACATACATGGCGGTGGCTCTGTTCAACTCTTACTCAATAGTAGTCAGGTAGGAATCCTATTGCAATTGAGAATGAGTGTCAATAAGATTCCGAAATGGTTGCATTTCGCCCTCTTTGTTTGCTATTTGTACATTTTTGCGGGTAGGTCATCCTATTTTGGGTGTTAGTTCACGCATAGCCGTTCTGCTATCAGCCTGATTTAAAAAATTTATGGGCCTGAAATAAGTGGGTGTGTATCATAGCGGCCCACTATTAATTCCCATTCGATTTATAGCAGTTGCTCATAAATTGAACACTCTACGTATCATCAACAACCCATCATTGGATTGAGGAGGTTTTCATGGCAGTTCTGGTAGGCAAGCCGGCTCCGGATTTCACCGCTGCAGCGGTATTGGGTAACGGCGAGATCGTCGATACTTTTAACCTGAAAGAAGCAATCAAAGGTAAGAAGGCTGTAGTTTTCTTCTACCCGCTGGACTTCACCTTCGTATGTCCTTCTGAGCTGATCGCTTTCGACCACCGTTTCGCTGAGTTTGAAAAGCGCGGTGTTGAGGTAATCGGTGTATCCATCGATTCCCAGTTCTCTCACAACGCATGGCGTAACACCTCCGTCAACGACGGTGGTATCGGCCCGGTTAAGTACACCCTGGTTGCAGACGTTAAGCACGAAATCTGCCAGGCGTACGACGTAGAAGCTGACGCTGGTGTTGCTTTCCGCGGTTCCTTCCTGATCGACGAAGAAGGCAATGTACGTCACCAGGTAGTTAACGATCTGCCGCTGGGCCGTAACGTTGACGAAATGCTGCGCATGGTTGACGCTCTGGCGTTCCACCAGGAGCACGGTGAAGTTTGCCCCGCCGGCTGGCAGGAAGGCGACAAAGGTATGAACGCTTCTCCGGAAGGTGTAGCGGCTTACCTGAGCGAGAACGCTGAGAAGCTGTAAGACGCTTTTTGCGCTGGGGTCTCCGGACCCCAAAAGAAGAACCGCCGCAAGGCGGTTTTTTTGTTTGTACAAGCCTTGTTGCGCTGACCTGCGCTGATTGGCATGGCCGTCCGCGCGCCGGAGAAAAGTGCAGACTAGAATTCAGCAGTCAGTCCTGCGTGGCGCCTAAATAGAGTTTTTGCCCGCTGGCTGCTAGTCTTATCTGCAACTACCGGATTGCTTTGGCGGCTCGATTTGCTTATGAGACCTGCAATTCTTTCAAATATCGTCTACGTCATGCGCGCCTCTATGGCACGTTTATTTCTCTTCCTGTTGATTCTGGGGAGTCTGTCCCTGCCTGCGCAAGCGGCTGATATAGACGACAGGGCCAAACAGTTTGGCCGATACTTCAAACAGATGATGGCGGGTAAATCTATACCCGGCGGCGCCTATGTCATCGTGGATGGCAACCGGGTGGTCGCGATGGATACCTATGGCGTCAGGGTCAGGGGTAAATCCGGCAAGGTGGATCAGGACACGGTGTTCCGTCTGGCCTCGGTATCCAAGACCTTCGCTGCCAGTATGGCCACTATGTTGGAGCATGAAGATCGCTTCAAATGGGATGACAAGGTGGTCAACTATGTGCCGGACCTGAGCTTTAAGACGCCTTCACTGTCTCGCCAGCTTCAGGTGGAGCACCTGCTCAGCCATTCCTCGGGCCTGACCCCCAACGCCTACGACAACTACCTTGAGGACAACAAGCCTCTCAGCAAGATATTGCCCAAGTTTGCCAATATCGATCCGCGCTGCACGCCGGGAAAATGCTACGGCTACCAGAATGTGTTGTTCAGCCTTATTGAGGATGTGATTTTTGAGGCGACCGGGGTTTCCTTTGCCAGCCAGCTTAAGAAGAGAATTTTTGTCCCGCTGAAAATGCAGAATGCATCGGTTGGCTGGGAGAGCTTTATGGCCTCCGACAACCGTGCGGCACCCCATATCCAGACTGGTAGTGGTTGGCGCCCAGTGAAAGTGGAGAAGGAATACTACTTTGCTGCACCGGCGGCGGGAGTGAATGCCAGTATCTCTGATATGGCCCAGTGGCTGAAAGCCCAGATGGGCTACTACCCGAAGGTACTGTCACCGGAAGTGATCGCCGATATGACTACAGAGCGAGTCGCTACCCAGCGCCATATGCGCCATCGTATCTGGAGAGACTACCTGTCTCATGCAGGCTACGGCTTGGGCTGGCGCCTCTACACCATCGGTGATGACCGCATTATTTATCACGGCGGTTGGGTTGCGGGCTTCCGTGCGGCGGTGGCCTATTCGGAAAAGTTGAAAGTGGGTATTGCCATCCTGATGAATGCGGAGTCCCGTGTGATCTCAGATCTCACTGCCAATTTCGTGATCGATATTACCGGCAAAGGTAATCTCGCTACCGCTCAAACCAGTGGAGATCGCTGATCTCCACTGGTAAGTGATTGTCCTTCCCCCTTGAAACCTGTTGGCTGATCCCAATATTTGCTCCCTGTTCCGATTGACGTTTACGGGGAGACCGAATAGATGACCGTTGAGGCCCAAAAAGAGAGCCATGGATTCCAGACGGAAGCCAAGCAGCTACTGCACCTGATGATCCACTCGCTCTACTCCAATAAGGAGATTTTCCTGCGCGAGCTGGTATCCAACGCTTCTGATGCCGCCGATAAGCTGCGTTTTGAATCGCTGTCCAAGCCCGAATTACTGGGCGAAGATGCAGACCTGCGTATTCGCATCGAGTTTGACAAGGAAGAGGGAACGCTCACCATTACCGATAATGGTATTGGTATGAGCCGCGATGAAGTTATCGAAAACCTCGGTACTATCGCCCGCTCCGGCACCTCTGCATTTATGCAGCAGCTGACCGGAGACCAGAAAAAAGATGCGCACCTGATCGGCCAGTTCGGTGTGGGCTTTTACTCCGCCTTTATCGTCGCTGACAAAGTGGACGTATTCACTCGTCGCGCCGGTTTGAATTCCGACCAGGGTGTGCACTGGGAGTGTCACGGTGAAGCGGAATACTCCGTAGAGACTGTTGAATGGCCCCAGCGTGGCACCCGGGTGGTTCTGCACCTGAAAGAAGAAGCGAAAGAGTTTGCCGATAACTGGCGCCTGCGCTCCATCATTAAAAAGTACTCCGATCACATCGCCATTCCGGTGGAGATGTTGAAAGAGGAAATGCCGGCGGCGGAAGAGGGCGAAGAGCCGAAAGAAGAGAAGGCGCCTGAGTTTGAAGCAGTAAACGCTGCCCAGGCCCTGTGGACTCGTCCCCGCTCCGATGTGAAATCTGAGGAGTACAAGGAGTTCTACAAGCATATCTCCCACGATTTCGACGATCCCTTAACCTGGAGCCACAACCGCGTAGAGGGCAAACAGGATTACACCAGCCTGCTTTACATCCCTGCGCGCGCACCGTTTGATCTGTACCAGCGCGATGCCGCTCGCGGCCTCAAGCTGTATGTGCAGCGCACTTTTATCATGGACGATGCGGAGCAGTTCCTGCCGCTGTACTTGCGTTTCGTGAAAGGTGTTCTGGACTCCAACGATCTGCCGCTGAACGTATCCCGTGAAATCCTGCAAAAAGATCGCAATACTGATGCGATCAAGAGCGCACTGACCAAGCGTGTTCTGGATATGCTGGATAAATTGGCGAAGAAAGATGGCGATGAATACCAGAAGTTCTGGGATCTGTTCGGCAATGTATTGAAAGAAGGTCCGGCTGAAGATTTCTCCAACAAAGAGAAAATTGCCAAGCTGCTGCGCTTCGCCAGCACCCATACCGATACCGAGAAGCAGGATCAATCCCTGGAAGACTATGTGGGTCGCATGAAGGATGGCCAAAAGGCGATCTACTACGTGTGTGCCGACAACTTCGCTACGGCCAAGTCCAGCCCCTACCTGGAAGTATTCCGCAAGAAGGGTATCGAAGTGCTGCTGCTCACCGATCAGGTGGACGAGTGGTTCGTGGGCCATATGAACGAGTTCGACGGCAAGCAGTTCCAAGACGTGGCCAAAGGTGCGCTGGATCTGGGTGAAGCCGAGAGCGATGAGGACAAGGCTGAGCGCGAAAAAGTTGAGCAGGAGTCCGGTGCCCTGGTTGAGCGGGTACAGGAAGTTCTGGAAGGTCGCGTTGAATCCGTACGCGCAACCACTCGCCTGGTGGACTCCCCAGCGTGTCTGGTGGTGAGCGAACAGGATATGGGCCCGCAAATGCGCCGCATCCTGGAACAGGCCGGCCAGGCCCTGCCAGATGCCAAGCCGATCTTTGAAATCAATCCGTCCCACCCACTGGTACAGCGTCTGGACCAGGAAGCGGATGAAGATCGCTTTGCGGATCTCACCAATATCCTGATGGACCAGGCTAATCTGGCTGCCGGTAACCAGTTGGCGGACCCGGCGGATTATGTGCGCCGCCTGAACACGCTGTTGCTGGAAATGCACGACTAAGTCAGCGCTATTGATTGGTGCTAAGCGACGGCCAGTGGAGTTGTTTTAGACTTTGCTGGTCCCAGAAGCGGCCCCTGCCGGATCGAACGGTGTTTTATCGGTTGGTCAAGGCAGAGGGCCGTTTTTGCTATTTACTGTGCCGTTTCGCACAATTGGCAGAAGTTTAAAACAAATTGACCCCATTGGGCTCAGCGGGTCATGCCTCTATAATCCGCAAGTCTTATAAGAAGCTTTATCGGTGTGACAATGCAAAAAGAAACTTCCAACCCCCTCGCTATTGCCGTATTGGGCGGCGGCAGTTTCGGAACCGCGATTGCTAACATTGTGGCGGGTAACGGCCACGACACCCGCCAGTGGATGCGCAACGCGGAGACGGCGGCTGAGTGTCGCGATACTCGAGAAAACCATAAATACCTGCCCGGCGTGCCCCTGCATCCGGAATTACAGCTTACCAGCGACCTGGAGCAAGCGGTCGATGGTTGCAGTATCGTTTTTGTCGCGATACCCAGTAAATCCTTTCGCGAGGTGGTAAAAAAAGTAGCCCCTTTGTTGGCGCCGGGCACCATGCTGATCTCCACCACTAAGGGAATCGAGCACGACAACTTCCACTTAATGAGCGATATCCTGCGCGAGGAAACCACCGACATGCGTGTCGGGGTCTTGAGCGGACCAAATTTTGCAAAAGAAATTGTTGCGGGGCACTACACTGCAACGGTGGTGGCCAGTGAAGACGAGGCACTTTGTAAAGCGATTCAATCGGCACTGCACTCGGAGACTTTCCGGGTTTATTCCAGTAGCGATGTGTTTGGAGTAGAGCTTGCCGGTGCGCTAAAAAATATCTACGCGATCATCACTGGTATGGCTGCGGCACTGGAGCGCGGGCAAAATACCATCAGTTTATTGATCACCCGTTCCCTGGCAGAAATGATGCGCTTTGCCGAAGCGATGGGTGCCGATCCTATGACGTTTATCGGCCTCGCCGGTGTCGGCGACTTGATTCTAACCTGTTCCTCAGATCTCAGCCGAAATTACCGGGTGGGGTATATGGTCGGTAAAGGCAAGCCGCTCGATCAGGCTGTCGCAGAAATCGGTCAGGTGGCCGAAGGTGTGAATACGGTTCGTCTGATTAAACAGAAAGCCGACGAAATGGGTGTCTACATGCCCTTGGTTTCCGCGATTCACGCCATATTATTTGAACAGCGGCCGATTCCTGAGGTGATTCGTAATTTGATGTCGGGCGCGCAAACTTTTGATGTGGCCTACTCGGCCAAGCCTTAAATGGAAGCCTCATATGAAAAATGACGATCTAAAGCGCAATCTTACTTCCGGCAACCAGTGGGTGCGCCTTATCTATATGGTGCTGTTTGCAGTGTGCCTTCAGGTTGCCGCGTGGTTACTGATGGCGGTAGTGATACTGCAATTCCTGTTTTCGATTATCAGCGGGAAATCCAACGATAATCTGCGTCGCTTTGGCGATCAGCTCGCCTCCTATGTTTACCAGGCGATCCAGTTCCTGATCTACAACTCCGACGAAAAGCCTTTCCCGTTTGCCGAGTGGCCTGAATCTGAAGTAGAGGATTTGTCTGGTTACGAGGGCGCCGAAGATGTTTCTGCAGAAGTGGTTTCTACGGAAGTAAAGCGTGAAAAGGACAAGGCTGAAGACGAAGCCGAGGATGCCATTATCCTGGGTAGCTCCGAGCCCGAGAGCAGTGAAAAGCCCGAGCTGGTTGAGGAAAGTGCCGACGACGCTGACAAACCTGTCGACAAGAACTAATTGCTTTTCCTATCGCTAATTTATCCGGTGCCTTATCCGTGGGCACCGGATAAATATCTGCTGCCCTCCCTACGAATAATCCCGCAGATATCAACAAAGTAACAACCTACCCTTGAGGAAGCCCCATGCAGCTGTTTATTTTGCGTCACGGTAAAGCCGAGCCCATGCTCGCCAATGATGCAGAGAGAGCCCTGACAGAGCGCGGGCGCAGGCAGGTTGCACAGGTTTGTAAAAAGCGCGCCGAGGAACTGGCGGCGGTAAAGGCTATTTGGGCCAGCCCATTTGTACGCACCCAGGAAACCGCTGAGATTGCTGCCGCTCAACTGGGGTTGCCCGTTATTACCGAACCGCTGTTGATCGGCAATACCCACCCACAGCAACTGCTCGACCATTTGCAAACCCAGGATACCTTCCCGCTTCTCCTGGTTAGTCACCAGCCTCTGGTGGGCAGCCTGCTCAATGGCCTCTGTGGCAGCGGTAATGAACATCCGATGGGCACTTCCAGCCTCGCCTGTGTCATTGCGGATGTATGGGCTAATGGTTGCGCTGACCTGGAGTGGTTGCAGCACGCAGAGTAATTTTTCCGGTCGTGTCTGCCAGTAAATCCCTATTGCGCTGATCACAACTGTCATTGCGGATGTTGTTGGTGGGCCGCACCATTTCACCACCTGTTTTAGTCACTATCCGGTGGATATCACTTTGGCGATAAATCAAATCACTCCCCGTGAAATCACCCTTGAGTTTGATCACAAGTCGATTGCCGCACGCCAGTGGGGCGATCCGGAGGGAGAGCCGGTAATTGCTCTTCACGGCTGGTTGGATAACTGTGCCACCTTCAGTCGGCTGGCTCCCCTGCTGAGCGGAATTAATCTGGTAGCGATAGATATGCCGGGCCACGGACGCAGCTATCACCGCTCACTCGATGCCAACTACAACATCTGGGAAGAGGCGGAAGATATTTTGGGGGCGGTGCACGCGCTTGGCTGGCGCAAGTTCTCCATTGTGGCGCACTCCCGAGGTGCTATCGCCGGGGTGATAACCGCTGGTGCTTTTCCCGATCGGGTAAAGCGCCTGGCACTGATCGATGGCCTGGTGCCCCCCTCCACCGAAGATGAAAAGGCTCCGGAGAACCTGGCCAAAGCTATTGCCCAGAGAGCCCGTTACGGCACGCGCAAGCTGCGGGTTTACGGTACCTTCGAAGAGGCTGTCGAAGCGCGCAAGAATGGCATGTTTCCGCTAACTGAGTGGGCTGCGCAGGTATTGACCGAGCGAGGCACCCGGGAAGTGGAGGGTGGCTATATGTGGAGTAATGATCCCCGGCTGATGGCGGCTTCCACGGCCAAGCTCAATGAGCCACAGATTAAAGCTTACTTATCCCGATTGAAAATGCCGGTGCAGCTGGTTCTCGCTGAAAATGGTATCGCAGATATGCTCAAGCGCCTGCGCCCTGTGCTGCAAGAGTTTCCGGGTATTGAGGCACGTGAGATTCCCGGAAGCCACCACTTGCACCTGGAGGAGAGTGGTGCCCGGGCGATTGCAGAGTGGTTTGGGCCTTTCTTGCGCGGTGAAACCGCTTAGAAGGGAACCCGCTTGGAATAGCAGCTGGCATCCATCTCCCGCACCTCTACCGAGACTGCGGGAACTCCCTCGGCAAATTGGCACAGGCTGTTAAAAACCGCCGAGCTCAATGCTTCCCTTTCCCGCGTAGAGCGCCCTTCAAGCAAGCGGATCTCTGCGTGGATAAAGCTGTTGCCATTGTCCCCAGCGATAAACTGATCGTAGGACTTGGCGCGAGTCTTGATATTGTGAGAGGCGAATAAACCGGAACGGTGCATCGCCTCCTGAGCCGAGCTGACCAGTGCAGCGATAGAAATCTTCTCTTCCAGATTTTTCGCATACTCTATGATCAGGTGAGGCATAGCGGTCACTCCTCGGTCAAAGCGGCCCTGGCGGCCGCTGGGTACCTGTGGCGTTTACTGGCGCAGCAGGGAGAGGAACTCGTTGCGGGTGGCCTGGTTGCTGCGGAAAGTACCGAGCATAGCCGAAGTCTTCATCACAGAGTTCTGTTTTTCCACACCGCGCATCATCATGCACATATGCTTGGCTTCGATGATCACGCCGACACCGGCAGCACCGGTAACGTTTTGCAGGGTCTCGGCGATCTCTACGGTCAGCTGCTCCTGGATCTGCAGGCGGCGCGCAAACATATCCACAATGCGTGCTACCTTGGACAGGCCAACGACCTTGCCATTGGGAATATAGGCTACGTGGGCGCGGCCGATAAACGGCAGCAGGTGGTGCTCACACAGGGAGTAGAGTTCGATATCCTTAACCAGCACCATTTCGCTGCAGTCGGACGGGAAGAGCGCGTCGTTGACTACATCTTCCACGGTCTGTTTATAGCCGCGTGTCAGGTATTCCATGGCTTTGGCGGCGCGCTCCGGGGTGTCTTTGAGCCCAGGGCGTTGCGGATCTTCGCCGATTGCTTCAATAATTCGCGCGTAATGTTCGTTCATGCTGCTCTTTCCAACATCTCAGCCCGAAGGGCGGGTGCGCTACCCTAAGCGTTTGTAACCCGAGAGTAAAGATCCACGCGGCCCCAGAAGCCTGTTAGCTGTTATTTGACGACCACTGGCGAAGGCTGTTTTGTTAGCAGGGCAGAGGAAGTTGGGCGGAAAAATGGCTTAGGGCCTTTAGGCAGCAGCTGTAAAATGGCCACTTAACCTTACTCGTCGCTTATTTGGTGTGAGCAAACTACACTCCCCGGGCATTGATTGGCCCCTCTGAAGCAACAACAGAGGGCACCCGCAGGTGACAGTGGGCCCCGACAAGATACAAAGCACTTAAGGATAGATTGATGATAGAAAGGCGTGAAACAAGCCTCCACGAACTGACCACGGTTTTGGACTATATCCGCTGGGGGACCAGCCGATTCAATGAGGCCGACCTCTACTACGGCCATGGCACCGACAACGCCTGGGACGAGGCCGTTTTGCTGGTAACCCACGCCCTGCATCTCCCCCCTTACAGTAAGCCGGAGATACTCCAGGCCCGTTTGACCATGGAGGAGCGCCGCGACGTACTCACTATCCTGGAGCGGCGCTTTAGCGAGCGGGTACCGGCGGCCTACCTGACGAAGGAAGCGCATTTCTGCGATATGACATTTTATGTGGACGAGCGGGTACTGGTACCCCGTTCACCGATTGGCGAGATGATTCGCCACAATTTCCAGCCCTGGCTCAATGTTGAGCCCCTGGCGATTCTGGACCTCTGTTGTGGTAGCGGTTGTATCGGTATCGCCTGTGCCGAGGCCTTCCCGGAAGCGCGTGTCGATGTGAGTGATATTTCCGAGGACGCGATCGAAGTTGCACAGATCAATATCAATCGTCACGAGTTGAACGAACGCGTGCGCGCAGTGCAGTCGGACCTATTTTCCGGCCTGCACGGTATGAGTTACGAATTGATCGTGTGCAACCCGCCCTATGTCGATGCCCGCGATCTGGCCGAAATGCCCAAGGAATACCACGCTGAGCCGGATATAGCCCTGGGCTCTGGCGATGACGGTCTCGATTTTACCCGCCGCTTGCTGCGCGAGGCTGCCAACCACTTACAGCCCGATGGCCTGTTGATCTGCGAAGTGGGCAATAGCTGGGAAGCCCTGGAAAAAGCCTTCCCGGAGGTGCCGTTTATGTGGCCCGAGTTTGAGGATGGTGGCCACGGTGTTTTTGCCATCAGCCGGGAAGAGCTACTCGCCTATCAACCCTACTTCGAAAAGGAATAATTCCTTTTGCCTCCCCGGCAATCTCGGTTGCCGGGTTATGGGTACAAGCCCGGTTCTGCGGACACTTGTGCTTTTTGCCCCAGTCTGCGCACTGGGGCGGGCAGATCATTTATAATGCGCGCCCCTATTGTGGGCCATCCTGTTTTACCACCTATTAGCTGGAAAAGTCGTCTATGTCGGGCAATACCTTTGGCAAGCTGTTTTGTGTCACCACCTTTGGCGAAAGTCACGGCCCCGCGCTCGGTTGTATCGTCGATGGATGCCCTCCGGGTCTGGAGATTAGTGAAGAAGAAATTCAGCGAGAGCTGGACCGCCGCAAGCCCGGCACTTCCCGCTATACCACCCAGCGCCGCGAACCCGACCAGGTAAAAATCCTTTCCGGTGTTTTCGAGGGAAAAACCACCGGCACGCCTATTGGTCTGTTGATTGAAAATACCGACCAGCGCTCCAAGGACTACAGCAATATCGCTGAACAGGTAAGGCCTGCCCACGCCGATTTCACCTATTGGCAAAAATACGGCATTCGCGACTACCGTGGGGGTGGCCGATCCTCCGCCCGTGAAACTGCCATGCGGGTTGCCGCTGGGGCCATCGCCAAAAAATGGCTGAAACAAAAGTACGGCATTGAAGTGCGCGGTTATCTCTCACAATTAGGCCCGATCAAAGTACAAAAACTGGATTGGGACCAGGTAGAACAAAACCCCTTCTTTAGCCCGGATGCCGATCGGGTCCCCGACATGGAGACCTATATGCAGGAGCTGATCAAAGAGGGGAACTCCATCGGTGCGCGTATCTCAGTACACGCCAGCGGCGTCCCAGCCGGACTGGGTGAACCTATTTTTGATCGCCTGGATGCAGATCTGGCCCACGGCTTAATGAGTATTAACGCGGTAAAAGGCGTGGAAATTGGAGCTGGCTTTGACAGCGTGGAGCAGAAGGGCACTGAGCACCGAGATGAAATCACTCCAGAAGAGGGGTTCCTGTCGAATAATGCTGGGGGTGTCTTGGGTGGTATTTCCAGTGGCCAGGACGTCATTGCCCATATCGCCCTGAAGCCGACTTCCAGTTTGCGCATTCCCGGCCGCAGCGTTTGCCGCTCCGGCAATCCCATTGAAGTCGTTACCAAAGGCCGCCACGACCCCTGTGTTGGTATTCGAGCAACGCCTATCGCCGAAGCCATGATGGCCCTGGTTCTGATCGATCACGCACTGCGCCACCGCGCGCAAAACGGAGATGTAACACCGGGATAATTCGATCGGCTTTTTTCTATTGGATACCGGCGAAAGCCCGGTATCCAATCTCTTCGCTACTAAGATGCAGCCAATAAGCCAAGCCCCTGGGCTTCCCCCACCTTGCTCCCAACAAAATAGTTAGCTCCAGCCTCCTCAATTTTATTAATGTTGCGCAGTCGGTCTGAAGGGCTTAAAACGCCTTTATTTCCCCGATTTACGACATGGGTATAAATTTCAGTAGTACTAACATCTGAATGCCCTAGCAGTTCCTGAATCGTGCGCAGGTCATAACCCGCTTCGAGCAAGTGAGTCGCAAAGCTATGGCGAAATGCATGGCAACGAGCCGGTTTGTTGACTCCCGCTAGCTTGACAGCTATACGAACCTGGCGCGCTAAAGTTGACGCGTGCATATGGTGCCTTCTGTTTTCACCGGAGCGAGGACATTGGCCGATGGTGCTGGAAGGGAAAAGGTATTGCCAAGCCAGTTGTCGGCTTGCACTTGGATACTTTCGTTCCAAAGCGTTAGGTAAATAAACCGAACCAAAACCAGCCAAAAGATCTTGTTGGTGTAATAGGGAAACAGACTCCACCTGCCTATGTAGCTGCACAATTAACCCATTAGGTAATATCGTAGTGCGATCCTTATCCCCCTTACCACCTCGAACAAAAATATTATTGCTGTCGAAGTCTATATCCTTTATACGCAAAGAAAGCAGTTCGGCGCTGCGAAGGCCGCTACCGTACATTAGCTCAACCTGTAATCTGTAGGTGCCTTCAAGGTGATCCAAAATTGCTGATATTTCTCTACGGCTATAAACCACGGGCAAGAACTTTTGTTGTTTTGCCAGTTTAAAGTCCAGAGCCTGAATATCCCTACCTAAGAATCTCTTGTACAGATATATCAAAGCGTTCAGAGCTATTCGCTGTGTATTTGCTGAGCAAAGGCCCTGAACTGCAAGATGAGAGAGGAATGTCTCAATCTCAACAGCTCCCATATCAGCAGGGTGCTTCTTTTTGTTGAAATGAATAAAACGTTTAATCCAATGGGTGTAAGTTTGCTCTGTTCGGTACGATAGTCCTTGCTTTCGAATATGAAATCGCAGATTGTCCATAAATCGTTCAGGCTTACCTGGGATTTTGTGGCGAATGTCGTCCATGATATTGCCCTTAGACTGTTTTTATATACAGTATTTACTCTTTTGTCCTGCTGTCAATATCAGAATTCAAGAGAAGCTTCTCCTATTTCTGGAGGTAACGATCTATCTCTTTGATTTTTATAGGGGTGGTAATGTTATAAAGAGCAGAAAAAGCAGGTAGATATATAGCGGCTGCTATATATCTACCTGTAGAGAAATATGCCAAATTTCTTAACTTTTTGATATTATTGGATTTTTGAGGTTATCTTGAAAGAAGTGAGTAGAATTATATAGAAGGGTGATATAAAGACGCTTCTTTTGAATTAACTGTTGTACAAACCCGCTGCGCGGGAGTGGTGCCACTTTTAAATTATAAGAGGCATTTTAGAAAATGCATAACCGGGTATTGCAAAATATATTTTCTGCGTACAGTGGTTATTTATCTAAAACTGCGCAACCACTAAAAAATTTAAAGGCTATCTCCTCGATACAAGAATGCCGTACAAAATCGATGGGAAGCAGTTATTATCGTTGTAAGCACAACCATGTCACTGAACAGCATCATTCTTGTAGGCATAGAAGTTGCCCCCTCTGCTCAGGCAGAAAACAGCTCCAGTGGGTTGATCAGCAGCGTCGTAAATTATTTGATACAGAACATTTTCATGTGGTCTTTACTATACCTCATGAGTATCTGCCGTTATGGCAATACAACGAAGAGAAGCTTACAGATATACTCTTTTTGTCGAGTAAAGAAACCCTGTTTGAATTAATGGCGAGTAAAGACTATCACGGAGTAACTCCCGGGATGCTTATGGCTCTGCATACTTGGGGAAGACAGTTAACTTTACATCCCCATATACACTGTTTGATAACTGCTGGCGGCTTGACTTTAAGGGAAAAATGGAAAGAAACAGGTGAATATTTATTGCCTGTGCGAGTGGTTAAGAGTCTTTATAGGGGAAAATTTCAAGCGCTTTTATTAGAACAGTATCGTGCCGGGTTACTCAAGCTTCCTCCCAGTTGGTCAATTGGCCAGTTTGATATCCTCTTTAAAGCTTGCTATCGCAAGGAATGGTCGGTTCGTATTCAAGAACGGTATGAGCATGGTCAAGGCGTTCTGCTGTATTTTTCACGCTACATCAAAGGTGGCCCGCTTAAGCCAAAGCAGATATTAAACGTGGATCATAAGGGGCTGGATTTTCGTTATTTTGATCACCGTGACCAGCGACGTAAGCAACTTCGGTTAAAGCCTCAGGAGTTCTTAAGACGTGTCTTGCAGCACATACCTCCAATAGGAAAACACATGGTACGGAGTTATGGATTATATGCTGGGTGCAATAAGAAAAAGCACGATCTATGTAGTAATCAAGTGGGTTTAATGAAAGATCAACGACTCCCAGCTGGATTGCAAATCCAAGATCTGATGGTAGAGTGTGGGCAGTGCCATGAATCTACAAAGTTGACTGGCCGAGTGTGGTCTAAGGCGAAAAAAGGAATTTCCTTTATAAAGGGGGCGGCTCGGCAAGATAGTGCCGGCGGGAATGTACAACATGGCGATGAACCAGACACTGCAGGAATGGGCCTCTTTAGTTCGGCCTAAATTCAATGCCAGGTCATTTTTTTTACCGCCTGCAGTGCAGGTTATCTAAGCGTTATAGGGCTAGAAATTGAGCCAAATTCACAAAGACCAAAAATTAAGTGTATATCTTTGGAAATTCATGGTTTGTCTTTTTGCTTCAAGCTTGATTCCCATGGCATATGTACTTTGGGCAGTTTCACCAGGGTTAAAGGGAAACTGGTTTGGTGTTGCTATGGTTTCAGCAGTTTGTTCAGCATTATTGACGGCGGCTTTACCGGTAAACAACGCTCGTTACTATGTTCCAAGTAGTGTTGTGGTGGGCGTGTTATTTTATGGGATAATTCAGGGTTACTTATTATACAATGGGGCCCCATAACTAGGCCAAGCAGGCTCGCCCAGCCCCTATGGGGCTAGGCTGGACAGCCTACGCGGCGCGCTTCGCACGCAAACGCTCCGGCTGCCCCTGTTGGCAACGTTAACTGTATTCACTGAGCCATGAGTAAAGCTAAAGGAATTGCAATAAGAACTATACTGGCTGCAGCGTTCGTCATTGCTATATCGTTCTTCTTCGGAGCGAGCTTTTATCTGTCTCTTATCATTGTTGCTGGTTTGGGTGTGTTTGGTGAAATAATCCATATGCCAGAAAACATGCCGGGCGCTATCGATAATCCAGGTGGCAAAGAGTTGCATCCAGCTAAAGCAATCTGTATTGGTTTGGTCGTTGTTCTGGTTTTAATTGGTTTTGGGGTTCTTTTTCCGGAGTTATATAGTTATGGTTTTGGCACAAACAGTTAACAAGCAGCAGCACCCTCGGCCTTCGGCCTGGACCTCCTTCAGCTGCGCTTCAGTCGGCCGGTGTGCTGGGCGTTAGGCGTAAAGCTATGAAACTAATTGAAGAAACGTTTACGAAGGAAGCTTTTCTAGAAATGTTTCTAGAAGAGGTCACCCGCTGCGTAAAAAGATGTAATGAAGAGTCGTGCATCGGTCCACTTCCAGATAAGCTTTTGTTTTATCGCGTTTTTGATATTGATGATCAGGAGTGGGAGCCTGGGCTAGGTAAAGTTAAGCTGCCTAATACTAGATTGTTTGTAGAGTCTGAGAAAGTGATTGATACACTTCTAAATGAAAAAGGTTGGTACCCAGAGTGGATACATATTTCTCCTTTTGCAGTAACAGCTACGCATTTAGTCATCGAAGTGTGTCCTAGTGAAAATATTACAAATAAGCGATTTATAGAAAGCACCTTTCCAAAAGAACCGTTCCAGCTCAGAGGCCCGAGATTACCTCCTGATTGGAGGCCGGGTCAGCCGATACCAAAAGTAAAGCTTCCGAGTTTGGAGATTAAAAATGCCTAACAAGCGCCGGCAAAATCGCACCATTTCATGGTGCTGGACCTCCCTTTCGGTCGGCCTTTGCGGCGGTCGTTAAATGTCATCATGGATATCAAGCAAAAAGTTAAAGAATTAATCAATGAAGGTTACGTAGAAGGCGAACTTGAGATTGATCCGCTTTGGTACATTATCTGGAAGCCTGAAGAAATTGATCAGTTCAATAAAGAGTATCAATTCTCAGAATATGCTCCAGAATTCACTGGCTTCGGGGACAGCGGAAGCAACGAAATATTGGCAGTAAATGCAAAAGGGGAAGTATTTACAATTCCATCCATCGGTATGGAATCACAGTATGCTGATA
Organism: Microbulbifer sp. MKSA007; assembly: GCA_032615215.1. Taxonomy (NCBI): domain Bacteria; kingdom Pseudomonadati; phylum Pseudomonadota; class Gammaproteobacteria; order Cellvibrionales; family Microbulbiferaceae; genus Microbulbifer; species Microbulbifer sp. MKSA007. The sequence continues at coordinate 3,998,940 of CP128433.1, read as the reverse complement.
AGATCGCCGATAGCATTGACGACCTTAAGCAGTACATGAAGAAAAACATTTAACAAGCGCAGGTTGTCGGACTGGCTTTTCGCTGCGCTCCAAACCAGCCGCAACTGCGGGCGTTAGGCTCTAAAACATGAGAGAGATGATGAAATATTTTGCAGCCCTTTTGATCGCTATTATCTCGTCTGTATCGCAAGCATCTCAAGATAGTGCTGAATCATTGGCTCTTCGCAAGTCATATCCAATTCAACTTTATATGGGTGCCTGTGTCGTTACTCGTGCTCAGCCTGCCAAAGTAGAAAGCCAAGCCAAAGAAATGGGGTTCACCGAAGCTAAAAGGGAGCTCGCTAACCAATATCTACAAGGCCACAAAGGAAAAGCTTGGGTTTCCAAAAATGAGCATGGCAATTTCGCTATTGCTGCTCAAGATAGAGGGTTGTGTTCAGTCTTTATTCATCAAGGTAGCCCAGAGAAACTTATGGCCAGCATGGAGGCATGGTTACCGCCTAAAGGGTCAGGCTTCAGCTATAAAAAAGAAATCGTTTCTAAATCTGGCCCATTGGAAACCACTTCATACAAGATATTTCGTGGAGCCAAATTAATGGAGCAGTGGGTTATAACTCTTTCTAACCAACCCAACTCTAAACTTGTAGCAATAATGTCTTATGATGCATCGCAAGGCTAACAAGTACAAGCAGGTTGCTGCGGGCCTTTGGCCCTTCGCGGGACAGCCTACGCTACGCTCCGGCCGCCCCTGTTGTAGTCGTTATGTGCAAAACCAGATATGAAATTTGAAACGATAAATGTGAGGGATCTAAATCTCTCAGAGGCAAATGAGATTCAGTTTTTATATCCGTCAGAGCCTGATTGGAAGGCAGTTTCAGATGATACTCTGGTGGCTCTTATAAAGGATTATGTCTCAGAGCCAAATTGTGCAACTATCGCACTAGGCAAACTGAGCATTCGAAATCATCCGCTAACGAAGCCTCTTGCTAAATGGTTGCTGCAAGAAAAGCAAGCTGATGAATGGCTAAGGGAATCAGCGCAGGATACATTAGATGATGAGTAGCAGACACATAACAAAACGCTCAACTACACTCCGGCCGCAAGCGGCCTCCGTCGGACTGCCAAAAGCGTGCTTCGCACTGGCTGCCGGTTAGCTCAGCGTTAAATGGTGATCACTAGCGTGTCAGTATCAAAAAAATATTAGCGTCCATGCTCATACTAACCATTGTAAATATTTGGCTGTTTTCTAAGTACAGTCAGATTTTCTACATTGTTTTTGGACCAAGCAAATATCAAGTCGGAGCCTTCACGATCTTTGCTAGAGAAGATCATGCCGATACCTTTCTGAAATGGAAAAGTGACAATGGTGTGGAGTTCGACGTTAATTTTGATAATTCCGTAACAATTGGTTTTGCTCCTCTCAATGCGAAAATTGATGCTTCGTTGATAGTTGTTGACAATGTCACATATGCATATTCAGAGTGGCAATGGAGGCAGGGCCTAAGGGAATTTAGGTATCTTTCAGTATCTTCAAGGGGTAAGGATGAGGTTTCTTGCAAAGAGCTAGATCTTAAAAAGATGGTATGTGTATCTATCTATGATTTAGGTATGCCGTTCACGCTATTACATTATTATGGGGCGGTAGATATAGATAGCTTTAACCCAATCGGTGAGCACACAAAAATAAAATCTGAAATTTCGGGTTTTAAGTACCCATATAAACTTTTGTTTCAATATGCAGAGCAATAGCACATTTAACAAAGCAAGGCAGCGGACGCGAAAGACGCGCCAACTGCTCGCAACGTTATTGTGGCGGTCAATATTTAGATGTTTTGTAGCTGCTGCAAGCATCAATCTCTATCTGAGCACACTTTTCCTGAGAGTTTTCCTGCAAGTTGGTACCGCAGTTCCGTTCCAGTGCCTTCGCTTTCAGTCAGTAAGCCCTACAAGCCTGCTAGGCCATCGTTGAGTGCCAATCGGATAGTTATCCGGAGGGGAAAATATGGTATTTTCTCCTGTAAATTTATCGGGCAGTGGCCAGCCAAAGTTGGCTGGCAGAGAGCAAGTAGGTCGTTCAGTGCGCGCCAGCTATAACTAGGCCAGGCAAGATCGCCCAGCCGGAGGCTGGGCTGGACAGCCTACGCTCCGCTTCGGCTGCCCTTGCTGGCAACGTTACACAAGATAAACAATCCTCAGAGGTAAAGGACTATGTCAACACAAGTAATAATGTCAGATACTACACCGGAAATGCTGAAAGATATGATCTTCGACTACGGGTCAGAAAGTATTGGGTTATCTGAATTTCGTTTTATGGTGCGTTCTTACAAAGCTGACGGTGCGAACAATCATATATTTGAGTGTGTGTTTGATGAAGATACATATGATGAATTTGTGCTTGATGAATTTCTTGAGGAAGTTAGCTCTAAAACATGTGTCGGTTATTCGCTGTTTCTACCAGATGGAAGCCCTGTATTGAAAATTTGGAATAAAGGTGAGTCTGTCTGCAATATCTGTGAGCCTGAAGATCTATTTAAGGTATCAGCGGAGTTCCAGGCTATATATCCAAAAATCGTTGATTTCGATTCTTACCATGATGCAGTAGAAGAGTCTGGCGAAGACGACATTAATGGAATTTTGCTGAAAGCTGCAAACACTATTACTAAATCGGATCAAAAAATCGAACCTACACTGCTATCTCAGCGCTTGTTCTCCTTCTCAGAAAATACAAAGGAAGAGATCACTGATTTCGAAATATCTGACTTTGGTGATTGCATTGACATCGATGGTACCGACTTCAACTACTGGTGCTGAATGTGTAACAAGGCGATGAATTTCGTTCCGGCCTTACAGGACTCCACCGGACTGCCGCTGCTATGCAGCGCCAGCCGATTATCGCTGCGTTATTGTGGCGGTCGATTTTATTGATTTTTCGTAGTAACTGAAGCTTTAGTGCCACTAAATTGCAGCCGATATTGAGCCCTTTTTACTGGTTGCTATTCAAGCAGTTTCGTTCCTAGGGTATTTGCTCAAGTGTGGTAGAGGTGGGCAGTCTGCTGCAATTTCGTGGAGTGCCAGTAAAATAGGAATTGGTTGGGGAAAGTGCGGTATTCTTTCCTCGTAAATATTGGGCAGCGGCCAGCCAAACTATGGCTGGCAAAGTGCTGGTAGCCGGTCCCGAGCGCGCCAACCATAACCAGGCTAGGCAAGCTCGCCCAACCCCTTCGGGGCTGGGCTGGACAGCCTACGCGTTGCTTCGGCTGCCCTTGCTAGCGGCGTTAGGTTTCCCACAAGCATCGGGCTCTAGTTATAAAATGGAATTTGAAATCGACAAATCTAAGTGGTCAGATTCAAGCCAGAAGTCTTCTGGTGGTCATTATGATAGTAGAGCGACTCACTACGAAAATATCTCTTACAGCTGCCGTACATGCTCTTGTTCATGTGTTTTCTCAGCCCAGGATCAAAAAGAAGCATATGAAATACAGAAAAGGTTTGTATGGTGGATTCCTTCTAGGTGTTCAAAGTGCCAGGAAAAACTAGATAAACTCTTAGATAAAGAGCGTCAATATCAAGCGCTGTGGAATTCTGACAAAGAAAAGGTAAAGAAGGACAAATCCCTAGTAGTAGATTGGCTTAAGGTAATTCGAGAAATTGATGCTTACGGAAAAAAGTCCAATCAAACAATGGTAACCTGTCTGGTAAGGTGTCTAAATGAAACCTAACAAGCGGCTGTATTACGTTCCGGCACTTTCAGCGCCTCCACCGGACTCGCCTTCGGCTCGCCGATAAGCCGGGCGCTAAGTTTTATACACAAGTTTTTTCAGTTTTATTATAAAAATCAATGAGTTACAGTTTGTACGTTATAGGGGCTACAAATTTGGCTGGATAATTATGCAGGACTGGGTCAGGGACGAAGTGAAAAATCAGGTTATGGGTGATACACGATTGAATAAGCGCTTGTCCAATATTCTCAGTAATTTAAGTTCCGACCCAAAGGGTAGCATTCCCTGTGCAAACAAGTCTTGGGCAGAAACCTTTGCAGCCTATCGATTTATCGAAAATGATAAAGTCAGCTTTGACTCCATTATGAGTGGCCATAAATCAGCCACTCTTGAAAGAATCAAGGTTCAACCAGTTGTTCTTATCCCTCAGGATACCACTTTCCTAAATTTTGCTACCGATTTAGAAAGCAAAGAAATGGGAACACTCCGACGCAAAGAGACTAATCAGCAGCTCCTACATACGTCTATCGCTATAACACCATCCAGAGATAATCTGGGTATTATTGAGGGTAGCATGTGGCAGCGAGATAAAGAATCTAGTGCTAATTCTCGCTATACCAAGTCGATACAAGATAAAGAGAGTCGACGCTGGTTAGACCATTATGAATCAGCTTGTGAGATACAAGAGCGCTGCCCTGAAACCACGATTGTGAGCATCGCGGATAGAGAGGGGGATATTCATGAGTGGTTTCAATTAGCTGAAGATCAAAATGAACAGCGGCGTGCAAGCTATATTATTCGAGCCAAGGCTAATCGTAGTTTAGAGATCGAAGGAGAAGATACGACTTTACTTTGGGACTATATGACCAAGCAGAAGTCCATCGGGAAATACTCAGTAGGTATCCCCAAAAGGAATGGACAGCCAGAAAGGGAAGCTAAGGTCAGTGTATCCATTGCAGAAGTAAGATTGCAGGGAAAAGGAAAATCAAAACGACCTCTTTCTCTCTACGCAGTCTTTGCTAAGGAATTAAGCCCACCAGAAGGGGAAAAAGGTATTGAATGGATGCTGCTGACCGATCTTGCAGTTGAGGACTTTAAGCAAGCGAGGATCATTATTGAGTGGTATCGAAGTCGATGGGAAATTGAAACCTATTTCCGAGTGGTGAAAGGCGGATGCCAGATAGAAAGTAATCGCTTTAGAACCGAGCAGCGAATGCTGAACTGTATTGCAATCTATATGATTATTGGGTGGCGTCTACACTCCATGACAACACGGGCACGAACGCTTCCTGATACGTCGTGTACGAAAGTCTACTCTGAAAAAGAGTGGCGTATGATATGGATAATGCAAGCTAAAACCTCCCCACCAAATGAAGCTCCAAGTATGAGAGATATAACTCGTATGTTGGCAGGACTTGGAGGCTTTCTGGGGCGGAGCGGCGATGGTGAGCCTGGAGTTAAAACCGTTTGGCAGGGGTACACTAAACTTCTCCATTATATGGAGGCAGCAGAGGCTTTAAATGAACTTAAATGATGTGTATAAAACACAGGCCGGGCGTTATGATTAAGAAAGTTTCTAGATTCACGCTCTTAACTTACTTGGATTTCGGGGGCCTAATTGATTACATTTTTATACGTTATACTAATTATCATCCTGGCTGTCGGTCTTGAGATGGTCTATGAAAAAATGAGTAGAGTTGATCGAATATATAAAGCCGATGATACAATGGAGGCTATGGCTAATAGCGGTGTTAAAACTTCTCTCAGGCTAATTGGCTTTGGCTTGTTATCCATTATGATTGTTGCTGGCCTTACCCAAAGGTTTAACTAAGTGCAAAACATAACAAATACAAGCAGGTTGCTGCGGGCCTTTGGCCCTTCGCGGGACGGCCTACGCTACGCTCCAGCCGCCCCTGTTGTAGTCGTTATGTGTTCACTCGCTCCAATCTAAGAGATTAGTTATGATCCCGTCTTTATTTAGGAAAATTGTTTGGAATGGAGGTGGGTATGATTATTACTATTTTTACTTCTCGTCAAGTGGCCATGTATTTTGGGATGTAAGCGACTTGATTGATGAATATCCACCATTAAATAAAATTACAAATAGCAGAAATCTTCAAGGTGAATATAATTTAATAAATAATCAAATTGATTTTTCGATAGACTTTTACGGTGAAGAGCCTCGTGTAAAACTATGTTTCACTGTAAGCGATGGAGGCGGTATAGTTGCTGAGGATGAGGTATTAGATGCTGGTGGTTTATTAGCTGGCGAGTGGGAACGATGCATTAACTGCTAAAATATTTATATTATGCCAAAACGGCATTTACAATAATGTGGCAGCTGGATAAAGCCCACATAACAAGGCGCTGCAACCGACCTCCGGCAAATGTCACCTTTTGTGCATAAAACCCGCACAAAAGGCGGCAGTTACCTCCGGCGGCTGAGCGCGGCGTTATGAATTCATGAGAAATACTAAATCAATACTACTACTAGTTCTCTTGGGGCTGACCGCTTGTAGTAATAAGCCGTCCAGTGGGTTTATGCGAGGAGATGTGCCTATGGTTGTCGGTATGTTTGAAAATTACTATGGCAAGCATGTTCAAGTTGTCGGTTATATGTACAAACCGCCTAGAGGCAATGTTTTAGTATTAATTCCATCAAAAGATCATATTAATTTACAGACACAGCCTCCAGCTAACGTATTGAGTTTACTGTTATTCTCCGACACAGCAATTAGAAATGGCAGCGTTCACTCCGAGATGGAAGGCTGTATTGGTAAGACTACCTATGTGTCTGGGCTAGTCGGCATTTTTTCTGGGTTACCTGCAATTGAAGAGATTCGTGAAGTGGCGTGCTAAATTCATAACAAACGCAAGCAGGATGCTCCGGCCCTTCGGGCCTCCGCGGGACGCCCAACGCTATGCACATTTTGTGCGGATCGCTTCGCTCCCAGTTTCGCACAAAATATGCATAGCATTGGTCGCCCCTGTTGCGGGCGTTAAATGTCATCATGGATATCAAGCAAAAAGTTAAAGAATTAATCAATGAAGGTTACGTAGAAGGCGAACTTGAGATTGATCCGCTTTGGTACATTATCTGGAAGCCTGAAGAAATTGATCAGTTCAATAAAGAGTATCAATTCTCAGAATATGCTCCAGAATTCACTGGCTTCGGGGACAGCGGAAGCAACGAAATATTGGCAGTAAATGCAAAAGGGGAAGTATTTACAATTCCATCCATCGGTATGGAATCACAGTATGCTGATAAGATCGCCGATAGCATTGACGACCTTAAGCAGTACATGAAGAAAAACATTTAACAAGCGCAGGTTGTCGGACTGGCTTTTCGCTGCGCTCCAAACCAGCCGCAACTGCGGGCGTTATGTGCCCCACATCGGTTCTAATATGGCAACCTAGAGATAGAATATGACTTCAGGTATCGATGAGTTAATTAATCATCTCAAAGAAAGGGCTGACTTCTACATAAAGCATTATCAGCCAACATATGATTTTTGTGATGAAGTTGTTTTTGGCCTAAGTAAATTCTCTACAGATGACTACAAGCTTCAAGATATTTTTCCTAGAGAAATTATTGAAGAGCATATTCTTGAGCATTGTTTGTCACCTCTTCAGGCTGATGTAATCGGGGGAGGATTAACAAGTTATATGTCTACCAACCAAGGCGGGGCAAAAGAAATCGATTATTCTTCAACGATTTCTATCTACAAAAGGGTCGTAAATGAATGGCGCAAGAAGGATTGGGTTGAAATTGAATATGATGCCGAAAAGCTAAACTTTCCGATTGCGATAAATTTAGTCTCGATCAGAGATTGAGGCATGGCACGAAAGGTTAAAATTAAAGCACATAACAAGCGCAGGCTGTCGGAACGCCTTTTCGCTGCGCTCCAAGTCGTCCGCAGCTGCGGGCGTTATAAGAGCAGATCGTGAGCAAAATTGAACAAAATTGAACAAAAGTACAATGATGGGCTTTGTAGAGTTGAATCAGGTATATTTTTTACTACTGATCAATGTCACCGAATTTACTTTGATTCAAAGCGTGGCTACTACCCGGGGAATTTGGAGGCCTTATCTTCGCTGGTAACTGAGAATGGTGAAGATTGGTGGTTCACAACAATAGCTCAAGAAGAGGCTAGGAAAGGAGAGTTCGTCGCTATTGTAGGAGGAGGCTCATATGAAGGTGAAGGTTTTGTCGCTTTGAAAAAAGGGACTAAACTTCAGTGGATAATCCACCTTGAAAGCAGTGAGGTTTTTACGGAAGTGGAAATTGAGAAAGATGTCGTTATCGCTTACGCAAATAACTTTCCACATAAAAATACACTCACAGTTCCGATCGACTCGCCTAAGGAGTTTACTTTTTTTGAGCAGTGAATCTTATAACAATCGCAGGCTGTCGGAACGCATTTCCGCTCCTTCGTCGCTACAAGGCGCTAAGTTTTATACACAAGTTTTTCCGGTTTTATTATGTAAATCAATAAGTTACAGTTTGACCTGGCATGAATTACAGATTTGGCTGGATTATTATGCAGGACTGGGTCATGGACGAAGTAAAAAATCAGGTTATGGGTGATACACGCTTGAATAAGCGCTTGTCCAATATTCTTAGTAGTTTAAGTTCAGATCCAAAGAATAGCATTCCCTGTGCAAACAAAACTTGGGCAGAAACGTTTGCAGCTTATCGCTTTATCGAAAATGATAAAGTCAATTTTGACTCTATTATGAGCGGCCATAAATCGGCAACTCTTGAGAGAATCAAGGCGCAGCCCGTTGTTCTTATCCCTCAAGATACCACCTTTCTAAATTTTGCCACTGACTTAGAAAGTAAAGAGATGGGAACACTTAGGCGGAAAGAGACCAATCAGCAACTCTTGCACACCTCCATCGCTATAACGCCATCAAGAATTAACTTGGGTGTTGTTGAGGGTAGTATGTGGCAGAGAGACAAGGAATCAAGCTCTAATTCCCGTTATACCAAGTCGATAAAGGATAAGGAGAGTCGACGCTGGCTAGACCATTACGAAACGGCTTGTCAGATACAGGAGCGCTGCCCTGAAAGTACAATTGTGAGTATTGCTGATAGAGAGGGTGATATTCATGAGTGGTTTCAACTGGCTGAAGATCAAAGTGAACAGCGGCGGGCGAGCTATATCGTTCGAGCTAAGGCCAATCGCACTTTAGAGCTCGATGGAGAAGAAACGGTTTTGCTTTGGGATCATATGAATGAGCAGAAATCTGTCGGTCTATACACGGTAGATATTCCCAAACGGAATGGAGAGCCTGGAAGAAAAGCCAAGGTCAACGTATCCACTACTGAGATACGGCTACTTGGGAAAGGAAAATCTAAACGACCACTTTCTCTCTATGCTGTATTGGCTAAAGAATTAAACCCACCAGAGAGTGAAAAAGGCATTGAGTGGATGCTGTTAACTGATCTTCCAGTTGAAGACTTTAAGCAGGCAAGGGTCATCATTGAGTGGTATCGAAGCCGGTGGGAAATTGAAACCTATTTTCGGGTGGTGAAAGGCGGATGCCAGATAGAAAGTAACCGTTTTAGAACAGAGCAGCGCATGTTGAACTGCATTGCGATCTATATGATTATTGGATGGCGGCTACATTCGATAACTACGCATGCACGAAGAGTTCCTGACGCACCGTGTACAAGTGCCTACTCTGAAAAAGAATGGCGTATGATATGGATGATTCGAGATAAAACTACTCCACCAAATGAACCCCCAAGCATGAGGGAGATAACCCGTATGTTGGCAGGTTTAGGAGGTTTTTTGGGGCGTAAAGGGGATGGCGAGCCAGGGGTTAAAACCGTTTGGCAGGGATACACCAAGCTACTTCATTATATAGAGGCAGCAGAAGCTCTAAATGGACTTAAATAATGTGTATAAAACACAGACGCGGCGTTATGGGTCATAAAGTATGAGCAAAGTATGGAGAGAGATCGCAGACCCCAAAAAGCACATTGACTACATGAGCACTCGAAACGAAGGTGGTGTACCAGTTGAAGCTTCAAGAGATAATCTAATTGAAAAATGGGTTTACTTTGCAGACGTATGCAATTTCATTTTCCAGTTTGCGAGCATTGACCAAGTACTAGAGTGTAAGGATTACTTTTCAAAGTCTGTACACCCTTCTACTCGGGAAAAGGGTCACGAGTTAGAACATTATTGGCATCCCTGGTATTCAAAACTGCCTAAGAGTATAAATAAAGGCGCCAAGCGTGAGGAAGTTATCAAAGCGCTAGACAGTATTTTAAATATATGGGCCAACCCATAACAAGCCAAGGCTGTCGGACGCTTCGCGCCGCAGCTTGGGGCGTTAAGTACACAAGAGTATGGCGTTCATAAAATTTAAAAAGGTTTGGGAAGATGATGATTCTATGCTGCAACTAGAATTAGCAGCCTCTAATGGTCTCCTAGCTACAACACAAGATTTTTATATCTATCCAGATGACTTTTCTGCCTTCGCAAAGCAGCTTGAAAATTTCTTTCCGAAGCTTGGCAAAGGTGAGGTTATACTGGAGTACGGTTCAGAGGTATCAAATTACTACGCTTATGTTTTGTGCAAAGTAACTTACAAAAAACTCGGAGAACTAAATATAGAAATTCGTACCAATAACAACTCCGAAAATAAAGACGAATCTGCGGCGATTGCTCATTTCTTTTCCAGTATATCTAACCAAGAACTAAACAACCTTGGTAAAAAGCTGGTAACTTGGACACAAAACATGGAGCAGCCTTTTTCTTATGAATGGCAAAGTGCTTAACAAGCAGCAGCACGATCGCCCGCAAAAAGCGCGGGCTGGACGGCCTACGCTACGCTTCGGCCGCCCGTGTGCTGAGCGCTAAGTTTTATACACAAGTTTTTTCAGTTTTATTATAAAAATCAATGAGTTACAGTTTGTACGTTATAGGGGCTACAAATTTGGCTGGATAATTATGCAGGACTGGGTCAGGGACGAAGTGAAAAATCAGGTTATGGGTGATACACGATTGAATAAGCGCTTGTCCAATATTCTCAGTAATTTAAGTTCCGACCCAAAGGGTAGCATTCCCTGTGCAAACAAGTCTTGGGCAGAAACCTTTGCAGCCTATCGATTTATCGAAAATGATAAAGTCAGCTTTGACTCCATTATGAGTGGCCATAAATCAGCCACTCTTGAAAGAATCAAGGTTCAACCAGTTGTTCTTATCCCTCAGGATACCACTTTCCTAAATTTTGCTACCGATTTAGAAAGCAAAGAAATGGGAACACTCCGACGCAAAGAGACTAATCAGCAGCTCCTACATACGTCTATCGCTATAACACCATCCAGAGATAATCTGGGTATTATTGAGGGTAGCATGTGGCAGCGAGATAAAGAATCTAGTGCTAATTCTCGCTATACCAAGTCGATACAAGATAAAGAGAGTCGACGCTGGTTAGACCATTATGAATCAGCTTGTGAGATACAAGAGCGCTGCCCTGAAACCACGATTGTGAGCATCGCGGATAGAGAGGGGGATATTCATGAGTGGTTTCAATTAGCTGAAGATCAAAATGAACAGCGGCGTGCAAGCTATATTATTCGAGCCAAGGCTAATCGTAGTTTAGAGATCGAAGGAGAAGATACGACTTTACTTTGGGACTATATGACCAAGCAGAAGTCCATCGGGAAATACTCAGTAGGTATCCCCAAAAGGAATGGACAGCCAGAAAGGGAAGCTAAGGTCAGTGTATCCATTGCAGAAGTAAGATTGCAGGGAAAAGGAAAATCAAAACGACCTCTTTCTCTCTACGCAGTCTTTGCTAAGGAATTAAGCCCACCAGAAGGGGAAAAAGGTATTGAATGGATGCTGCTGACCGATCTTGCAGTTGAGGACTTTAAGCAAGCGAGGATCATTATTGAGTGGTATCGAAGTCGATGGGAAATTGAAACCTATTTCCGAGTGGTGAAAGGCGGATGCCAGATAGAAAGTAATCGCTTTAGAACCGAGCAGCGAATGCTGAACTGTATTGCAATCTATATGATTATTGGGTGGCGTCTACACTCCATGACAACACGGGCACGAACGCTTCCTGATACGTCGTGTACGAAAGTCTACTCTGAAAAAGAGTGGCGTATGATATGGATAATGCAAGCTAAAACCTCCCCACCAAATGAAGCTCCAAGTATGAGAGATATAACTCGTATGTTGGCAGGACTTGGAGGCTTTCTGGGGCGGAGCGGCGATGGTGAGCCTGGAGTTAAAACCGTTTGGCAGGGGTACACTAAACTTCTCCATTATATGGAGGCAGCAGAGGCTTTAAATGAACTTAAATGATGTGTATAAAACACAGGCTGAGCGTTATGTGTCACGAGAGAAAAAGAGATGATTAATAAAGCGGGAAAATACAAGCCGCCCCAAAAAATACAGGAGTGGAAAAATGATGTTCCCGATGGAGAGCTGTACGGGGCGTATATTTCCGATGATCAAAAGGTGTGGTGTACTTCTGGTAGGTTCTCTCACTCATCAGGGGCAATTAGTACGTCTTGGTCCGGCTTTATGTCTGGTGAGTTAAACGAATTGGTTGTTAAAACTATGGGGCAGGATGTTTTCAATGAAATCACTTCTTACCTTAAACAACAAAACACATAACAAGTGACTATGGTTGCTCGTCAAGTTTTTAAGCCATACTTTCATCCCAGTAGGTGTTGTTTTTCACCATTGTATTCAGGATCGTAATCTGCTTTCTCATGCAGGCAACCAGAGCGACCTTTTTAGGTTTGCCAGCGTCGACTAATCGCTTGTACATCGGCTTTAGTTTGGGATGATGCTGTATGGCCGACATGATGGAAACAAACAAAACCGTTCGTACACGATGCCTTCCACCCCGAATATATCTCTTTCCCTGGAAGCTGCCGCTATCACGGTTCATCGGGGCGATACCGACAAGTGCAGCGATTTCTTTACGGTTCAATTTTCCTAGCTCGGGAAGTTCACTCATCAACGTATAAGCCAATACATTTCCGACCCCTTTAGCACTCAACAATAAGTCGCGCCTTTGCCGCCACTCAGACACACTGTTAACCAGTTTATCTAGTTGCTTGTCGATACCTTGTAGCTCTTTCTTGATGGTGTTTAGAATGGTCCGTATAGGTTTGTGTACTGATTTCGGCATTCTCTGAAGCCGATTCTTTTGCATTGTACTCATCTCTAAACACTGACTTCTTACCGCCAGTAAGTCACTGATCTCTCTAAGCTTTTCTGGCTTTAGCACCGACAGCCTTGGCTTCATGGCCTCACCAAAATGTGCAATATCTATTGCATCTAGCTTGTCAGTTTTGGCGAGGCGCCCTGTGGATTTAGCGAAGCTTCTTATCTGTGAAGGGTTGCAAACAACAACAGGTAATCCTGCTTTATCAGCGGCGCAAACAAACTCTAATTCAAGTCTTCCTGTAGACTCTATTAATACTCTTTGAGGTTTAAGAGGTTGTAATTTTTTAATGGCATTCTTAATGCCATTTTTATCATTGGCAACACTAAAGAATTGGCCAGTAGGTCTCACATAAATATCGAGTTGTTTACTGCTGGTATCGATACCGACATTGATCTCTTGAGGTTCCATAAGATAAGCTATCTCCGCCTTGCTATTCGGGCTCGAGGCCCACATGACTATCCGAGTTATGCCTAGTGAGTGCTTATCGCGTTCATACTTGTTATCGGTCTTTTACGAACCGGCCAGGCAGCGAACTGTGATAAACAAGGCCTTCGGTGGCCGCCGAAGGTGGGTCTCAATTTACCCGTTAGCGAAAAGGATTTTCAACATCAGAATCGATCAAGAACAACCATACAAGGGTAGGCAAAATCGCCCACAAAAAACGTGGGCTGGACGCGCAAAAAACGCGCGCCTTTGCTACCGGCGTTATAGAGCAGCAGGGTTCGAATAATGGAAGTACCTATATCCCAAGAATTCGTAAAAATCTGTAAGCAAATTAAAGCCAAATCGTATTCAATCTCCCAGTGGTCTGAAATCGAATCCGATGATATGTTTCACTCAGATTCTTTTCGTGGTGGCTTTGATGCAGATGAACAGGAGTTCTGCTTTAGCTTTTATGACCAAGCTGGAGATGAGTATTGGTTTCAAGTAAGTCTTTCTTCAATCATAGAAATAGCTAGTGGTATACAGCTTAAAATTGTAGGTAGGGCTGCAGACTGAAGGCCTATAACAAGGTGCTCAAACACCGTTCCGGCCGAAAGCGGCCTCCACTGGACGCGCAAAAAGCGCGCGCCGTTTAGCACGGCGTTAACAGTCATAGGAGAGATCGTGCATATATTTTTAAGTCGCCCCACTTGGGTTTCTCCTGAGTTTGAAGAAGGGCTCAAAATATTTCTAATGTCGTTAGCCAACTTAGGACTAAGTCCAAGAACTTTGGGTTCAACCGACTACCCAAGTAAAGCCCCTCTTGATGAAGTTCTAGAGATAATGGATCAATGCCAAGGAGCTATTATCCTTGGTTATCCTCAACTAATCATGGAGTCGGGGAAAATCAAAGATTTCGACATAGATTCTCCCTTATCATTGCCCACTGAGTGGAATCATATTGAGGCAGCTTTGGCATACTCCAAATCACTGCCAATAATGATCTTGCATCATAAAGGTGTGTCACGAGGTGTTTTCGATCGAGGAGTAATGAATGCGTTTGTCCATGAGGTCGATTTCACGCAAGCTAGTTGGTGCATGGATAAAGCATTAAATGGTGCAATTCAAAAGTGGAAAGAGAATTGTGAGTCCGGTAACCCCAATTTTTCGGCTGCGGTTAAAGTTGACCCAGATAAACCGGTGTGCCCAAACTGTACTTCTCCATCAAAGCCAGTGTATCTAAGTAAACTTCCGGCAGGTTTTAGTTTGGGAAAATTGCACTGTTCTAAATGCAGCTACCTAGAGCAGTAACTGTTAACAAACAAAGGCAGCGGACGCCAAAAAGCGGCGCTCGCTGCTTTGGGCGTTAGGTGAAATCGTGGATCGACTTATTACTATAATTTTGTCAATTGCATTATTAATATGTGGCGGCTTGCACGTTTATTTTGGCGGCTTACTGGTGCAAGTTGAAAGAAGAGTCATTTTTAGCAATGAGCTTCTGAGTAGTGGAAGTGATAGTAGCTTCTTAGTCTGTCTTGGGTTAATGATTTTCCTCGTTAGTTTAATCTCTGGGCTGCGCAGAAAAGGAATGTATTTGTCTTGCACCTTTAGTGTCTTATTCTTTGATTTTATGTTGTTCTTAGCAAACCTGGATGTGCCATTAATAGAATCTGTAAAACATGGTGATTTCACTTTATTGGTAGCATTTATATTGGCACATTTTCTGATAGCATATCACCTAACAAGTAAAGGCATCGGACTGCGAAAACCGCAGCCGCTGCTTTAGACGTTAAGAGGCAAATTTGAGACTGATTAAATATAGTGTAACCTGGTACTTAATTGGAGCATTTGGTTGGTATTTATCTGGTGTTGCTATTAGTCTTATCCAGCATTCAGAAAGCCACTTTGAAAGTATGGCCTTATTTTTTAGCCCCATTGCAGTGCCATTCACTTTGTATGATTATTTAGGTCGTTCACAAAGTAAGTTGGAGGGAAGTGTAGTTGTTATGGGGGTATCTTATACACTAATTCTAATATTGTTATTTTTGTTGTGGCATCGCAATAAAAATGCCTCTTAACCAGGCCAAGCAGGATTGCCCAGCTGACAGCTGGGCTGGACGGCCTACGCTTTGCTTCTGCCGCCCCTGTTGGCAACGTTCAGGCTGTAGAAAAACTCTTAAAAGGTAGCTTTTTTGTTAAAATGGAGGTCTTGATGTCGAGATTATCCATATGCCCAATTTCAAACGTTACGATTACAACCAAGATGCAATGGTAATCATCAATTTCGAAGAGCAACTACAACCTGAAACCTTTGAGTTTACACTTCATCATCTGATTGATGACCATATCGACCTCTCTGTCTTCCATAAAAAATATCAAAATGATAGCGGCGGGCGAACCGCTTATGATCCAGCTATCCTCCTGAAAATCATATTGTTTGCTTACTCAAAAGGCATTACCTCAAGCCGTGAAATTCAATGGCAATGTGAGAACAATATCCTCTTCAAAGCACTGTCATGCGATACCGTTCCACATTTTACTAGTATTGCGAGTTTCGTAAGCAGTTATCCTGATGCGATTGAGTCGGTGTTTGAGCAAGTGTTACTGGTCTGCGATCAGCAGGGGCTGCTTGGCAACGAACTTTTCGCAATAGATGGATGCAAGATGCCATCCAATGCCAGCAAAGAACATTCGGGAACTTTTAAAGAACTAGAACAGAAGCAGGAAAAAATTCTCAAGAAGATCAAATATTGTCTCAAAGAGCACAAGAGGCTTGATGGCAGGAAGCCTAATGAAAAAGAGCGAAAACAAGCGGTAGCTAAAGCGGCGGATACTCTTCAGAAACACTTTGATAAAATTGATCAGTTCTTAAAGAATCACTCCCCCAGGATGGGACAAGGTAAAAACCCTAAAGAAGTAAAAAGTAATATCACAGACAATGAGTCAGCCAAGATGACTACCAGCAAGGGAACCATCCAGGGCTATAACGGCGTTGCCGCAGTTGATAGGAAGCATCAGATAGTTGTTGAAGCACAGGCCTTTGGTGAGGGGCAAGAACATCATACATTGAAGCCTATTCTCGATGGCATCAGTTGCCATTATCAGCATATAGGAATAGATGAAGACATCTTGGCCAAACAGGTCATCATTACTGCTGATACTGGGTTCTCCAACGACGCTAACTACAGCTACCTGCGAGAGAGCGGCATCAATGCCTACATACCTGACAATAAATTCCGTTCACGTGATAAAGCTTTTGCTAAGCAAAAAGCCAAGTATGGCAAGCGTAAACAAAAAGGTAGGGCTAATGTCCAGCAGACTTTCCCTGCTAGTGAATTTACATTCAATAAGAAAAAGAAAACCTGTATCTGTCCGGCAGGAAAATCTATGCTTTTATTAAAGGAAGAGCATGTTAGTGAAGGTAAGAAAAAGCTATTGTTCGAAGGGCGCCTCACTGACTGCAGGGAATGCAGCCTTAAAAATCAGTGTATGCGAAACCCGGAATCTGCCAGCTCTCGAAAAGGACATGGAAGGCAAGTATCCCTAACTTGGACAAACGGACGGACAGCCACTGACTGGATGAAAAAGCGGGTTGATAGTATCGAAGGCAAGACCATTTATGGACATCGAATGTCTGTTGTCGAGCCAGTGTTCGGGAACATTGGTACCAACAAGCGATTGAATCGCTTCTCGCTACGAGGAAAAAGTAAGGTTCAGGGACAATGGCAGATGTTCTGCTTGGTACATAATATAGAAAAGTTGATGAGATATGGCAGTATCCATTGATTGAGTATAAATTAGGGGCATCAAGGCGCCTAAATTTAATACAATGAAAGAAATTTAGTGGTATCGCTAAATTTAGACCGAAATTTTTGTTTGGAGGAACCTGAGGAATGACAGCTTTTTCTAAAACTGTTTTTCTACAGCCTCGTTAAACACCAAAGGAAGTATCGTGCCAAGTAAATCAAACAAGGAATGGGCCAATATAGTTTCCACTCTAACTGGTGGTTACAAGTCTGTTGCAAATTACTACGATGAGCAAGAGGCTACCTCTATTCATGTGCTCACGGTACTTAAAGAAGGCGGTAAAGTCTGTGCCACCATTGGTCTAATGGATGTTCAGCATGAGCCGCCAACTGAAATACTGATGGATTCCACTAGTGAGGATGTAAAACTAGAAAATATCATTTCGATGGCAGCGTTTTTCATCATGAAAGATGGTTGGAAAATAAAGCCTGGTGCGGTATTTGAAACCTTAGTATCGGAATATCACCCTGAACTAGAGCTTAAGCATTTATTATTTGTTCCTCAATACCAATGGGGTGAGGCCTTATCCAAAGTTGAGCTTGAACAAGGATATATTTATCCACTATTAGCTGTTGGTATTACCAACGAAGAGTTAGATTTTATTTCTCAAAAAGGGGTTTCTGCCCTTGAGAATCTTTGGGAGCAAAATAATATCAACGTTCTAGACTGGCATCGGAGTTCGAGTGTTTAACAAAGCGCTGTTGGCGGACTGGTTTTCTGCTGCGCTCCAAACCAGCCGCAAAGCGCGGCGCTAAGTTTTATACACAAGTTTTTTCAGTTTTATTATAAAAATCAATGAGTTACAGTTTGTACGTTATAGGAACTACAAATTTGGCTAGATAATTATGCAGGACTGGGTCAGGGACGAAGTGAAAAATCAGGTTATGGGTGACACACGATTGAATAAGCGCTTGTCCAATATTCTCAGTAATTTAAGTTCTGACCCAAAGAGTAGTATTCCCTGTGCAAACAAGTCTTGGGCAGAAACCTTTGCAGCCTATCGATTTATCGAAAATGATAAAGTCAGCTTTGACTCGATTATGAGTGGCCATAAATCAGCCACTCTTGAAAGAATCAAGGTTCAACCAGTTGTTCTTATCCCTCAGGATACCACTTTCCTAAATTTTGCTACCGATTTAGAAAGCAAAGAAATGGGAACACTCCGACGCAAAGAGACTAATCAGCAGCTCCTACATACCTCTATTGCTATAACACCATCCAGAGATAATCTGGGCATTATTGAGGGTAGCATGTGGCAGCGAGATAAAGAATCCAGTGCTAATTCTCGCTATACCAAGTCGATACAAGATAAAGAGAGTCGACGCTGGCTAGACCATTATGAATCAGCTTGTGAGATACAAGAGCGCTGCCCTGAAACCACGATTGTGAGCATCGCGGATAGAGAGGGGGATATTCATGAGTGGTTTCAATTAGCTGAAGATCAAAATGAACAGCGGCGTGCAAGCTATATTATTCGAGCCAAGGCTAATCGTAGTTTAGAGATCGAAGGAGAAGATACGACTTTACTTTGGGACTATATGACCAAGCAGAAGTCCATCGGGAAATACTCAGTAGGTATCCCCAAAAGGAATGGACAGCCAGAAAGGGAAGCTAAGGTCAGTGTATCCATTGCAGAAGTAAGATTGCAGGGAAAAGGAAAATCAAAACGACCTCTTTCTCTCTACGCAGTCTTTGCTAAGGAATTAAGCCCACCAGAAGGGGAAAAAGGTATTGAATGGATGCTGCTGACCGATCTTGCAGTTGAGGACTTTAAGCAAGCGAGGATCATTATTGAGTGGTATCGAAGTCGATGGGAAATTGAAACCTATTTTAGAGTGGTGAAAGGCGGATGCCAGATAGAAAGTAATCGCTTTAGAACCGAGCAGCGAATGCTGAACTGTATTGCAATCTATATGATTATTGGGTGGCGTCTACACTCCATGACAACACGGGCACGAACGCTTCCTGATACGTCGTGTACGAAAGTCTACTCTGAAAAAGAGTGGCGTATGATATGGATAATGCAAGCTAAAACCTCCCCACCAAATGAAGCTCCAAGTATGAGAGATATAACTCGTATGTTGGCAGGACTTGGAGGCTTTCTGGGGCGGAGCGGCGATGGTGAGCCTGGAGTTAAAACCGTTTGGCAGGGGTACACTAAACTTCTCCATTATATGGAGGCAGCAGAGGCTTTAAATGAACTTAAATGATGTGTATAAAACACAGCCAAGGCGTTATGCAGCACAAGGAATAATGCAGTGGCAATAGAATGCCCTAAGTGTAAGTCGAAAGACATTTCTGAAAAGATGATGTTTCAGTTTTCAACGACTACATGTCCAGATTGCGGTTACGAATACCACCTTAATCTATGGTACAGATTTACAGTTCATGTGTTTTTTTGGGCCACTGGTTTATTTTGGTTAACGTTCACATACTTTATCGACATAGATAGTGCTCCTCATTTGATAATGTATACGGCACTATTTCTACTTCTTGCTTTACCAATATCTTACTATTTCGTGGTTTATTACTTTTTCAGGGATATCCCTGCAGAGAAAGGAATCCCTAAAACACATGCACTTATATTCTGGCTGGCAACCATAACAACATTTATACCTGCCGCTTTGTATACATATGGTTAACCAGCATAACAAGGCCAATCACTTATACACGCTGCGCGTGCTGGACTCGCAACAAGTTGCTCGCGCGTGTTGGCGGCGTTATGAATAAAAACTATGTCTAATCTCAAAGACCGCCGATGGCGTCGAAAAGGCCTCGATAGAAAAATCGAGACTCCTTCATGGGGGGAGCTTGCTTTTGGGAAAAAGCTTTTCAATTTGCGGCATATGTTACTAGCTGTATTTACTAGTGGCTTCATATCTTTTGCAATGCTATATCAGCTTATAACCTATGGGCATTGGGAGGCCAAAGGAGCTAAAGTAGATGGTGCCGTGGGCTATGGTGTTGCCTTTTTCCTTCTAGTAATTTTCATAGCTCTACTTATTGCAACTATTAAAGACTGGCGGAGAGGCTAATGCATAACAAAAAGCAGCACGATTGCCCACAAAATATGTGGGCTGGACGGCCTACGCTTTGCTTCGGCCGCCCGTGTGCTAGGCGTTATTGTGGCGGTCATTTTTTAGGTAGTTTGAAGTTGCTGCAAGCACCAATCTCTTCCTGAGCACATTTCTCCAGAGAGTTTTCCTGCAAGTTGGCACCGCAGTTCCGTTCAAGTGCCTTCGTTTAAAGCCAACAAGCTCTGCAAGCTAGCTGCAGCATTGTGGAGTGCCAGTCAGTTAGTTAACCGTTGGGGAAAGTATGGTATTTTTCCCAGTAAATTTATCGGGCAGTGGCCAGCCAAAGGTGGCTGGCAGAGAGAGCAGGTAGGTTGTTCAGTGCGCGCCAGCTATAACCAGGCCAGGCAAGATCGCCCAGCCGGTGGCTGGGCTGGACAGCCTACGCTTAGCTTCGGCTGCCCTTGCTGGCAACGTTAAGCACTAGATCATGCGTACTATATTTTTCGAAACTGACCAGTTTAATCTCACAAAAGAGCATGATCATTTTATTAATCCAGGTTGCTTTGGTGAAGATTTTGCCAATTGGTTAAAACCTCACCTCGAAAATAGTGGTATTGAAGTGTCTGATATCTACCAGGAAGACTGGGGTTGGGAAATAGATTGCAGTGGTTACTATCTGGGAGTTGGCGGGCTTCCCGAAAACGACTCATCCAATCTGGGTGAGTGGAGGGTTATGATCACCAAGAAGAGGTCATTTGTTGAGGCTATCTTTGGCAAAAATAGGCTTTCACGTGATGAGGTTATTTTTTCCCAGTTATTCAGTATTCTAAATGCTGCGGGTTTCACTAAAGTTAGGTATGAGGAAAATGCTTAACAATGTAAGGCAACATCGCCCACTACGTGGGCTGGACCTCCATTTCGCAGCTTCGCTGCTATATACGGCCGTTGCTTGCGGCGTTATAGCTAAGACTTACCCACGTTTAGTAGACACCCTGTATAGTTAGGTTTAGGCCTAACACGGAGGTGTATCATGGGTAAGAAAAGAACTCAGGCGTATACGGAGGAGTTCCGTAGAGAAGCAGTTAAGAAAGCGGAAAAGCCTGGAGCAACAACGGCTTCTGTGGCGCGAGAGCTAGGCGTCAGTGCGTAGTAAAATTGTATCTGGCAAGTTTATTTTAAGAGGCTATTTGATATGTAATTCAATGGCATGGATCATATTGAATATTCAAAGTGATAAATAGCTGAGGTTTACTAATAAAAAGGACGTATTTAACGTCCGTTAAGAGGTAACGTTACCTTGATAAAGGCCTCTATCCTATATAGTTCACGAAGA
Organism: Microbulbifer sp. MKSA007; assembly: GCA_032615215.1. Classification (NCBI taxonomy): domain Bacteria; kingdom Pseudomonadati; phylum Pseudomonadota; class Gammaproteobacteria; order Cellvibrionales; family Microbulbiferaceae; genus Microbulbifer; species Microbulbifer sp. MKSA007. Next base: position 3,977,434 of record CP128433.1, on the reverse strand, counting down.
GTGTACCTGATACACTCGATATATCAGTAGTTATACTACTTAGAGTTTAAAGATTTTTTAATTGATAAAATTTTCATTTTGGTATGCCTGGAAGGGCCTTTGTGGATTTATTGATTTTTTATTATCACAATGAATGATAAGCTCTGATGGTCAGCATAAAAGATAAGATAGATGCTACAGTCGGTAGCATCTTTAGTTAGATTAAGTATGGAAATATTGAGTCATGGAAGTAGACATAGTTACATTTATTTCTTCATTGGGGGTTTCTTCTTTTGCTGCTGTCTGGCTAACAAAATTACTTGTTTCTCATCGGCTTAAAAAAGATTTGCAAGTTCATAGGGTTGAGCTTGAAAAATCACTTGATGCATTTAAAGGTAAGCAAAATGGTCAAGTTAGGAAAGATGTTGAACTATATTTAAAACAGCATGACGCAGATATTAAGTATAATTTTGAGGCCAGGGCTCGTCTTTATCACGCTATTGGGCCATTGAAATTTCAGCTTTTGTTGGCTGCTCGAGACTTTAAAGTAAGGGTGTCAGAGATGCCAAGAAATCCATATAGTATTAATTTGGATGGGCATTATGGTAAAAGTACCATATATCGTTTGGCTAGACTTCTCTGTCTTTCAGAGCTTATAGAAAGCAAGGTCGCGTATGCTGATTTTGCTGTAGATGATTCATCGATTAAGTTACTAGAATTTAAGAAGTCTTTGTTTGTTATGCTGTCTGGCTCAAAAGTGATTTGCCATCATCCTAAGGCTAATTGGAAAACACAAAAAGAACATATATTTTTTGATGTACTGTCGAATATTGGTAATGCTCTAGTTGTTCATGAAGGTCAATCAATAATGCGATGTATGTCTTTTTCAGAATTTTCTGACGAGCTTGTGAATATTGATTTTGTGAATAAACTTTCGCCCCTTGTTGATGTCATGTCTGGGTTTTGTCTCAAAGATACACCAATTCTTTGGGTTAGATTATCTTGTATTGCCGTACTGTGTAACAAATTAATCGATGAAATTGGACGGCCAGTTGGGTTTAAATATACTTCTATTGATTTGGTTTCTCTTTTAAAAAATAGTGATGATAAATATATTCATTGTAAAGCTGATAAGTATGTAAGATTATGTCGTGAAACAATGAGTGAGGGACTTTAGTTGGGTATATGATAATAGGCTCGTGTATAATATCTTCTAAATATGACATGAGTGTTATTTAATATTAGGTTCTGCCTATGCTGCCAGATTAAATCTATTTAATTGATAAGTCCAAGGAGCTTGTGGAAGCTTGGAGTCCAGTATTTGAAGATATTGAAATTGTAGGCGTTTTCGAGGGTAATTTTTTTCCAAGCCAGTTGACGCAATGGTTAGCCCTGCCAATAGCTTCGGAATTAGGGATGGAGGGTTGGATCTGCCAATTATGGGTAGGCTCGGTTTTCAAGTAGAGGATCGGGTGCAAGCACGGATCAAATCCGACTTTCATGTAGAACTCCCGATAGGATCAGCTGTATTAGTAGCTACCTCCCATGAAAATTGGCCATATTTAATATCAGCTCCAACTACGCGCGTGCCGGAAGATGTTTCCAGTACGCTAAATGCATATTACGCTTTTCGAGCAATCTTAAACTCTGTGCAGCTATTTAACCGATCAAACTCCCCGGAGAGAATTAACTCGATTCTATGTTCTGGCCTGGGAACAGGTATAGGTAACTTATCGGCTAGGCGTTGTGCAGGCCATATGCGAGCAGCCTATAACTCCCTATCAAAGCCTTCAAGAATACCCAGTTATACAGAAATACATGCAGCACATAGAGGGCTGCAATTAGCTTGCTAGTGCATAGCAAGTATCTTTATAGAAAGTGAGTGAAAAACAGTCAGGAAAGCCTTAAGCTGCATTGAATTGAGAAGTACATCTTCTTTTAGCAGATTAAGGCTTTAGGCATAAGTACCAGTACTAAGGGGATACTCTATGGCGTTTGATTACGGCTCGATTGATTTGGGCCTGAAGAACCCTTTTAAGAAAGAAGGCCGGGTTACCGCAATTAGGGGGGAGTTCAGTTCATTGTTGCCCTAATCTTGCTGTTTATCGCTGCTGGCCAAGTGAAGTCGGACCCCGTAAGTGGTTGGGTGCTTGTCTTAGTGGGGGCAATCCTGCTGGTCGGCGGTATAAGGGCTCTATCAGGCGGTATTTTGGCCTTATTGCGCTTCTTTGTCGGTCGAAATCATCCGGTATCATTAGCTTTTAACCATTCTAAATCTGAAACGAGTACGGCATCAGAAGAGAAAAATGAAGTGGCTTATACCGCTTCCGGCTTAGAAGAGATGTTAGTTGGCCGTAAGAATCCAACCTTTCTAGAGCCTAAGGGCTTCTTGGCTCGGGTATTACACAGTATCTTCCCTAAATTGCTTTATATGCCATACCCCATTCGAAATATGGCTCAGGCACAGTTTGGCGCATGGGTAAGTACATTAACTGTCTTGCTCTCCTATGTCATTGTCGCTTTTATTTGTCTCAGTGGTTTTGCTGGTGATATGGGAGAAAAGCTATTCCCGATGTACTCTGCCATCGCTTTACTTTATACATTGATTGTATGGCACTCTGCGAGTAAAGGTATTTCACGGGAAGCCCAGAAAAGTGTAGCGAGCCTTACGGGGGGAAGTATTGCAAAAACGATATTATTCTCGATTGTGGTGCCTCTGTTGCTAGGATTGGGGTTAAGTTTAGGCGTTGAGGCTTTTAAGGGGGAAGGTACCTCTTCCCTAGATGAAATAATCAGTGTGTCCGGTGTATTGACTCAGGCTTTACCGAGCTTTAGCCCGTTCTTGTATATTCTTGGGGTTATATTTGTAGGCGCTGCTTGTAGTTTCGCGGTTGTCTATATGCTGCGCTTTAGAAGCGAAATTGCAAACCCGGTCACTGAGGTTTCTGAATTAAGGGATAACTGGCAGGAATCGGTTCACCCGAAGGAAATCTTTATAAACCTGGATAACCTTGTGATGGCAAATCGTCGTTATAAGGAAGTGCCCAATCGTATTTACAGAGAGCTTGATCCAAAACTTGAAGAGCAAGTGGATGGTAAAGGTTCATTCAATGGGGAAATGATCCAGGAAGTACAACCTACCGTTCGTCCTGTTGATTTGGGTGAAAAATTCAAGCTGATTCGTGATATTAGTCTTTTCGCAGGTAATGCGCTCTATATCGTTGTTACTGCGCTAGCTATTTGGCTGGCATACTCTTTGATTGATGTTATTCACTTCTTTCAGCCAGAATCTCTTACAGCCATTAAACAGGAGTTTGGCACCTTAGACGAGGAAGCTGGCCGCTTAGCTCTGCTAGAACAGTATATTTCAGCAGGCGGCGCTCTCTGTATGACGCTAATTCACTTGCTATTGATAGGATTTATTCTTAATATATTTGCTCGCTTGTTGGTCAATGCGGCACATATCTTCTTTGCTGAGATGCAGTTTGAATCACTATTGGTGTATTTTAAATGCGAAGGGACATTCACTGAATCTAAGATCTCAACGGGCACTGGAATACACGACAGTACTCGTTCTGAAAATGTACTAGTCAGAAGTTCGATTACGCCTTGGGTGATAGTAACCAGGGTTGTCTCAAGTACATTTGCCGCATCTGGCATGAGAAACTTGGAGTATCCAAGGCATATACTTGAAATGCACAAGTCTGAACGCGACTTATCTGAAATCAGGGATGACGTAATTAGTTTCTTGAAAGATAGAGAGTCTATTGCCTCCATTACAAGCAGCAGAGACTTGGAAAACACTTCGAATATTCATGCTATTAATCAGCAAAGTCGCGCTCTGCCAATGACAGAACAGGGACAATTAGCTCAAGATGAAAATGCGGCTGGTTATTTGAGGCAAGAAGATAAGGACACGGTTGAGTAGGATTTACAGCCTTTTCTTTGGCTCTACTGTCACTTACTTTGAGTGAAAGTGATAAAAAAAGCTGGCAAGGTTCGGAGTCTCTGGACCAGAAAGAGAATTCCTGGTACCCCTTGCCAGCTGAGGGTACTAGGCTAGCAAATTACGTATTTTTAGTAATACTGAGCCCCTAAGATTGACCGTATTTGCTGGTAGAATTACAGAAAAGTACTGTTTTATCTTTATTGTTAGGTACACAAGACGACTTTTGTTGGTATTTAACAAGCTAGGTTATTATTCTGGAAGCAGCTCTAACACTGTGTGAGACTCTTCTTTTGTGACTTTCAGGTTATAAGATTTGCTCAGACAGAGGACGGTATCTTCTATATGATTCAGGTCATAAACCCCACTAACAAGTAGTCTACTAGTGTTCTGGTCTCTCGTCACAAGCGGGGTATTTGTAAAGCGATTTAGCGATATTAGGAGTTCTGTTAATCTGATGTTATCAGCCTTTGTAAATCCGCTTCCCCAATCCTTATAGCTGGAAACCTCAAAACCTTTGATTGCACCGGTGTTGTGCTCAGTTACTTTGAGCATCTCCCCTTTCTTTATTTCGGCGCGATTTTTATTTTGTTTTACTGGGCTGACAGTGATATTCCCTTCGAGAACAGTGACTTCTGTTACTCCATATCGCTGGTCAATATTGAAAGTGGCTTTATGTGTACGGATCAATGCTTGTCGTGATTCTACTATAAAAGGCCAGGTTACCTCTTTACAAGTGCTTATTTGGGCCTCCCCATTTAATAGACGTATGCGTCTGCGTGTCTCTGAATAATTGACGAGTACTTTAGTTGTGGCACTCAACTTTATATGGCTGCCATCAGGTAGGGTTTGTTTAGATATTTCCTTGGGGGCTGTTTGGTAACGGCATTTAAATGGCTCCCGTGTCTTTAAATCTTCCATACTTTTCCCCTCGGCTTGGCTCGATGGCAGAATTGGTCCTTATAGGTGTGACCTTGGTCCGCTTTATATATTCTATTGTTAGCGCCTGACTTTTTATTATTCCACCTGAGTGGGGAATTAATAGGGAATGCTTGTCCCCGATATTGGCTCTTATTTTGCGATGCTTTCTTTTCTTTTTTAAGGGGTATTTGTTGTGGTTTTATTAAATGGTCATGACTAGAGAGCTATTTCGCTGTGGTTTTGCCGCACTACGATAAATTTTATCTGTTTGGAGGTAGATTATCTTGGCCTGAACGGGTAGATTGTTGCTGTTTTGTGAAATATACAAGGCCTTATTAGGATGGCCTGGGTTACTTTGTGATAGGCGATTCAGAGAGTTTCCACTGGTTTTCGGTGTTAAAGAGCTTTAAACGCCATCAGGGACTAAAGTTGGAGACGTAGGAGTTTGGTACATATGTGATATTTGGCATAAAGATTGCTCCTTTTATCTTGTGGGTAGAAGTTCATATTGTGGGAATCGTAAAGGAATTGTTCATCAAGGGAGCTGAAAATGTCGTCACTCTATTTTTCATCGCATGCCATGCCACTTAGAGTCCCAAGTTACTGCTGCTTTGAACTTGGGTCCTGTTCGGACATAGAGTATGAAAGTTATAAGATAGCCCTGTTTAAAAAGGGGATTGCGCTTATCCATCTCAAATTTTCTGATGATTCTGCTGAAGTGATGGAGGATATTGTCAATACCATCGGGTTGGTACATGAGCATGATTCTATGGGGCGAACGGTTTGGGATGTGAGAATTGGTGGTGAGACAGGCGATGAGGCATTGGCTATATCTCATAGTGATAGAGAATTCTTCTTGCACAATGACGGTGCTTTTGAATCGGAGATGCCTGGCTACTTTGGTCTCTTCGTTGTGCACGCTGATATGCATGGAGGCGGAGAAAATATTCTTGTCTGTGCCGACAGGATAATCGAGAGCCTCTCCGATAAAACTTTCCAGGTACTTTCAAGTAGTAAGTTTAAACTGCGTGTTCCTGAAGAGTTTCGCAAGTCGTCTGAGTTTATAGAGGCATCCTTAATTGATGAGAGCCATGGTTTCAGATACAGGTATGATATTATCGAGCGTGAGTATTGCTCTTCAGATGAGCTTGATGCTTTACGTGAGCTGGAGCTAAAAATATCTTTGCCACATAATATGTTTAAGGTTAGGTTGAATAATAACCAGATATTGTTATTGGATAATCGACGATACCTTCACGCAAGAACAGGAATTAAGGATAGGAAAAGGCACCTTAAACGAATACGTTTTAATATGCCTGCTATATCGAGGGTTGCTTAACGGGTGGTTATAGAGATAGTTATAGTTGGATTGTTGCTTATTCTGGTAGCAGGTATGGCTCACGGAGCATTGGGGTTTGGTTTCCCAATGCTTGCGACGCCTATTCTGGCACTTGCTTATGATTTGAAAACGGCAGTGGTGTTAACCATCCTGCCGTCGCTTTTGGTAATTATATCCAGTCTTTATAAGTGTCGAGATTATAGGATTAATTTTTCTAAATATAGTTTAGTAATATTACTGGTGTCTCTTGGAAGCCTTACCGGAACATGGCTGTTAACCTGGGCAAATCCGGATATTCTCAAGTTGTTACTGGCGGTATCAATCTTAATTTACCTGTTCTCCAATCGTTTAAGGGGTTATTTGTCTAAATTCTCCAGTCAGCCAGTACTTTTTCCTGTCATTATGGGCGGCTTGGCTGGGGTGATTGGTGGCGCGACTAATGCGATTGCGCCTCTACTGATGATTTACTTATTGGAAGTTGCCAGATCATCAAAGGAAGTAATCCTTATTTCCAATATTTGTTTCTTGATTGGCAAGCTGATACAGCTTTCTGTACTTTCAGTTTACTTGAGTTTTGATGATTTGGAGTTGATGTCGCTATCTGCAATTACCGTATTTGCATATTTTGGACTAATTATTGGATTTAAGCTTCAATCGAGGATTGATGAAGAGCGATATCGATCGATTATTCGATATGCCTTATCAATTTTTATGTGCGTGCTAACCTATCAGGGGGTTTCCAATTTGATATTTCCTGATGGAGTAATTGTTTAGGTTCTTTGCTTGAGGCCTCACTGACTGTGAGTATCAAATGCCCTAAGTTGGCTCTGCTGAATAGCTCTGCTGTTGCAGGCTAATCATCTTTTCAAATGGTTGCAGAAGCTTGGAATACTCATTTTTATCTTCAAGTCGAGTCATAGCCAAGGCAATACTTTCAATGGTTGACAGACCATCCGCAACGGTGGTTTTCCGAATTGCGTAGTTGGATTTCAAGTCCCCACTGAGATTGACTCTTGGAAGCTGTTGTAGCTTGGGGTTCAGGTGAAGAATCTTTTTAGATTTTTTCCAAGTCGCATCTATAACAATTAGCTGTTCAATCTTTTCCAGCTGATTCTGGTGGCTAAGGGTATTGTTCCCTTCAGCTAATTGGGGTGTTTGGGGTAGCCATGATAGTGACGGATAGAGTAGAGCGCTGGGTGTATCGAGTAGCCTGTCCAGCTGATGATTAGGAAGGGTTTCAGAGATAAGCATTTCGCTGTTATTTAAACACAGGTGCGCCATACGCCCGGTATTGAACGGGTGCTTCTCTTCTTGTGGGTGCTGTATGATCACCACTTTTATGGTATTAGCCAGGCTCACCAACGCACTGCAATAACAGACATTGGGCGGGCGCAGGCAGGTGCTACAGGTCTCTCTGGGCATTTTTCTACTTCAGGGGTACAGGGGCAGGTTTATGGCGAAAACGCAGCCTTCTAATAGTGTTCAGTGGCTGGCAGATATAGAGATTCCGCTAGCGAACAAATTTTATCGCATGTATGGATTTCGTGGCAAAGCCAAACGCCATGAGGACTGCGGGATAGTGCGCGGCGAACGGGGGAGGTGATTGCCTGCGGTTATTTGCGGCGCTATGAGAGCTTTAAGCTCCTGGCCGGAGTTGCTGTTGCACCAGATCATCAAGGGCAGGGTGTTGCAAGGCAGCTGTTGATGCTCCTTGCTGAACGTTTTGATAGTGACACCTATACATTTCCCTACGACCACCTGGAGCCTTTTTACTCCTCTTTGGGGTTTGAGAGGGTTGAAGTGAATGAGTTAAGTGGTCCTGTTGGGGATTTATTCCGTAGTTACGTAAAGCAGGGGCGCTCGATTCTTGCGATGGTCTACCGCTAGCCTTGAGAAGATTATTATTTTCAGGTTGGATTTGAATTAGAAAGAATTACTGTGCAAAGGTGTGTAGCACCTCTAGCTTTGGAATTTTAGTTCCTTCGGGGACAGTTTATAGGTAGGGCAGCACTGTAGAAGTACTGCCCAAGTTGCTACTACCAGCTGTAATTAATAAGTGTTAATTTCCCAAATGGAGTAGCCGTACACGGTATTGCGTTCGGTGCAGTCAATCTTCAGGTAACGGTAGTTTCCCTCTACGGTGATTGCGTCGGTGCGTCCACCGGTTCCCATTCCAGAAAATGACTCAACAGTTGTCCAGTTGCTGCCATCGGTACTGCCGAGCAGAGTGTAGGCAGCCGCATTGGCAGTTTCCCAGTCGATATTGAGGGTGCCAATGGACTGTACAGAGCCCAAGTCATAAGTCAGGCTGACATTGTCCACACCGTGGGCGCTCTCCCAGCGGGTATTGCTATCTCCGTCGATTGCCAGTTCAGCACTTTGCAGTTCAGAGGTTGCAGAGATACTTGAAGCCTGACCGTCGCCACCAGTTAAGCCCAGCTCCCAGATGGAGTAGCCATAGCTTGTGCTGCGCTCAGTGAAGTACAGGCGCACATATCGATAGCTTCCACTCAGGGAGTGCTCATCGGTTCTCTCTCCGGCGCTACCACCACTAAAGTTGGCCAGTGTGGTCCAGGAAATAGTGTCGTTACTGCCTTGTACCGTATAGGTCGCAGCGTTGGCTGTTTCCCAGTCGATTGTCAGGGTGTTCAGAGCTTCTGCCTCACCTAGGTCCAGTAGTACCCATACTGAGTCACCGCCATGGGCGCTTTCCCAGCGGGTGCTGCTGTTATCATCAACTGCATTTGCGATGGGCTGGATTTCGTTGCTGGCGGTGACGGTAGCCTGTGCAATCAGGTCCTGGCTGCCAGCTTCACCGCTATCGCCAGAGCCTTCGCCGTCGTCCTCGTCGCCTCCACTATCGGAATCGTCACCGGAGTCATCGTTGCCGCCAGTACCGCCAGAGAAGTAGATATTGTCGATCTCGATATCGCTGATTTCTCCATCTACGCCTAGAAGCTCGAATAGTTGAACCACGTTAGACATGTCTACTTCGTCACTGAAGTCGCTTACGGGGATAGATATCTGGTGCCACTGGCCATCCCGTGCGAAACCGTAGGGATCGGCGCCATTGGCAAAGTCAATCCACTTTTGTTCTACATCGTCAATGCTGCCGCTCTTCATGCCGATCTTAAAGGTCGTGGTGGAGCTGCTTTTCAAAGCAAAATTGAGCGTGGCGGTATCGTTGTCGAAGGCTGACATGTCGTAGTAATAGTCAGCAGTGAAAGCCATGCCAAACCAGCCAGCACCTGCGGAGGTGTAGGACAGGGACTCAGATCCTTCGTAAGGGGAAGGAGAAGTTTCGATCAGGGTTTCGCCCCAGATATACAGATTGCCATCAGTGCCCAGTTCGAAACTGGAGTCGGCCTCGGTGTTTTCACTGTATAGGGAGAAGGTGCCGCTTGGCGTGGTTTTTTCAACGCTCTCACTAAAGTAAATATCGTCAATGGAAAGGGTAAAGGCTTCTGACGGTCCATCGCCGCGTACCATAAATGCCTGGCTAATGGTGTTGTAGTCCACCCCAAATTTGCTCAGGGGGATACTCACCTCGTGCCATTGCCCATTCCGTTCCAGGCCAAAAGTATCGCCTTCTACGCTCAGGTCCACCCAGGACTCACCACCGCTGGTACTGTTGATACCGATGCCGATAGTCTCTTCGCTAGTGGTTTTCATGCGGAAGTTCAGGTGACCATTTTGATAGTTCATCAAATTCAGGTCGTAGTGCATCCATACACCCATGCCATACCATTCGCCGGTATCGATTTGGAACTCCAGGGCATCACTCTCGTCGACGCTGGATTGGCTTTCCATATTGTTCCAGACGTAGAGCTCGATATCAGTGCCAAACGTCAGGGATTCGGAAATATCGCTGCTGTCCCCGAACACGCCCAGGTGGCCACTTTTGGCGGTATCGGCAGCCAGGGAGAGCTCGGTGCTGTAGCTGCTGTCATCGTTGTCGTAGATACGTACGTAGTCAACATACATCTTTGCGGGCATTGGGGCAGTGATCTCGCTGTTGTCATAGATCTGCGGGAAGATGCCACCTACTGCTAGGTTGAGAATTAAAAAGTTATGCTGGCGAAATTCATCGAATGCGGAATCACTGGTATCCGTCAAAGCTGCGATTTGGTTGGATTCGTCATCCACCCACATAACGATGCTATCGGGCGTCCAGGTCATGCCGAAGATATGGTAATCCTCAGTGAGGTCGGAGCTGGAACCGAAGTCCTCAACCAGGTTTTGCGATATACCATAATCTGCTTGCCCGGTGTAGTCGTCGGACTCGTGCCACCAGTGGAAGGCTCCGGAAATTTCAGAATTTACGACGCCGGCTTCTAGCGCTTCGGCCATACCCGCTTCGAGAATATCCAGTTCGCCACAGGCAGGCCAACCGGCTTGACCGTAGTCGCTGCCCAGTTGCCAGAATGCTGGCCATAGTCCCGCATCCAAATCCGGCAATTTAATTCGAGCTTCAATGGTTCCGTATTTGTAGGACAGACGCCCGAGCGACTTTAGGCGAGCAGAAGTAAAACTGCCGTCACTTTCCTGTACGGCCTGAATAATCAGGTTGCCGTCTTCGATATAAGCGTTGTCGCTATCATCGGTATAATTTTGTAACTCGTTGTTACCCCAGCCGGAGTTGCCAACATCGTAGGTCCAGACGGAGGTATCGATAGTGTCTCCGTCAAAATTATCTTCCCAGACCAAAGTTTTTGCATTGGCTATTGAGGACACAAAGGTGCCGACAATAGCTGCGGCTATCGCTGATTTTTTAATAATCATAATTTTCTTTCGTTGTTAATTATTTATAAGAATAAAATGCCTGATAGGAATGGTGTGACTCAGTCAAATGTTGCTTGTGGATTTAATGAATGCAGATTACTTAAATTGTAATTGCCTAAAATTCACGCGAAAAACAGGTGCTGGTCACGGGCAAAGCCTAGCAAAACGATTGTTCCACAGGAAAGCGAATCTGGCCCCCTTATCGTAGTTGTAGTCCTGCTTGTCGCATACACTTGAAAAATTATTTTCTTGTAATTTTTTTACAAGAAAATAAATTCCTTTTTGTGTTTTTGTTTGCAAGTGTTTTGTGCGGGAATTCTGTTTTTGATCTTTCTGTGTTGGGCAAAAGTGCGAGCAAATTTAATCTGGGTTTATTGTTGTTGTGCTTTCCCTCACACAGGATCATATCTTTAAAAGATAATATCTGCCGGCAGACAGGGCGGGTTTTGATGCTGGTGAAAAAGTTGGGTGGCGTAAAAAGAAAAGGGCGCTGCTATTTAGCGGCGCCCTTGTTTTTTAATGTCTACGGGGTCCCTGTGCGCATCGTGCAGGTGGGGTGCAGTTTCCATGGCGATGCTTGTGCCTTTTATGATGAGGGTGGCACTTGTGGGAGTGTGGACGACAGTTGTCATTACTATCGCTGTCTGAGCTTCCGCCGGAGAAATAGATATCGTCAATTTCAATATCGCTGATATCTCCATCGACGCCCAGTAGCTCAAATAGTTGGATAACATTTGACATATCTACTTCACTACTGAAATCAGAAACGGGGATTGATACCTGGTGCCACTCGCCATCCCGTGCGAATTCATAAGGATCGGAGCCGCTGGCAAATTCAATCCACTGCTGGCCAATATCGTTGACGCTACCGCTCTTCATGCCAATCTTAAAGGTGGTTTCTGAGCTGGTTTTCAGGGCGAAATTCAGCGTTGCAGTATCATTATCGAAAGCGGATAGATCGTAGTAGCTGTCGGCAGTAAATGCCATTCCGAACCAGCCGGCCCCGGAGGAGTAATAGGAGAGGGATTCTTCACCTTCGAATGGGGTTTGTGTGGCCTCCAACAGGGTATCGCCCCAAATATACAGGTTGCCATCAGTTCCCAGTGTAAAAGTTGAATTGGCCTCTGTAGTTTCGGTGTAGAGAGAAAAGACATCGGTCGGGGCTGTTTTTTCCACACTTTCGCTAAAGTAGATATCGTCAATGGATAGGACAAAATCTTCAGAGGCGGCATCACCTCGAATCATAAATGCCTGACTGATAGTGTTGAAGTCCACTCCTAACTTACTCAGGGGGATACTGACCTGATGCCATTCGCCATCGCGCTCCAGGCCGTAGGTACCATCACCATCCACCAGGTCTACCCAGGCATCTCCGCCACCAGTACTGGAAATACCAATGCCGATAGTTTGGCTGCTGGTGGTTTTCATTTTGAAATTGAGATGACCGTTTTCGTAGTTCATTAGGTTTAGGTCATAATGCATCCAGAAACCCATACCGAACCATTCACCAGCGGTAATATCAAACTCGAGGGCTTCATCACCCTCGGCAGCTTCGGCGCTGACAGTAGCTGACATGCTGTTCTGGTTCCAGACATACAGCTCGGTATCGGTGCCGAGCTCCAGGGATTCGGAGAGGTTACTGCCCTCGGAAAATACGCCGATATCACCTGTTTTGGCAGTGTCTTCTGCCAGGGAGATTTCTGTGCTGTAGCTGCTGTCGTCGTTATCGTAGATGCGAACATAGTCCACATACATTTTGGCGGGCATCGGTGCGGTGATTTCACTGTTAGCGTAAATCTCCGGGAAGACGCCACCTACCGCTAAGTTCAGGATCAGGAAGTGGTGTTGACGGAACTCGTCAAATGCGGGGTCTTCACTGCCGATGCTAATAATTTCATTGGCTTCGTCGTCGACCCACATGACGATGCTGTCCGGTGTCCAGGTCATGCCGAAAATATGGTAGTCCTCAGTGAGGTCAGTGCTGGAGCCGAAGTCATCAACAAGGTTTTTCGATTGACCGTAGTCCGCCTGGCCGGTGTAGTCATCGGATTCATGCCACCAATGGAAAGCGCCGGAAACTTCTGAGTTGACCGTGCCGGCATTGAGCGCGTCGGCCATGCCCGCTTCAAGAATATCCAGTTCGCCGCAAGCGGGCCAGCCCACTTGGCCGTAGTCGCCACCCAGCTGCCAGAAGGCGGGCCACAATCCGGCATCCAGGTCGGGTAATTTAATGCGGGCTTCAATGGTGCCGTATTTATAAGTCATACGACCCAGGGATTTCAGGCGGGCAGAAGTAAAACTGCCGTCGTCGTTTTGCAGTGCTTGAATAATAAGGTTGCCATCTTCGATATAGGCATTGGCGCTATCATCGGTGTAGGTTTGCAGTTCATTGTTACCCCAGCCTGAGTTGCCCACATCGTAAGTCCAAACGGACTTATCAATACTGTCGCCGTCGAAATTATCTTCCCAGACCAAAGTTTTTGAATTGGCAAGTGAGGACACACAGGCGCCTACAATAGCAGCCGCGATCGCTGATTTTTTTAAATTCATGATTTTGTCTTTCTTTAATTATCTATGGGGGTGCCAACTTCATTGTGTTTTTATAATGGCGGTGATCTGCCACGATGATTAATGCTTGCTGGGCTTGGGGATTTATCTGCTTTTTTATTGTGATATTTATATATTCAGTACAGCAGTAACAGACTAACAAAAAGCCGATTGTTGCATAGGGAAAGCCCGGGCCCTTTATCGTGAGACTGGTCCAACTTATCGCATATACAAAATTTTTCTGCTTTAAAATTAGAATTAGCCAGTGCGTATTAATGTGTTTTTACATTGTTTACGTTTTTATTTTTAAATTTGTTGTTGCTTATTGGATTGCCCGCTTGAAATTATTTGCTGATTTAAGACCCCTTTTAAAATTTAAATTCTAATTTGAAGGTGGGCCGGCGGCGGAAATTAGAGTTGGCAACCTGGCTCCCATAGGTAGTTTTATTTTCTAGAGTGCTGGCGCCGCTTGCGAGCGCTTCGACAGCGTGAGATTTATCTTTTGGTGTCGGCGCCGGTGTGCAGCCGGCGTGGATTGAGTTTTTAAAGGGGTTGCGGCTTCACCACTGAGGGGCAGCTGTATATTCGGTATGGGGCAGCTTACTTAAAATGGAATTTGCAAGATTGCCGCAGGTCGGCACCCAGAATAAGAGCCCGCTTCTGTGCTGTAATATTCGGTTGTGGCCCTGGAGCGGTTGAATAGGAAGAAACGGTGGAATACAGAGAGATAACTGAGCTTGCCGGAGAGTTGGGCGGGGAGCTGGAAAAGAGAGATTGGCGTGTGACGTCGGCAGAATCTTGCACCGGTGGTGCGATTGCGGCGGCTATTACCTCTATAGCAGGTGCTTCGAATTGGTTTGATGGATCGATCGTGAGCTATGCGAATCGCATCAAGAACGGTGTTCTGGGTGTCGACAACGATGATCTCAAGCAGTTTGGGGCAGTGAGTGAACCGGTCGCCCGGCAGATGGCTTGTGGGGTTCTGGCGATGATGGATGCCAATCTCGCCGTTGCGGTCAGTGGTATCGCGGGGCCTGATGGTGGCACTGCCGAGAAGCCGGTAGGTACGGTTTGGATTGCCTGGGCCCATGCGGAGGGGCAAGAGCCAGTGCAGATTGATGCGAAGTGTTTTCTGTTCAGTGGTAACCGGGCAGAGGTGCAATCGCAGACGGTCGTTGAGGCGATGAAGGGAATGTTAAGGATTGTTCGTGAGCACCCGGTTTGAACTTGTCCGCTGGGTCAATCTTTGTTCGTTTGCCCCGGCTTCAGACTTCTTTTTGAAGTGAGGCTCACTCAGTCTGAAGCTGGTACTCAGTATATGGAATTACTGGTTGCCTATACAGTAATCCTTCGTTAAGCTTGCCACCACTCAATTCAGCTCAGAAATACGGGAATGGTCATGGATTCCAATAAAGACAAGGCATTAAAGGCGGCGCTATCTCAGATTGAACGTCAGTTCGGTAAAGGCACTGTGATGCGTATGGGAGACAAGGAGCGCGAGCGTATTCCTGCGATCTCCACCGGCTCCCTCGGCTTGGATGTGGCCCTGGGTATAGGCGGCTTGCCGCGTGGCCGTATCGTTGAAATCTATGGACCAGAATCTTCCGGTAAGACCACCCTCACCTTGCAGGTGATTGCCGAGGCCCAGCGCAAGGGTGGCACTTGTGCTTTCGTGGATGCAGAGCACGCCCTCGACCCTATCTACGCTGAAAAACTGGGTGTTAACGTCGATGAGCTGATCGTATCCCAGCCGGATACCGGTGAGCAGGCGCTGGAAGTTGCCGATATGCTAGTGCGCTCCGGTGCCGTTGATGTGCTGGTAGTAGACTCCGTTGCGGCCCTGACCCCGCGCGCTGAGATCGAAGGTGAGATGGGTGATTCCCACGTGGGCTTGCAGGCTCGTTTGATGTCCCAGGCTCTGCGTAAGCTCACTGGTAATATCAAGAACACCAACACCCTGGCGATCTTCATTAACCAGATTCGCATGAAGATCGGTGTTATGTTCGGCAGCCCTGAAACCACTACTGGTGGTAATGCCCTCAAGTTCTACTCTTCTGTGCGTTTGGATATCCGTCGTATCGGTTCCGTTAAAGATGGCGATGAGGTGGTGGGTAACGAAACCCGAGTGAAGGTGGTTAAGAACAAGGTCGCTCCTCCGTTTAAGCAGACCGAGTTCCAGATCATGTATGGCGAAGGCATTAACATGATTGGTGAGGTCGTCGATTACGGCGTGAAAATGGGGCTGGTGGATAAAGCCGGAGCCTGGTACAGCTACAAGGGTGACAAAATTGGCCAGGGCAAGGCGAACGCTACCAAGTTCCTGCGCGATAACCCCGATATTCGCAACGAGATTGAAGGCCAGTTGCGTGCGCAGCTGCTCGGTGATTTAGTGCCTGCGACCCCTGAAGAGGCTGCGGAATTACCGGAAGAGTAAATGCCGTACTCAAAAGCGGATTTTTCCGTTGATCCAGCTCAAGCGCTTTTCAGCGCGGCGCTTGAGCTGCTGACCCGCCGCGAGCACTCCCGCCATGAATTGAGGCAAAAGCTCGCGGCAAAATTCCCCAGCGCCGATTTCGACACGCTTTTTGAGCGCCTACGCGAACTCAACTATCAATCCGATCAACGCTTTGCCGAAGTTTTTGCCCGCTCCCGTGTCCAGCGCGGTCAGGGGCCGATGCGTATTCGCCAGGAGCTACAGCAGCGCGGCGTGCGCGGTGAACTAATTGCCCAGGCACTGGATCAGTTGGAAGTGGATTGGTTTGAGTTGGCTGCGGAGATGCTGCAGAGAAAATACCGGGCCCCTATGAGCGCAGAGCTTCCACGGGATCAGTGGATGAAGGAGCGAGCGCGGCGCCAGCGATACCTGGCTTACCGGGGCTTCCCCACGGACGCGATTAGCTGGGCGCTGGACGGCAATTAATCGGGCTTATACTCTGACTACTACCTGAATGACTGGTCGATAGGTTTCGGCCATTTTTCAGGTACAGAAAGAGACTAAAAGAATAAGCGCGAGAACCCTATGATCCTGTCTATTGACCAGGGCACCACTGGTACCACAGCTTTTATCTTCGATAGTAAGGGCCACCTGATTGGTCGCAGTTACTCGGAAATTCCCAATCGTTATCCCCAGCCTGGCTGGGTTGAGCAGGATGCGGAAGAGATTTGGTCGGTAACTCTCCGGGTCTGTGCCGCAGCACTCCAGCGCGCTGGTGTTCGCGCGTCGGATATCACCGCAGTGGGAATTACTAACCAGCGCGAGACCACGATCGTCTGGGATAGGTATACCGGCGAGCCGGTTTTTCCTGCGATTGTGTGGCAGTGCCGGCGCTCGGCGGAGGTATGCCGGGAGTTGGGGGAACTCGGCAGGTCTGATTGGTTGCGAGAGCGCAGTGGCCTATTGCTGGATGCTTACTTTTCCGCAAGTAAGTTGACTTGGCTGTTCCGCCGTAACCCGGATTTACTAACCCGAGCTCAAAATGGCGACCTGTGTTTCGGCACCGTAGATAGCTGGTTGATCTGGAAAATGAGCGGTGGCAAAGCCCATCTCACCGATCACACCAATGCCAGTCGTACCCTCCTGTACAACATAAAAGATAAAGCCTGGGATAGTGAGCTGCTGGATTTTTTCCAGTGCCCTGAATCCATTCTTCCCAGAATTCTACCGTCGGCTGGCCACTTTACCGATACAGACCCCCACGCTTTTCTCGGCACATCGGCTCCGATTTGTGGTGTTGCCGGGGATCAGCAGGCAGCACTGTTTGGCCAGGGTTGTACCGAGCCCGGTAGTATAAAAAACACCTACGGAACTGGCTGCTTTATGCTGGCTTTTGCCGGCGAGGATCGCCCGGAGCTACCCCAGGGGTTGCTGGCTACAGTGGCCTGTGATGCCCAGGGTAATCCGGCCTATGCCGTAGAGGGTTCAGTTTTCACAGCGGGCTCCGCTATACAGTGGTTGCGGGACGAGATGGGAATGATCCAGCAGGCGGTGGATACCGAAATTATCGCCCAGAGTATTCCTCATACCCGCGGCGTTTATCTTGTGCCTGCATTTAGTGGGCTGGGTGCGCCGCACTGGGACCCATCGGCACGGGGGACTATTTGCGGCTTGAGTCGGGGGGCTGGTCGAGCTGAGGTGGTGCGTGCCACTTTGGAATCTATAGCTTACCAGAGTGATGAGCTGGCCCGCTTGATGGAGCAGGCCCTGGGCTTGCCGATTACCCATATGCGTGTGGATGGGGGTGCTTGCGCGAATAATTTCCTGATGCAATTCCAGGCGGACATTTCCTCTTTGCGTGTTGAACGGCCCCGGCAGATTGAATCGACGGCTATTGGTGCTGCATTGCTGGCTGGTATTGGCAGTGGAACCTGGCGACCAAGGGAATTACCGGAGTGTTTGCAGGAAATTGAACGGGACTTTATGCCGGCAATGACTCAGGCGGAGAGGGAGCAGTTGTTGGCTGGTTGGCGGAGGGCGGTAAAAGCCTGTAAAGCTTTTTAGGCTGGACCGCCTATCCTCTTAGCGTAATAACCTAAGGGAGGGGTAGAGATGTCACATATCGATATGCTGGAGGAAACTGTAGCAACATTGGTCGATGGTCAAAGAGGCATCCTGGCTGCCGATGAGAGTGGCGGCACTATTGCAAAGCGCTTTGCCACGATTGGAGTGGATTCCACTGAGAAAAACCGGCGCGACTACCGTGCTGCGCTGCTGTCCTGTAAGGGGTTGGGTGAATGTATCAGTGGCGTTATTTTGTTCGAGGAAACTCTGGGGCAAAAAGATACTGAGGGCCAGCCCTTGCCCCAAGTCGCTGCGTTACAAGGGATAGTGCCGGGCATTAAGGTGGATAAGGGCAAGGGCCCGCTGCCTGGAGCGCCTGGGGATATGATCACCTACGGGCTGGACGGGTTGTCTGAGCGCTTGCAGCAATATAAAAAGCAAGGAGCTCGCTTCGCCAAGTGGCGTGAAGTCTATCCTATTGGCCATCACAACCCCACGCGCCTGGGGCTTACCGCAAATGCTGAGATGTTGGCCCGCTATGCAGCGGTATGCCAGGCCGAAGGGGTGGTTCCTATTGTCGAGCCAGAGGTTCTGATGGACGGTGAGCACGATATAGAGCGCAGTGCGGCGGTAAATGAGCGGGTTTGGCACTATGTGTTCCACGCCCTCCACCAGCACGGGGTAATACTGGAACTGATGTTGCTCAAGCCCAGTATGGTAACCCCAGGTGCGGAGGCGGAAACGGCTGATCCTGAGCAGGTGGCCGAATACACCCTGCGCAGCTTGCGGCGAACGGTCCCCGCAGCAGTGCCGGGAATTAATTTTCTTTCCGGGGGGCAGGGACCAGAAGAGGCCACGGCCAATCTCAATGCAATGAATCAGCAAGGTGGTGGCCCCTGGCAGTTGAGCTTTTCCTATGGGCGCGCACTACAAGAGCCAGCACTCGCTGCTTGGCAGGGGCGCCCGGAGAATGTTGAAGCAGCCCAGGAAGCGCTACTTAAACGGTCCCGCATGAATCATTTGGCCATGCTGGGCAGGTACCGCGAAACCCTGGAATAGCGATTAGCTAGCAAATAATAATCAATAAGGAGATTGCAATGGAGTTTGTCACCAGGGGAGTGACGCTGTATTACCGGCGCTGGTGGGTAGAAGAAGCCGTGGGTGTAGTAGTTATATCCCACGGGTTGGGAGAGCACAGTGGGCGTTACGGTGAGCTGGCGGAGGACCTCAATCGAGCAGGGTACAGTGTTTATGCCCTAGACCATTATGGCCACGGATTGTCGGATGGGAAGCGTGGGGATATTGAGGATTTTGCACTTTATAGTGAGGATCTAAATGAATTTATCTCCTTGGTAAAAAGTGGAAACCCCGGGCTTGGGATGCATCTTCTTGGCCACAGTATGGGAGCTGTTATCGCCTGTGGCTGTGCTATTCGATATAAATCTGTCGACAGTTTAAATCTTTCCGCACCGGGTTTTCGCGGTAAAAGTGAGCCAAAAGGCCTTTTGTTATGGCTCGCGCTATTTTTGGCTCGCTGGCTTCCGGGGTTGGCTCTTTCCAGCCAGATAAATAGTCAGTGGATATCTCGTAGTCCGGATGTGGTCAAGCGGTATGTCAGTGATGAACTCGTGCATCACAGTATCTCTCTGCGCTGGTTTAAGACTTTTTTGCAGGAGCGGGAGTTTTTATCTGGCCGGTTGGATGGGATATCCATGCCTTACCTTCTGTTATTGCCGGAATCAGACCATATTGTCGATGTGGAACTCAGCCGCAAGTGGTTTGGACAGGTAGGGTCAAAAAACAAGCAGTTGCACTGTTTCTCAAGGTCTTACCACGAGGTATTTAATGAAATAGAGGAGGGGCGTTTAGCCCGGGAGCTGTTACTTAGCCATCTCAATTCTGTTTCAGTAGAGACTGCTTCTGTCATATAAGGGTAAAAAAGCGCAAAGCCAGCAGGTGGCGCAGCAGAAGCTATGGCGAATACCGTGTAAAAGCGTATGAAGCATTGTATGATACGCGGTCATTTTTGCCCATCGGAAGTATTACCGAGGGAAAATAGTGGGGTGGAACATGGATAAAAAGTTGCTGAGCCTGTTGGTATGTCCGGTGAGTAAAGCGCCGCTTGAATACCGGGAGGACACACAGGAGCTGGTCTGCAAGGCCAGCGGTCTAGCCTATCCGGTGCGGGACGGTATACCGGTAATGCTGGAATCTGAAGCGCGGCAGCTGACAGCCGAGGAAAAGCTGGAAAAGTAAACCAATGGGTGAACCCAGCGTTTTCAGTCAAATTATCTCGGGAGATATCCCTGCTGAGATGATCTACGAGGACGACCAATGTGTCGTTATTGAGGATCGCGCGCCACAAGCGCCGACCCATCTCCTCATTATCCCACGCAAACCCCTAGTGAATTTATCCGCTGCTCAGGCTGAGGATAAATCCCTGCTCGGCCACCTTATGTGGCTGGCGGCAGAACTGGGGCGCAAGCTGGGGCTCGAGGGCTATCGACTGGTAGTTAATAACGGTCGAAGTGCAGGTCAAACCGTATTTCACCTGCATGTTCACCTGCTTGCCCAAAAAAGAATGCCCGAACAAGGGCTGGCACAGTAGTGGAACAGAAGTGACACCGTGTCACTGACGCCAATCAAATAAAACTCAACTAACGAAGTGGAATTACGCCGGATGAAAAGCGCACAGATTCGCGACGCCTTTCTGAATTATTTTGCTGAGCAGGGCCATGCTATTGTGCCCTCCAGCTCCCTGGTTCCGGGCAATGACCCGACGCTGTTATTCACCAATGCCGGCATGGTACAGTTTAAGGACACCTTCCTGGGGCAGGAAAAGCGTTCCTACAATCGCGCCACCAGTTCTCAGCGCTGTGTGCGTGCAGGAGGCAAGCATAACGACCTCGAAAATGTCGGTTACACCGCACGGCACCACACGTTTTTTGAAATGCTCGGTAATTTTAGCTTCGGCGACTACTTCAAGCGCGAGGCGATTCGCTTTGCCTGGGAGTTCCTGACCAAAGTATTGAACTTGCCGGAGGAGCGTCTTTGGGTAACCGTACATATCAGCGATGATGAAGCCGCTGATATTTGGTTGAAGGAAATGGGGGTGAGTGCCGAGCGCTTCTCCCGTCTCGACGAGGATAACTTCTGGCAGATGGGTGACACTGGTCCCTGCGGTCCAAGTTCTGAGATTTTCTACGATCACGGTGCCGATGTGCCCGGCGGTCCACCCGGTTCCGATAATGACGACCTTGATCGCTATATCGAGATCTGGAACCTGGTATTTATGCAGTATGAGCGCACCGCTGATGGTGAACTGCACCCACTGCCCAAGCCCTCAGTGGATACCGGCATGGGGCTGGAGCGTATTGCCGCTGTAATGCAGGGAGTACACTCCAATTATGAAATTGACTTGTTCCAAGCGCTGCTGAAGGCGGCGGGAGAAGTGGTTGGCTGCAGCGACCTGGAAGAGAAATCCCTGCGAGTGATCGCCGACCATATCCGCTCTTGTTCATTCTTGATTGCCGATGGCGTAATGCCTTCCAACGAAGGCCGTGGATTTGTACTTCGCCGCATTATTCGCCGCGCAGTGCGCCATGGTCACAAACTTGGGCACAAAGATATCTTCTTCTACAAGCTGGTAGAGGCGCTCGCCGAGCAGATGGGTGACGCATACCCGGAGCTGCGTGAAAAGCAGCAGGTGATTGAGAATGCGCTGCGCAAAGAGGAAGAGCAGTTTGCGAAGACTCTGGATAAGGGAATGGCGCTGCTAGAAGATGCCCTGGCTTCCCTCGAAGGCAGTGAGATCCCCGGTGAGTTGGTATTTACTCTGCATGATACTTACGGCTTCCCGACAGACCTAACCCAGGATATTGCCCGTGAGCGCGGTCTATCCCTGGATATGGATGGATATGAAGCTGCTATGGAAGCCCAGCGCCAGAGAGCTCGCGCTGCCGGTAAATTTAAACAGGACTATACCGATGTCCTCGAACTGGAAGGGGCTACAGAGTTTCTCGGTTACAACGCGACCGAGGCAACAGGCAAAGTGTTGGCCATCGTTAAAGGTGGTGAGCAGGTTGAACGCTTGGAAGAAGGTGAAGAGGGTGCAATTGTTCTGGATCGGACTCCCTTCTACGCAGAGTCCGGTGGTCAGGTAGGTGATAGTGGCTATTTGAGTTCCGGTGATGCCCGCTTTGAAGTGCGCGACTGCACCAAGCAGAGCGCGCATCATTTGCATACTGGTAAGTTGTTGAAGGGAAGTATCGCTGTGGGCGAAACCCTTGAGGCAGTCGTATCAGCAGATGTTCGTCAATCCACCGCCCTGAATCACTCTGCAACCCATCTATTACATGCCGCCTTGCGCAAAGTGCTGGGCGAGCATGTCACCCAGAAGGGCTCCCTGGTGGACTCCGAGCGCCTGCGCTTTGACTTCTCCCACCCCGAAGCCGTAACGGCAAAGCAACTGCACGCGATTGAATCCCTGGTTAATAGCCAAATTCGCGCAAATACCCCAGTTGAAACTCACGAAACCGATATTGAGTCTGCAAAAGCGATGGGCGCTATGGCTCTATTTGGCGAAAAGTACGGCGATACTGTACGTGTACTTTCCATGGGCAAATCCGATGACAAGGCTTTTTCCGTTGAGTTGTGTGGCGGTACTCACGTGAAGCGCACCGGTGATATCGGTTTGATTCGCATTGTTGGGGAAAGCGGCATTGCTTCCGGCCAGCGTCGAATCGAAGCGGTTACTGGCGCTCACGCAATGTCTCTGTTCGATCAGGCACAGCAGCGTCTGGAGCATGTAGCGACTCTGCTTAAGGCGCGTCCGGACTCCTTGGCTGACAAAGTTGAACAGCTGCTGCTTAACAATCGAAAGCTGGAAAAAGAGATTGCCCAGTTAAAAACCAAGTTGGCCAGCGGTGCTGGTGGAGACCTTTCCACTCAGGCTATTGAATTGGCGGGCTTTAAGTTGCTGGCAACCTCTATTGACGGAGCTGACCCCAAATCACTGAGAGATTTGGCGGATCAAATGAAGAACAAGCTGGGCAGCGGCGTGGTGCTGCTGGCGGCTCCGGGCGATGAAAAGGTGGCTTTGGTTGCCGCAGTGACCCAAGACCTGACAGATCGGCTTTCTGCGGGTGACCTTATGCGCTTTGCTGCCGGGAAGCTGGGCGGCAAGGGTGGCGGTCGAAAAGACATGGCCCAGGGTGGTGGAACGGATGTGTCCGCGCTCCCTAATATGCTGAAAGAAGTGCCAAATTGGATTGAGCAATCCTTAAACTAGTTAAGTTTTGTCAAATTCGTGGTCTGAATTCGTAGTTGAGTTGATTTCGCAGAGGTTTGGTGATTAAGTGCGCGCCTGCACGAGTTGGGCAGGAAGCGTACTTATTGTGGAGCTAAGGAAACACAGTAAGTTATGAGTTTGTTCGTGCAGAAGTATGGCGGGACTTCAGTTGGCTCAATTGAGCGAATTGAAGCTGTGGCCGATAAAGTCGCCGCGTTTCGCGCTCAGGGACATGACATGGTTGTCGTATTGTCTGCCATGAGTGGTGAAACAAATCGCCTGATTGATCTCGCTTATCAAATCCAGGAAAAACCAGACCCCAGAGAATTGGATGTTCTGGTTTCCACAGGAGAGCAGGTCACAATTGCTCTTTTGAGCATGGCTCTGAAGAAGCGTGGTTATGACGCCTGTTCCTACACGGGTGGGCAGGTAAAAATTCTTACGGATAATGCTCATACCAAAGCTCGCATTCAAAGTATCGATGTGGAGCGAATGCGCACCGATCTCGATGAAGGCAAAGTCATAGTTGTGGCTGGTTTTCAGGGGGTGGATGACGACGGCAATATCACCACACTTGGGCGCGGCGGGTCTGACACGACGGGTGTGGCGTTAGCTGCGGCGTTAGATGCTACCGAGTGCCAGATTTATACCGACGTGGACGGGGTCTATACCACTGACCCTCGAGTGGTCGACAGTGCACGCAGACTCGATCGAATCACATTTGAAGAAATGTTGGAAATGGCCAGTCTTGGCTCCAAGGTTCTGCAGATCCGCGCCGTAGAGTTCGCCGGTAAATACAAGGTTCCCCTGCGCGTACTCTCAACTTTTGAAGAGGGTAACGGAACCCTGATTAGCCTGGATGAGGAAGATAACGATATGGAACAGCCAGTTGTATCCGGTATCGCGTTTAATCGCGATGAAGCAAAACTGACAATTCGTGGAGTGCCGGATACCCCTGGGGTTGCATGCCGAATCCTGGCACCGGTCGGCGCTGAAAATATCGAAGTCGACGTTATTGTTCAAAATATCAGTGCTGTCGATGGCACGACTGATTTCACCTTCACTGTTCACCGCAATGATTTAGGTAAGGCTCGTGATGTTTTAGAGCGAGTTTCTGCGGAACTTGGTGCGCGGGAGGTGATCACAGACGACAAGATCGCCAAGGTTTCTATTGTTGGCGTAGGTATGCGTTCACATGCAAATGTGGCTAGTCGTATGTTTAGTGCCCTGGGTGAAGACAATATTAATATCCAAATGATCACTACTTCTGAAATTAAGATCTCAGTGATTATTGACGAGCGTTATTTAGAGTTGGCTGTCCGGGCGCTGCATAGCGAATTTGAGCTTTCAGACAAAGAAAGGTAGCGAGATTTTATAGCCGGCCTGCAGGCGGAAAAAACAACCAATTACAATTCAGTGGCTCGACGTAGCATGCAACCTGTTGAGATTTTGTTCGACTGGTCAATACTGAAGAGTGTGAAGGTTAGTTTTTAGCCTTTTGTGCACCGCCATCCGGTTATGATGACCAAGTAAGAGCAGTTCCAGGGGAACGCCGGCTGCTCTTTATCACAGGATGATCAAGGAGAAGTAGGTAATGTTGATTTTAACCCGCCGAATTGGCGAAACGCTGAT